>CANQJR010000009.1 GCA_947624275.1 uncultured Bacilli bacterium
ACCGCCATTACATCAGATATATAAATACTTGGCCATGTTTGAACGGGAGGGCTTAAAATATGCCAGTATGGAAGTATCGAGTGAAGGATTGCTGCACAATCGCGTCAGCGGTTTAAAATTTGATGTCGGTATCTTGACCAACATCAGTGAAGACCATCTGAATGTCCACAAAACGCTATCTAACTACATAGATTCCAAACTTAAACTGTTCAAAAATATAAAAAAAGATGGATATGCCATCCTCAATCGTGATGACCGTTTTTATGATAACTTCTTGGAGAATTGTGACTGTCATATTTTTACCTATGGTCGAAACGTTCACAGCGATCTCATCATCAAAGATTACGTTTTAAAAGAAGATGGTACGATGCTGACGATCAATTACCAAAATCGTGATTACGATATAAATACTACTTTAAGAGGAGAGTATAACGTCTATAATTTGACGGCGGCCATAGCTAGTTTGATCTGTTTAGGCTTTTCTCTTGATGACATCATAAAACGCATTTCCATGATTGGCCAAGTGGCTGGACGATGTGAATTTTTTGATTTTCCCAATTTCCAAGTCGTCTTAGATTATGCCCATACCCAAAATGGACTCAAAAGCATCTTGACTTATTTAAATGCGATCAAGAAGAAGAGAATCATCACCGTGGTGGGAAGCGCCGGGGGACGAGAAAGAGAAAAAAGGCGCGGAATGGGTCAAATCGTTCAGGAGTTATCCGATTTGGTCATCTATACGATGGATGATCCTCGTTTTGAAAAAGTTTCGGATATCATCGATGACATGAAAGACTTGACCAAAGAAAATTATCTCGTCATTGAAAATCGCGAACGCGCTATAAAAAAAGCATTAGAACTAGCTCAAACGGACGATATAGTGTTGATAGCTGGCAAGGGAAGAGATCAGTATATGGCTGTTGGGGATGAATATTTAAAATATTCTGATTATGAAGTCATCACGAAATTGCAAGAACGATCAAATATTTAATTGACAAATATTGTCAATTTGAAAAATATGGGTATTCACAATTGAAAAATTATGTTAGAATTAAAATATGTGGAGGATGATACAAATGGATACTATTTCTATTTGTGGAAAAAATCCGAATGTTGTCAGCGTTAAATAAAATAAAATGTTGAAGAAAGCGATGAGGTTAAATTATGAAAAAATATTTACTACTTGTTTTAATACCTGTATTGATGTTGTTAGTTACTGGATGTGGTCCTAAATCAAAAGATGGAGAGACGGGAGGAAAAGTTACTGAAGTTACTAAGAGTGTTGCAGGTATGTATTATGCAGCTTATGATGGAGCAATAAGTTATTACAACGACTTCTATGAATTGAAAGAAGATGGAACATTTACTAGACAATCAAATTTCTGTACTGGTTACAAAACTATCAATGGTACTTATACTGTTGAAGAAAAAGATGGAGCTAAGACAATCACTTTAAAAGATACTAGCAAGTATTATGATAAAGAATTTGAATTAGTTTTAAATGGTGATACTCTAAGTCTAAAAGATGAAAAGACAAGAGATGACAGTGCTGTCAATGTCTACACAGTTAGCTGCGGTAGTCAAAACTGGTTAAAAGGTGACGCTACTATTGTTGACAGACAAGCTGACGTTTCATATTAAAATGATGTGAAATAATATTTAGATATCTAAAATGAGAAAAGAGACATACAATTAATTGAGGTTGATTGTATGTTTTTTAAGTTGTTGGATCTTTTAAAAACATTTTTTATGTTTACGGGGAGTTATTCTAATAGTGTCTTTTATGAACCGTTGTCGAGTGAAGAAGAAGAGAAGTATATCAAACTATTACAAATGGGTGATAAGGAAGCAAGGAATAAATTGATTGAGCACAATTTGCGCTTAGTAGCCCATATCGTCAAAAAGTTTGATAGTAAAAAAATTGATCAAGACGATTTGATCAGTATTGGGACAATTGGTCTCATCAAGGGAGTCGATTCCTATTCCCCTAAACACGGAACCAAAATTACGACTTATTGTGCCAGATGTATCGAAAATGAGATTCTGATGTTTTTTCGCAGCAATAATAAAAATGAAAAAAATATATCTTTGAACGAACCGATCGGTTTTGATAAAGATGGAAATGAAATAACGGTGATGGATGTTTTAAAATTGCCCAGTCCTGATTTCATCGATGATATTCAAACGAAAGATAATATCAAGTTACTCAAACAATATCTCGATATTTTAAATGATCGCGAAAGAGAAATAATCGTTAAGCGTTATGGATTGGACAATAGCGTCGAACAGACGCAAAAGGCCATCGCTAAAGAATTGAACATATCGCGCAGTTATGTCTCGCGCATTGAAAAAAGGGCTCTCACCAAAATTTTTCGTGAATTCATCAAAGATAACAATGTGAAAAAATGATTAGCTAGGCCATTATCATCGGCGCTGGCTTTTCTTTTAACCATCTTTACAAATTTTCAAAAAAAAACTATAATTATTATATAATTTAGGTGGTGTGAGAATGTCTAAAAAGGTTATCAAAATAACTATGATAGTTACCATAATATTGACTATTTTTATACTAGGTGTTTTTGCACTTTTACACTATTCAATTAAATTAAATGGTCAAAAGGTTGTCCATTTAGCACTAAATGCTGAATATCACGAAAGTGGTGCCGAGATGAACTTTTTTAAACCTTCTAGCGCCATCAAAGTCATTGGTGAAGTCAATAGTAGTAAAGTTGGTACTTATAAAATAAAATATGAGACGAAAATTTTGGGAAATATCAAAGTTAGTCGAACGCGTATTGTCGAAGTAGTTGATGAAATATCGCCAACTATTACTCTCGTCGGTTCAGAGACAGTCAACGTGTGTGACGATGGAGAATATCAAGAAGAAGGTTATGAAGCAACGGATAATTATGATGGCGATTTGACTGATAAAGTCGTGGTAGAACGTGAAGATGACATCATTTTCTATACCGTTAAAGACACTAGTAATAATTCGGTGACCATCCGTCGCTTTTTGAAACGCCAAGATGTCGAAAAACCGAAATTGACTCTTAAGGGATCGACTAATATGGTCGTTTTAGTCGGCAGTACTTATAACGAACCTGGTTATGAAGTGAGTGACAATTGTACTGAAAAGGTCGAAGTTAAAGTCGATGGTAAAGTGGATAATAAAAAAGTTGGTACTTATACTCTTACGTATACTGCGACTGATGAAAGTGGCAATAGCACTTCGTTAAAGCGAACGGTTCGCGTTGCGAGCAACACTTCGAGTAAGGGTGTCATCTATTTGACTTTTGATGATGGACCTTCCGCTACTTCAACTCCTAAAATATTAGAAATTTTGAAGAAGAAGAAAGTCAAAGCTACTTTCTTCGTCATCAATCATGACGCGAGTCTCGATTATTTGATCAAGCAAGAATATGATGAAGGACATACGGTAGCGCTTCACAGTTACACCCATAAATACGATAAAGTCTATGCTTCTGTCGATGCTTATTTTAAAGATTTGACCAAAATTCAGGATAAAGTTGAAAAAATTACTGGTGTCAAGTCCTATATATCGCGCTTTCCAGGCGGAAGTAGTAACACGATCAGTCGTCGTTACAAAAAAGGCATTATGACGACTTTGGTCAAAGAGGTGAGAGATCGCGGTTTCCACTATTTCGATTGGAATGTCAGTAGTGGTGATGCTGGCGACGTGAAGACGAGTGATAAAGTTTATAAAAACGTCATTAACGGTTTGAGCAAGTCGAGAAGTAACGTCGTCTTGATGCACGATTTTGCCAATAATAAGAAAACGGTTGATGCTCTTGAACGAATTATTGATTATGGACTTGAAAATGGCTATGTTTTTGATAAAATAGATATGACGACACCAATGGTGACGCATGGTGTAAATAATTAAGGAGTTTTTTATATGAATAGGAATAAGAGAATAGGAATGTGGGGGTTTTTAATAGGTTTATTTACTTTTATGATATTGCCATCTCTAAGAGTTGATGCCAGTGTTAACATGTCCTTGAGTGGTGAGTCATCAGTAGCGCCAGGTGGAACAGTTAAGTATGCCATCGTGTTGAACAATGATAACAAAGATGATCTAGTCAATTATTTTACGACGACTGTCACTTTTGATAGTCAAGTTTTGACATTGACAGCTATCGAACCGGGAACGGGATGGAAAGGTAATACGGAAGGTGGAAGTTCTGGAAAGACGATAACGTATGAAAAGACGAGTGGTGACACGGGTAAATTTACCGTTGCTACACTAGTTTTTAAAGTTAAATCAGAATTGAAATCCAATTCAGCTACCATCTCTTTGACCGTTTCTAAATATCGTTTAAAAACTGATGAAGAAGCACCTGATGCTCCGACGACGGATCAGTCTCTTGATGATATGCAAAAAAAGTTGAACATCAAATCGACTGATAATACGTTGAGTTCTTTAAAGGTCAATAGTAAGAGTGTCGAGGGCTTTTCTTCCAACAAAACAGAATACGATATCACTGTTGAATCAGATGTCTCATCAGCTAAGATTGCCGCAACGACAAATTCTTCAAAAGCGACTTTGAAATCTGGAAGTGGTAATCGCACAGTCAGTTTGAACTATGGAGCCAATACTTTCAACGTCATTGTCGTAAGTGAAAGTGGTAGTGAAAAGACCTATAAGTTGAACATTACACGTGAAGATACGCGCAGTACGGATGCAACTCTATCTTCTATTACTGTCAATGGAGAACCTTTAAAAGACTTCAAGAGTACTACTTATAAATATACGATTAAACAGTACAAGGCAAGTGTTGCTGACGTCGTTGGAATTGCTAATGATGAAAAAGCTAAAGTGGCAGTCAATAAATCGAAGACGATCGTCATCGGTGAAAATACTTATACGATTGTAGTAACTTCTGAAAAAGGTGATACTGCTACTTACACTCTCGTCATCAATAACGTTGATAACGTCATCAATAAAAAATTAAAAACTTTATCTGTAAAAGGATATAATATCGAATTCGATCGCAACAATAATCGTTATGAGATTACTTATAATAAAAATAAGTTTAAAAATTTACACATTTACTACACTTTGATGGCTGAAAGTGATGAAGCTTATGCCACTATGGAACCAGATATTAATAATGATAGTACCGCTCTTTCTAAATTAAAAGTCGGTGATGAGATAACTATTACAGTAACTGGTATTGATGGTGAATCGAGTGAATATACTATTACGGTGGTCAAAGATAATCGCATCAGTTTCTTCTTAGTACTTGAACTATTCTTGATCGTTGTCGTCATTGCTATAATAATCGTTGTTGCCATCAAAAAGAAACATCCTACGAACAAGGGAAAGAAAAATAGTCAATATAAGACAAAAGTTGTCGTAAAAGAGAAGAAAAAGGAACCTGCTTCACGAAGTGCTGTTCCAATTGTTGAAGATGAAAGACCTAAAAAGAAAAAGAGATTTTCCATCTATGAAGATGAATATGAAGAAGTAGAAGTGGAAATCGAAGATGATGATGACGAATATTCGACGACTAAAGAATTGACTGATGAAGAATTAAATTTAAAGTAGAAATAAACATTGGTTTATTTCTATCTTTTTATGGAGGACTTATGGAAAAGTTTAGACCCAATAGTTATTATCCCAGCATTCATGATATAAATTATGATGGACTATATAATCAAAAGATCAGATGTCTAATGTTTGATTTAGATAATACTTTGGCATTAATTGATGAAGGAGTACCACCTCAAAAAGTTATCGATTTGATGAAGAAATTGAATGAACGTTTTGACACTTACATCATATCTAACAATAGTCAGAAGCGCATTGCCAAATTTTGTAGCAATTTTGATTCCCGTTTTGTGGCTTTTGCATTAAAACCGCTATCTAAAGGTTTTAAAACGATTGAAAAGATGGGTAATTATCGAAGAGATGAGATGTGCATAATAGGGGATCAATTGTTGACTGATGTCCTTGGTGGAAAGCGTTTCGGTTGTCATACTATTTTGGTCGATCCTCTTGGGAAAAAGGATTTAAAAGTGACGAGTCTCAATCGTTTGATCGAACGAAAGTTGATGAAGAGAATGACGAAAAAAGGAATTTGGAAACGAGGAGAATACTATGAGTGATAAATTTTGTATCGGTTGTGGTGTCAAACTACAAGAGGAAAATATGGCCCAAGACGGTTATACCACTTCTCTTGAAAATGATATTTGTCTACGCTGTTTTCGCATGAAAAATTATGGTGAATATCAGATTGTTGCCAAATCGAATGAAGAATACATAAAGATTTTAAAACAGATCTCTTCAACTGGCGATTTAGTTCTCTATGTCATCGATTGTTTGAACATAGATGAAAATATTTTGAAGATTAGAGATTATATCACAAACCCGATGATAGTGGTCTTAAACAAGAGAGATGTCTTACCCAAGAGCATTAAAGATGTTAAACTTTTGGGCTATTTAAAAAAGATGGGATTCAGTTCTGAGAAGATGATAGTCATAAGTTGTGAGAAAAACTATCATTTGGATGAATTGATGGCTTTGATCAATAAATGTAAAAAGAGTGATGAAGTATATGTCGTTGGTAATACTAATGTCGGTAAGAGCAGTCTCATCAACAAATTGATGAAAAATTATTCTGTCTATCCCAGTTCTTTGACGATATCTCCGATGCCATCCACAACCCTTGATAAGGTGTCAGTAAAACTCAAAGATGATTTGACCATTATCGATACACCAGGTCTCATTGATCGCGGTAACATTACCAATTATGTCGATTCATCACTGATCAAAATGATCAATCCCAAAAAAGAGATCAAACCGAAAACTTATCAAATTCGATCTGGTCAATGCCTCGTCATCGGCAATGTGATGCGCATCGATTATTTGGAGGGAGATAAAAACAGTTTTACCATTTTTGTTTCCAATGATCTAAAGATCAAAAGATATAATGCCAGTAAATGCGAACTGTTAAAAGATACTTCTAAAAGCACTTATGACGTCAGTTTTCATCAGGATTTGGTAGTCGATGGGTTGGGCTTCATCAAAATAGTAGCTCCTGCCAAAGTTGACGTTTATATCGATATGAATGTCAACGTGTTTATTCGCGATTCTCTAATTTGAAATAAAATGATAAAAAAAGCCTAAAAAAATTGTGTTTTAGTCTTTTTTTTATTATAATTAATATGGGTGTAAGTATGAAAATAAACATTAAAGATAGAGACGTCAATTACATACAATATGGTAAGGGCAAAGATATTGTTCTACTTCATGGATGGGGTCAAAATATTAAAATGATGAAATTCCTTGGAGATAGATTGATGGATGAATATCGTCTGACCATCATCGATTTGCCAGGATTTGGTCAGAGTGAAGAACCTAAAGAAGCCTATTCCATCGAAGATTATTGTGAAGTTGTTGAAACGATTGTACACGAGTTAAAATTGCGCCATGTCAGTCTAGTCGGTCATTCGTTTGGTGGTCGCATCGCCATCATGTACGCTTCTCGCAATCCCGTTGAGAAATTGATTTTATTCGGTAGCCCTTGTATCAAAAAAGAAGAAAAACCGAACTTAAAAGTGCAAACTTTAAAAGTTTTGAAGAGAGTTCCCGGTTTGAATAAAATGGAAAATTTTGCCAAAAGGCATATCGGCAGTCGCGATTATCGTCAAGCCAGTGAAATGATGCGCCAAGTCTTAGTCAAAACGGTCAATACGGATTTGTCGGATTGTGCGAAAAAAATAGAGTGTCCAACCCTGTTGATATGGGGTGATAACGATTTGGAAGAACCAGTTGAAAATGCGCGTGATTTGGAAAAGATCATCAAAGATGCTGCCTTAATCGTCTTTCCCAACTCTAGTCATTATGCCTACTTAGAAAATATTGATCAAGTAGTCAAAATAATTAAGAACTTTGTATAGGAGGGTTATTATGGAAGATGTCATATTAAATATAGCCTATGGTTGTGCTTATTTAATTATGGTCGTTCTGTTAATTTTTACTAGTATCAAGAACAAAAAGAGTTTACAAATGCTTCAACAGAATCTCTATAATGAAAATAACCGCTATTTGCATTGGATCAATAAAAATATTAAAGAAAGTTTTAAAAGCATAGAAATTTATGGACTTATTTTCATCATTTTCTTAAGCATTACCTTTGGTACGTATGTGTATTTCTACTTTGTCTTTTTGACCATCGTGCTATATGTGATTGCTCTTTTGATGGATAGAAGAGCCCAGAAGAATGATCAAAATAAAAAGCCTTTAGTCGTTACTAGTCGCATAAAACGTCTAATGGTTACTACTTTTATCATCTATTTAATTCCTGTCGTATTGGGATTGATATGGCGTTATAGTGTCGGTGATTTTCTATTGGTGTTAGCGCTCATGGTTTTATTCAATTACTATATCATTTATCTAGCGCTATTGATTAATACGCCCATGGAGAAATTGATCTATAGACATTTTGAAAAAATGGCAAAACAAAAATTATCTAGCATGCCAAACTTAAAAGTGATAGGTATAACGGGAAGTTATGGCAAAACCAGTTGTAAAAATATTTTGTCAGAAGTTTTAAAAGAAAAGTATAATACGTTAGCAACTGATAAGAGCATAAATACTTTTAATGGAATAATGATTACTATCAATAATAAATTGACCAAATTTGATGAGTGCTTTATCGCTGAGATGGGAGCATATGTCAAAGACGAAATCAATAATTTGTGCAAACTCGTCAATCCGCAATATGGCATAATTACGACGATTGGTACGGCTCATTTAGAAACTTTTGGAAGTGAAAAAAATATCCAAGAGGGCAAGATGGAATTGATCGAATATCTTCCAACTAAAGGTGTCGGTGTTTTGAATCGCGATGATCCAAAACAGAAAGAGTACAAATTCAAAAATAAAAAACACTGCAAGATTCTTTGGGTGGGAATCGATACTGAAGATGATGTCGATGTCAAGGCGATGAATATCAAGTGTGACAATGAAGGAACTAGTTTTGATTGCCGCTTCAAAAACGATGGGAAAAAGTATTCTTTCCGCACTAAATTATTGGGAAAGCACAATGTTTATAACATCATTTCAGCCTTAGCTCTCGGCCGTGAGTTCGGTATTGAAATACCTAAACTTCAACAAGCAGTCAAAAAGATAAAAGTGGTTGAACATCGTTTACAATTGCGCGATTTCAAAAAGTTTTATCAATTGGATGATGCCTATAACTCTAATCCAGTCGGAGCGAAAGCTGCCCTCGATGTCCTAAATATGATGGCTGGTAAAAAGGTAGTGGTAACTCCTGGGATGATCGAATTGGGAGAAAAAGAAAAATATTATAATGAAGAGTTTGGTAAACAAATAGCTAAAGTTGCTGATATGGTCATTCTAGTCGGTGAAAAACAGACTGAGCCAATCATGAAGGGATTGAAAAGTAGTAAATACAATTCTAAAAATATAAAGATTATAAATGATGTGCGTGAGGCATATAGTATCTTGAACAAAATGCAGTCAAAAGAAAAGATTTATGCTCTTTTTGAAAATGATTTGCCTGACACATATAATGAAAAGTAGGAGATGATTTAAATGATAAGAGTCGGTGTTATTTTTGGTGGAGAAAGCGTTGAACATGAAGTGAGTATCATTTCAGCAGTTCAAGCAATGAATAAGATGGATAGTGAAAAATATGAAGTTGTTCCCATCTACATCAATAAAGAAGGAGAATGGTATACTGGAGAGTTTCTAAAAGAAATAGAGACGTTCCAAGATATGCATCTTTTAAAGAAATATGCTAAAAACGTCGTTTTGTATAAAAGACATGGAAGTTATATCTTGCAGAGCAAGGGCTTTTTCAGAAGTACTGTCAAAGAGATAGATATTGCTTTTCCAATCGTTCATGGAACCAATGTTGAAGATGGTGGTCTACAAGGATATTTGAAAACGATTGGCATTCCATTTGTCGGTTGTGACGTCTGTCCTGCGGCTATTGGTCAAGATAAAATTTTTCAAAAACAGATTTGGAATAGTGAAAAATTGCCAATACCTGAATACACGTGGTTCTTTGATAGCGAATATGAAGAGAATCCCGAGGAAATAATTAAGAAAGTTGAAAAGATAAAATATCCGGTCATCGTCAAACCAGCTACATTGGGAAGTAGTGTCGGAATCAATGTAGTGCATAAGCGCAACGAATTAGTTGAAGCAATTGAAGATGCCATTCAATATGATAATAAAATTTTGGTTGAAGAAGTGATTGAAAACTTAGTTGAAGTGAACGTCAGTGTCGTCGGTAATCATGACAGCCAAGATACGAGTGTGATCGAACAAGTGTTGACGGGTAATGATTTGCTCACTTACGACGATAAATACATTGGTGGTATCAAGAAGTCTAGCGCTAGCAAAGGTATGCTTTCAGCCAGTCGTAAGATTCCAGCTGACATCGGTGATAAATTGACCAATGAAGTTAAAGATATCGCTGTCAAAGCTTTTAAAGCTTTGAACTTGAGCGGGGATGTCCGTATCGACTTTTTAATCGATTCAAAGAAAAAGAAAATTTATATCAATGAAGTCAATACCATTCCTGGTTCTCTAGCGTTTTATTTGTGGGAGCCAGTTGGCAAAGACTATACGGAATTGTTGGATGAGTTGATAAATGTTGCCATCAAAGATTATAAAAAGAGAATGAATAAGACTCATTCTTTTGAGACCAATATCTTGAGTGGTTATAATGGTACTTTAAAAGGTTTGAAGGGAACTAAAGGAATAAAGGGAACAAAAATGATCAAATAGACAATATTTTACTAGTTTGGGGGTGAAATGGTTGTATAACAATTTTGAAACAGATTTGGAACGAATTGATGATGAGGCTTTGAAATATGTCGGAGTTACTAACCTCGATTTTCGTACACACCTTTCACCTAAAGACTTAGAAGAAGTGAAAAATATCATCTTTTCGATCAATACTTTACTACAAATAACTTTTAAAGATGGTACTGACATCAGCGATATTGAAAATGTCAAACATCTTTTAGAATTATCCCCAATGTGTGATGATAAAAAAATCGAAAAATTGATTTTGCGTCACAACAGTGAAGAAGAAGTTAAAAAGATTCTCTCAATGCCATATGACAATCCTGATACTTGGAATATTGCTTATCACATCAAAGATGAGAGTTATATGTTAACTACTGTGCCCAATTATCGCCTCATGGAAGAATATGTGGAAATCGTTTTGTCTTGTATCGATGATGATATGAGTCAATTAGAAAAGGTAAAAGAAGTTTACGATTTTGTCAAACTGTTAGAATATGATGCCAATCGAAGTGATAGATTGCCAGAAATAGTTCAAAACCGTTGTACTGATAACTCAGGTTACAGTCTCCTTTTGGAAGAACTTTTAAAGAGAGTGGGAATTTCGTCATATGTTGGACAGATTATGCGCGAAAGAGTGGAAAATGTCGTTTTGGTTGATATAAGAGATAATAAATATGGTGTCGATGGCATCTACGTTTTTGATCCGTTCAGCGATTCCATTCCTAAAAATGTCTATAAGAGCGATGCCATTCGCAAAGTCAATTATAATTTTTTTGCCGTCGATTTAAAAAGGATGGAAAAGACGACGAGCAATGATAAACTGTGGGGGACGTTATCACTTTTAGGGTCCGATTCCCTAGATTTTTCTTTACGCCATATCAATCTTTTAGATAAACAAAAACTGGAGGAGGTTTTTGGAATTAAATATGATGAGATTTATGAGAGAATTAAACATTCTCCACCAATCGATGAGAAAAAGTTATTAAACTTGTTCACGACCACGTTCCACCAAGAAGATTTTTTGGGACTAAATCGTGATGTGGGTGAATTGTTGACGACCAATTATCAATTGCGTGAAAAAGAACTATTCATCGACGATTCCACCACGGAATTTAACAAAATTAATCTTCATGATGCCTAATTTGATATGTTTATCAAAAAGAAAGTAAAAAGTCTATACTTTCTTTTTTTTGATATGTTATAATTATTATGACAATAGGAAGGGTTGATTAGATGAAAAATAAGCAGAGTGGTCAAGCATTAATCGAATTCGTTATGATTTTACCAGTACTAATCATGCTTATTTTTTCTTTTGTCGATTTAGGACGTATTATTTTAGAAAATAATCGTTTGGAATCTTTGACGACCATTGTCATCAATAAATATTCTGAAACTCAGGATTATTCTCAACTAAAAGATTATATCGTCGATTTGGGGTATGATGATGTCGACTTATCACTCGTTCAAAAGAATAATACTTTAACTGTTGGCGTCACTAAAAAGGTCAGTTTGGTAACTCCGGGCTTGGATAAGATAATTGGTGATCCCTATCACGTAAAGATTGAAAGGGTTGTCAATTATGAGAGATGAAAAAGGTCAAGCTTTGGTACTATTCATTCTCTTTTTGCCTCTTTTAGTCCTCTTCGGTGCCTTTGTCGTCGAGTCGTCTCAACTTCTATATCAAAAAAATAAATTGGATAACATCAATAGTAACGTGTTAAACAGTTTGAAAAACGAAGAGATAGTGCTCGCTAGCGATGTCGAAAAATTGTTAAAAATTAATGATGAAGACATCATAATCGATGACATTTCGATAGGTTCTGATATCGTCATTGAAGATCACGTGAGTGTCAAAGGTTTTTTTGGCAAATTGATCGGTCTAAATGACTATTATGTCAAATCTTCTAAAAGAGTGTCATTTGCCATTCAAGAGATTGCCGTTTTAGATATCGATAGAGTTAGTGCTCGTGATAACACCAATCACTATGTCATCCAAAGTAAAAATGTCGTTGAGGATAAAGGATTGCTTTTTGAAAACGCTAATATGGTTATAAAAGATTTTCATTTGAACGAACAATATCGCATCGAAATGTCTTTTTCTCCTCAAGGTGATGGGCACATATTAGATTTTGGTGGACTATCGTTGATCATTAGAGAAGACGAATTATTAATTGATCAAAAAAAGTTGGCGACTCTTGTTAAAGATAAAAACTATTCCTTAATCATTGATAATGGTCAAATAAGTTTAAATGGTCAAAAAATGGGTAATGTCGTTTTTGATAGCTATGATGGCGATTTGGTCATTGGTAATGACTTTAAAGGTAGAGTTCAATATTTAAGAATATATAGTCTTAGAAAATAGGTGATAGTATATGGAAAATAAAAAGGGAAAAATATTGACAGTGACATCCATGAAAGGTGGAGTGGGTAAGACTACTACTGTGATGTTATTAGCGCATGTCTATGCCAAATATGGTAGAAAAGTCTTAGTCATCGATTTGGATTTATATAATGGCAATTTAGCATTTGCCTATAACGTCAAAGTTAAAAATAATTTGTACAATTTGTGTGATGATTTATCCAATAATAGAATGCGTGATGACGGCTTTAACGATTACTTGATTGAAGTTGATGAGAATATTCATTTACTTGCTTCTGTCAAAGATCCAAGACAAGCTAACAAAATTGATCATCACTATATAGATAATATTTTAAAATCTTTAAAATACAATTATGATGTCATATTAATCGATACTGACAAATCTTTGAGCGTTAATAACATGGTGGCATTCGTGAATAGTGATCTATTGATCAACGTCTTTACTAATGATAGTTTTGATTTACAGGGAACGAGAAATTTTGTCGCAATTTGTAAAAACATGGGCGTTGACAATTTGGTTCTCCTTTTGAACAATGCCATTGATGACCGAAAAAAATTCTATTCTTTGAACGATATTAAAGAAGTGGTCAAAAAGAATGTTGACTATACCATTCCCCAGTTTTTGCACATAAAGAATTATGATCGATTAGTCATGGACGGCAAAATTAAAATGTTTGATGAAATTTTCCAAAATGATAAAGAATTTGAAGATTTTGCCTATCACATGTTCGGTTTAATCGATGATGAAAGGGGGAATAATTGATGAAAAAGTCGTGGTTAGAAGAATTTAGCCTTGAAAATGATTCCAAAGTAGAAAACTATGTCAAAACTGATTATGAAGTTTTTGAAGATAAAAATCTACTTGATGAATTTCGCAATACGATCATTCAAGAATTGATCGATAAAAATATTCGCAATGATGAAAATCTCCATCAGTACATCAATGAAGAGATCAATCGCGTAACTGATGGATATGATTTGAGTAATGAGGAGCGTAATCATCTCTTCAATTTGATTGAGAATGAGGTCAATGGTTATGGTCCAATCACGGAATTGTTAGATGATAAAAATATTACGGAGATCATGATCAATGCGCCTGATGAAATATATATCGAAGTAGATGGGGTCATAACGCGTGATAAGACGATTTCCTTTATCAATGATGACCACATCATAAGGACTGTTCAAAGAATCATTCAACCGCTTGGGAGAACGATTGATTCAGCTAATCCAATGGTTGATTCGCGTCTTCCAGACGGTTCGCGCATCAACGCCATAATTCCACCACTATCCGTCAAAGGACCAGTAGTGACCATTCGTAAGTTCAAAGATGATATCGACAATGTCGACACTTTGATCGGTAACGGAACGATGACGCCTTATATGGCTCGCTTTTTAGACGCTTGTGTCAAAGCGCGTTTGAACATTTTGGTCTGCGGTGGAACTGGTAGTGGAAAGACGACTCTTTTAAATGTTTTGTCAAATTTTATCAGTAATGAAGAACGAATCATTACAATTGAAGATGCGGTTGAATTGCGCTTAAAACAGGAACACGTCATTTCCCTTGAGACTAGAAACACTAATTATGAACAAGGAAATGAAGTGACCATCCGCGATTTGGTGCGCAACTCTTTGCGCATGCGTCCTGATCGCATCATCGTTGGTGAAGTTCGTGGCAAAGAAGCCTTTGACATGTTACAGGCTATGAATACGGGGCACGATGGGAGTTTGACCACTCTGCACGCCAATGGTTGTCACGATGCCTTGAATCGTTTGGAGACGATGATATTGATGGGAGAATTAGAACTTCCTATTAAGGCCATTCGCGAATATATTGAGAGTGCGATTGACATCGTCGTATCGGTGGAAAGATTGAGTGATGGAAAAAGAAAAGTCACCTCTATTTCCGAAATCGTCGGTTTTGATGGTGACACTATTGAACTGAAAGAAATATTCTCTTTCTTGAAACACGGTTTGACTGAAAATGGTGAAGTAAATGGCGAGTTCATCCTTTACGACTACGTGCCAAAAGTTTATGAAAAGATAAAGAATCGTGGAGTTGATACAGTTGATGATATGTTCATCAATGTTCAAAAGAAAACGAAGACAGTTCCTAAAAAGGGGACGACCCAGATAAAAGATCAAAAAAAATCCAAAAAATAGGGAAGTGATAAAATGAGTAGTGCTCTCTTAGTGCTCATCATACTATTACAAATATTAGTTTTAATTGTTTTATTATATGGTGCATATCGTCTATACGAATTATATCGCAGCAGTACTTTGGATAGGCGTTTTGGTCCCTATACGCTAGAAACACTAGAAGAAGATTATCACTCCTTTGGCGATTCCCTAATTAATAACTTTATCTTCCTAAGAAATAATTTTTCTAAATTTTTAATCAAACTTAAAATATTTAATGCCTATAGTAATCACTATGAGAAATATTGTCATCAGTCGCAAGTAAACGACGTTGAAAAGATGAACCATATAAGTAATAAATTTTTCGTGGCTGGAATGACTATTTTATTGTTGTTGTTATCACTATCTTTTCATTATCAAAAGATTGATATCGGAATGTTTTTGATCATTTTTGTCATCGGCTTTTTTCTATATGATTTGTATTTATTATTTAAAGAAAAAATGCGCAAGAATCGAATTGAAAAAGATATGTCTAAAGCAATAATCATCATGAATAATGCCTTTAAATCAGGATACAGTATCATGCAGGCTGTATATTTGGTATCTACTGAATTGGATGGAGCGATTAGCTCAGAGTTTAGAAAGATGTACTTGGACATTTCCTTTGGTCTCAACATGGAAACGGTCTTTAGTCGTTTTGCCAAACGCGTTCCTTGTATCGAATCTAAATATATGGAAGCATCCCTAGCCGTCGTCAACAAAACTGGTGGCAATATCATTCAAGTATTCAATGCTGTTGAAAGAAATGCGATGATACGTAAAAAACTAAAACAAGAACTCGAAAGTACTGCAGCCGCTTCTCGCGCTATGTTCAAATTGTTAGTATTTATTCCCGTTTGCTTAGTTTTAATATTATTGTTATTGAATCCTAGTTATTTCAATGTGTTGTTCACAACGCCAATCGGCATCGTCTGTTTAATATTGAGTCTTCTATTATATGTTCTATATATAATTATAATTAAAAAGATAATTTATGTGGAGGTGCGATTATGAAAGAAAAAAGACCTTTCTATAGTAAAATCTATTCCCAAAAACACCTCAAAAAAATTACTAAAAAGATAGAACTTCTCGGTGATAACACTAAATTGAATCCCATTTTATTTTTAAATCTGCAATTATTTTCTTCCATAGTTGTCTTTTTAGTGGTATTATATCTATTTGATTGGGGATATTTGTTAGCTCCTGTTGTAACTTTAATTTATTATCATTTATTATATTATTTATTAATTGAATATAATATTAACAAAAGAAGTGACAAATTAGAAATAGAAGCAATGTACTTCTTTGAGATCATGGCACTTTCTTTGGAATCTGGTAATAATTTAAAACGAGCTTTGGAAATAGCTTGTGATAATGTCGATAATGAATTGTCTAAAGAATTTAGAAAAACTTTGGAAGAAGTGGAATATGGTAAGAGTTTAAATGAAGCTTTATATGCTTTTAAAAAGAGAATGCCATCTGATGCGGTCAACAATATCATTTTGAATATTACACAAGCCAATACATTTGGCAATAATGTAACTGAAGATCTGTATCGTCAAATCGATTATATTCGTGATCGTGAAATTCAAAAGACCAAAGCACATATCGCGAAAATTCCTTTACATGTTTCAGTTGTTTCGGTAATATTTTATATTCCCTTAATATTGTTATTGATCATATCGCCAATAATTATAAAATTTTTGAGTTAGGAGATGAGAGAATGAGTGGACATTCAAAATGGGCAACAATCCACCGCAAAAAAGGGCTTTTAGATGCTGAACGTGGTAAAATCTTTCAAAAGATAGCTAAAGAGTTATATGTGGCAGCTAAAGGGACGAATGGTAATCCTGATGACAATCCTTCTTTGCGTCTCGTTGTCGAAAAAGCTAAGAGTAATAACATGCCAAAGGATAATATTCAAAAAGCCATTGATAAGGCCGTGAAATCAGCTGGTGGTGAGGATTACGAATCAGTTCGTTATGAAGGTTATGGTCCAAATGGCGTAGCTTTTATGGTCGATTGTTTGACTGACAATCGCAATAGAACAGCAATGCTCGTCAGATCAACATTTACCAAACGTGGTGGTAATTTGGGAACTGATGGTTCAGTGTCATATATGTTTGAGCGCAAAGGTGTCATCTTAATCGATAAGACTATAGATGAGGATTCAGTTATGATGGTCTGTCTCGACAATGGCGCTGATGATTTCATCACGAATGATGACAGTTATGAGATTTATACTACACCAGATAATTTCTTGAATGTTAAAAAAGCCTTGGAGGACATGGGAATCACAGAGTTCTTGACTAGTGAAATTACGTATGTCGCCAATAACTTGATCGAACTCGATGAAGAGGGAACGGAAAAAGTTATGGCATTAGCTGATGCCTTGGACGAAATAGAAGATGTGCAAAATGTCTACCACAATTTGGATGTGTAAAGAGAAAAGTTTATTTTCTCTTTTTTTTAAATTATTTAGTCTTTTATCTGTTATACTATAATTGGTGGTTTTTATGAGTGAATTAGACAAACGTTATGATGCATTGGATGAAAGAGGATTCACCACGATGGAAGAGAGTGAATACGAAGTACTCAAAAGAGAATGTTCGCAGTTTGGATTGGCTGAAAAAATTGTCAATTCTCTATCGCTCGATGGGTTAATTCGTTTTCACGATTTTGTCAATATCAAAGATACTTATGTCAATTTTGATTTCGATAAATTGATATCTGAATTTTTTTCAGCTATCGATTTTTGTGCTGCGACAATTAATGATGAAAAATTGCTTCAAATTCAACATTCAATTGAAGAACTCTTTGATTATTTCAAAAGTTTAGATTTGGAAACAGATACTAACAATATAATCATTAAAAATTTTTTTAATCGTCTAGCGGGATATTATACCAATAATGACTATGAAAATTTTGAAGGTAAAGCCATATATGATTTATTGTTGTCTCCCAGTATTAAAAACACGAGAATGATGCGTGAGTATTTGCGCGATTTCGTCGAACAGCCCATCAATAAATTTTTAGTAGAAAATGATATTACCATGGCAACTTTTACTAAAAAATTATACCAAATACATGATACTAATGATGGCGATTACATCAATAAGATTGATTATCTCTTTAGAAATAGTGCTGAAACTTTTTATTTCTTTTTGCGAAATCCTGATTCCATGTCTTCGTTTTTAAACAAAGAATTCATTAATATGTTTGATAAAGAAACCTTGAGTGCATTCTTTCGAACGGTTGACAATGTCACGGTGGAAGATTTTGCTAATGAAGAGAAAAAGTTTTTAACTCTGATCAAAGCGATGAGCGATTATTTGATTGAGCACATTGGTACTAGTGCTCCTCTTTTTAACAATTTGTTCTATTTTTATGGTCTCCATAGAGATCGTAATGAGGAAGCATATCTTCGAATGAAAAAAGTGTTCAATGAATATTATGATAAACATTTTGATAAGACAGCTGCTCGTGATCTCGATCATGATGAACTATTTTTACAATTGCTTCAAACTTCTTTAACTCAATTTTTTGATTTCTTTGATCGCTATGTGGACATAGAAGATTTAGACAGTTTTTACAAAGCTAGACAAGATTTATTAGATTCACAATATAATCGTGTTTTTGCCAATGGTTCAACTCTTAAAATAGCTTATGGCGTCTTTGATGTTTCTAAGGATTATCGTCCCCTAAAAGAGGAGTCAGATCTTTTAAATCTCAAGAAAATATATTTTTATCGTCTATACGGATTGTCATATTTTGATGCGGAAAGACTATATAATGCTTATGGTAGATATTTAGATATATGTAGTGATGAATTACTAGATAGTGACGATGGTATAATATCTAAATTAAAAGATATTTTTTATGTTTATCGTCTCCATTTAACCGAACATCAAAAAGTTAATCAGATCAAAGTTAAATTATATGATTATTTGCGTCAAAATGGATTGTATAACGTTGAGAAAGATAGTACTTTTCCCGTCATTCAAGCCCTTGCTAATAGAGCGTATATGAACAGTTATAATGATGTTTTATTCAAAGTCGATGAAAATAGTGACGTCATTGATCATCACCGACATGTACCCATCATTGATGCACCAGTTGAGTTCAACATGTTTGTCCATTCAACAGATGCCGTTACTAACTTTTTAGAGAATAGTAAAAAGAAGAGTAAGAGAATTAAAATGAGGTATAACACCTCACTTAACTCGTGTAACAATGGTCTTTGCATGAGTTTTATCAACAATGAAAATTTAGGTGTGTTGTCTTTGAATAAACCATTATTGGGCTATTGTGATATTGATCATGATATGCTTGGTCTAATGGGCGTAGGAGATACTTTTTCTGATACGGGATGTCTCGATTTGCGCGGTTCAAATCTCGATAGTAAACAGGCTTTTCTGACACCTAAGGCCTTTGCTGACTACACGCGTTTCGGTTATAACGAAGTCCTAATAAATCGTTTTTATAACAAAAAAAATAAAGATGTTAAAGTTCAACCCAGTTACGTTGTGGCCTATAAGATCGACGATAATTATCAAAAGACCAGAATGTATAAAAAGGGATTGAGAATGGCCAGTGAATTAGGTATTCCGCTCGTATTGGTAGATGTCAGAAAAATAAAGAGGCATGAGCAAGAGGAAATAGAAAAACAAGAGGAAGAATTGTTCAAAAAACGTGAAGTAAACGAAGAATTATTGTCATCGATCATAACGCGTTATATGAACAATTATAGTGGATCTCTGACGATGGAAAGAAGTCAGTCCAAAGAAGGAAATGGTTGGTGTTATGAAGCTGATTTCTCAATTGATGGTTTGAAAAATTTCCTCGATAAAGTTTCTCGTCGTTTTCAAGACTTGAGCATTGAGGAAATTAAAAGTTGGAGCGATGCTTTAAAAAAGGTTTACTATCGCGAAAAGCAAAAGAATAAATTTGCTTCCGAGATGGAAAGTTATGCCCATTCTCTACATGGAAATGAATTTGTTCTATATGATGATATAAACTTTTTGGAAACAGTCAATGTAATAACGCAGAAAAACATAAGTCGCAATTTGATGGCAATGGATATCATCGATTTCGACAAAGAATTATGTATTCCTTATCGCGATGGAGTCCAGCCATCATTTAGATTAGTTTTCAATCTCATCAATAAAATTTTCAAAAATGCTTATTATATGATTGAAAAGAATGGTGATACATATATCTATCCCAGTCGTAAGTTAGAATTTGTCAATGATGAAGATAAAAGAAATTATGGTTTAGTCATTTCTTATCTAATTGGTAATTACGATTACAATTATTTTAGTGATCTATTAAATTGTGACGCTAAAAATGTCAAAATATCTTTTGAACCGCAAAACTTGCGAGAAGAAAAAGAACAAAGCCCTTTATATTCTGATATGAAGATGAGTTCTCTTTTGAACAATTTGATCGATCGCGTCTTCGACATGCGTCAAGATGAAGAAATTTATAATGATCTCGTCAAATGTGCTAAAAATCAGGATGTAGATAGTTGTATTGCCAACTTTAATAAGCGAAAACATGGAATTCATTCGCAATTCGAATTCATGTATGACTATGGAAAAAAAGCCAAAGTAAAAAAATGAATGGTGATGTTATGATCAAACTTCCAAATTATAAATTAAAAAAATTAAAGAGAATTTATTTAGGTGGTACAGGTGAGATGTATCTCGTTGTAAAAAGAGAGGGTGAGTATCTTTACAAGCCGGCTAAACAGAAGTGGAGTTCTAAATTAGAGCCATTTCGTGGGGCTGTTCAAGAGTGTGCTTATCGCGTTCAACAAATAGTTGATCCAACTTCGGCCGTCGAATGTCTCTACATAAGGGATGAAGAGAACGTCGGTTCATTGCAAAAGAGAATCAAACTCTTAAAAGCTGCTCCTAACTTTGAACGATATCAATTGTGTGACGATATGAGTTTATTAACAACTGACCAAATCAATCAATTCATGCGCGAATTCGTCACTGATTATTTGCTTTGTAATTATGATAGCCATGGAAGAAATTTTATCACGGATGAAAAAGGGATGATTCGTGGTGTCGACAAAGAACAATCCTTTCGCTATCTCGACGAAAAAGAGAGTGAAAAACCTAGTTTAAATTATTCACCAAATACGGAGCGCTATGGTGAGACTGAACCGATATACAACACTATTTTTCGCGCATATGCATCGGGAACGATCGATATCGATTTTGTTGTCATCGACGGTTATATGAAGAGGGTGGAAACTTATCCGAACGATCAATACTGTCACATCTTTCAAACGTATTGCCATGAGTTATCAATAGCAACAGGAAGAGATGAAAAAAAGACATTGGACAAAATTTTGATGCGAAAACTATCAATGCGTGAAAACGTGACAACCTTTTTTACTGACTTGACTGAAATGCGCGATAAAAGTTTAAATAAGAGTAAAACCATGTGATCAAACTTGTTTTTACTCTTTTTGTTTGATAAAATTAATATAGAATATGAAGTGGGTGATATGATGAATAGAAAAATTTTGTCCATGACCCTAAAAGAATTACAAAGAGCTTCTTTGGATGAAATCTTGATCATGATTGAGAACAATTTGGAAGGAATTGCCCAAAATGGGGAAGAATATGCTCTATCCATAGCTAGTGCCATCGTGCGCAAAATAATCTCTTTGAATCAGGTTGATCAATATGATAAGTTTTATCAAATAATAATGTCTAAAGAGTTGCGTTCTAATGAGTACATCTGTCAAAGTTTTGAAAAAATGAATTTAACTAATTTATTAGATGTGTATACAATATATGATTCAGAAAAAGATTTGATCGATTACATCTTGTGTGATGATAAAAACCTGTTTGATGAATTGATGCGAAATAATTATGATTTGAAAAAAATTTTTAATAGAGATTTGACTGATCAATTTCTTGATTCATCTTATAAATTATTTCTTTCTTATTTAAATGGTGATATTGAGCGTAAAAGAGTTGTCAATGCACTTTTAAAAGATAAAAATGATAAATTTTTAGAAATTGTCATCAAAATGGATGACGTCATCTTGCAATATACAGAGAATGACAAAAGTTTTTTTGATGCAATTTTAATGGTTTTAAATTATAACAACTATCGCAAATTGTTGTGGGATTACTATCAAAATTATTATCGCAAAGATGCGAATAAATATTCTAGCGAATTGCGAGAACTTATCAATTATGCCATGTCAATCATGGAGTTTAAATATAGTATGGATTATGTACCTGAGATAGTCACGACTATAAAAAAAATGATGAATTTGATTCGTGAAGGTAAAGACATTGCCCACATTTCGGTCTTTGGTACTAAAGGTTATGAAAGAGTTAAAGACAAGACTTTTGATGAAAAGACTGATTTTCCACCTCTTAATGATGAGAATGGTTTGTTAAATTTAAAAATTTCTTTCTTCAGTTTTATATATGGCATAAGCTACGATCAAGCTCAAAAAATTGTTTCTCATTCTGATCAACTCTTAAAAAATAATTCAAATGGTGATAGAATGATTAAGGAGACGATTCTAGCTATGAAAAATTTGTATGATTTAACTCTTGAAGATCAAGATCGAATAAGACTTTATCGTGAAGTTTATCATCGCTATATCGTCAAAAATGGTCCATATGCTTCTGTAGAGGTACCAGCAGTCGTCATCATGGAAGAATTGATGCGCAAAACTCATAATATTTCTCTTGAACTGTTATGACAAAATATGATGATATTATTTAGAAAGAAGGTGAATCCATGTCTAAAAATGATACTTTAAATCGCGGTTTTATGCCACATATGGCTAAACTTTTGGGACTTTTGGAAACGGACAAATTTTCAGATATGGGTTTGGCCAGAATCACTAGTCTTAATACAGATGAACTTCGTCAGTACCTAATGGATGAAATTGAGAATTTGGCTGGTGTGTCCAAAAGAGTTCAACGTCGACAATTACAAAAAATATTTGATAAAATTTTTTCTCTTCAACCTTCACGTTTTGGCAAAGATAGTACAGTTAAGCGAAGTGAACAGAGAGTATTTGCGGATCTCGTTCTAACGCCAAATTTGTTTGATATCGACTACGTCAGCGATTTTTTGCGAAACAAATATGTCGTCAATGAGAAGAATTATAGAAAGTATCAAACTTTATCACGAATTATAAACTTTCGAAAAACGCTTTCGGAACCCGCTCTAAAAAATTTCGATTACTGTTATCGAAACAGTCACAACTTTGCTTGTCTACTAGTGGAAAGATATGATTTGTTGACCAAGATTTTGAACGATCATAAATTATCGATGTTTGCCAAGGAAGATCTAGCACTATTATTCCGTTTTTTTGATAGTCAAGAACCACCGACAAAGTTCTTGTTTCAAATAGACGAGAAAGCTCTATTTGTCGTCGCCCAAATGTGTGGTATCATCTCCCAAAAAGTTGGTCACACTAATGAATTTTTATTCTCTGTGATCAGATTGATAAAAGATAATCCCAACTTTGTCGCCATTTTAGATGATTATTATGATTCATTTATCGGCACTAGAAGTAACGAAAAGAAATTTAAGAACGCTTTAAAAGATGACATCAATGATGAGATGAAAGAATTATTAAATTATATAGTTGCCAAGAAGTATAACTTTCATCGTTATGTCATCGATGTCAACGATGTGACGACGATCTCCGGATTCATGGATAGCGTCAATGTCGAAAAATTGCGAAACGATTACATAATTTTAGGTGAAAGGGTATATGAGAAGTATTTAAATGGTTCAATAGAAGCACAGTTCTTACCTAAATTTGCAACTAAGGAAGAGATGTTTCAATTTAAAAATGCCCTTTTTAATAATATTTATGGCATGAATATTGACGCTGCCAAATTCATCTTACAAAAATATGGTATGTATATGTCAGATTTGGAAAAGAGCCTTGATGAAAAAGATAGACAGACCTTTAATATTTTGAAGTCGATAAAAGACATATTTTCTTTAAATTCAACAGATACAGAAAAAATTGTTGAACTGCAGCAAAAATATTTACATGATTTACACAATTATTCCTTTGATGAAATGGGTATTATCGTTTTGGAAGGATTAATGAATAGGATGTATATGAATACGTATAATAAAATTCTATTTGATGCCAACCGAGCTAGAATACTATGTTACGATAGTGGTGTTCCCATCATTGAAAGCGGTCTCGATTTTAACATGATTGTTACAGCTCTTGATGCCAAAGTACATCTGTCTTCTCAAATCGAGTCTAAAAAAATTAGCACTAAAAGTATTTGGAATACTTCCATGATGGAGAAGAGGCAAGGTATTTGTACTTCGTTTATCAATAATGAAAATTTGGGTACGATTTCTTTGAATGGAGTTTTATTGGGGTTTAACAACATTCCTCAAGACAGTTTAAACATGATGGGATCAACTGATATATACAGTTTGAAAGAGAGTTTTTCCATGCGTTATGATAACAAAAGAAAAAATGTTATGTTCATTCCTGGTCCAATTATGAAAAATGAAACGCGTTATGGGTATAATGAGATGTTATTAGATCGTTTTCTATACGATGATCAAAGAGGAGTGAGTAAGTTACAGCCGAGTTATGTCGTCTATTATGAGACCGAACGCGATTATCGAAAGGATCCTATTTATGTTAAGAGTTTAAAAGCAGCTAAAGAATTTGGTATTCCTCTAGTCATCATCGATTTTGACAAAGTGCAAGAAAATGAGCAAAAGATATTGCATAAAATGGAAAATGATTTGTTTAATTCTAATGGCGTTGATGAAAATTTGTTGTCAGCTATCATGACGCGCTATATGAATAATTATAGTGGGACGAGAACGGTTTTTGGTCCGCGTAAAAAGGGTGGATTAAATTATATCAACCATTCCCAATTTCCTTCTAAAGATTTGAATGAATTCGTTAAAAAAGTTTTGAAGAAATGTTTTTATACTCAAAATGGCGAAGAGCGAGAGGCTTGGCGAACCGCTCTTGAAAAAGCTTACTCTGAGGAAGAGAGAAAATATGCCATTGCTACTAATACAAAGGCCTATAATTGTTCAATAGGTTCTGATCGAGACGAATTCATTTTAAAGGATAAATGTCATTTGGATAAATACATACAAGAATTTGATGGTTCTAACAAAGCTGAGAATAGCATCTTTATTTCTAATGCCAATCAAACTATTGCAGCTTCGCTCATATCTCTATCTAATGAATTGAATTTTAATACGACTTATGAAGTGCCATCAGCTTATGCAAAAGAAACTGAACTCGGACACTTTTATCAGAAAAATACTAAGAGAAAACCTAATGGAACTGAAGAAAAACTAATTGCAGCGTATCTTTTTGACAATTACAATTGTGATCTCTTAAGTGAACTGGAACGCGATGTCAATAGTGACAATTTGAAAATGGGGACCAGTTATGGAGAAGTACCTTTTATTGATAGAGTTAGAACTTCACCACTTTTCAGCAATCGCGATTATGATTTTTATAAATTATCCAGTTATGTATCTAAGATTGCTCAAATGGATGATGAGCAATATTTGGATATGATTGGCCAAAGTAGCGTCGTTTTTAGAGGAAATCCTGCATGTCAAAAAAGAAATTTTTTGAATAAAAAAAGGGAAATAATCACTAATTTTGAACAGTTGAATGACAAGGGTTTAGTCATGAAAAAATAGAGATGAGGAGGAAAGATGGATAAGCGTAAAAGAGAAGAATATGAAAATGTCCGCCGAGATAATTGGGAGAAATATTTGAATAGAGTCGGAAAAGTATCCCAGGACATCAATAAAAAAATTAGATCAATAGAAAATGCCAAAGATAAAAAGACTAGGTGACTAGTCTTTTTTAATAAGTTTTTGTTAAAAACATATATTTATATTGGTGAAAAATATGTTTTTTAAAGAAATTGATTATCGCATCAGATTGTTGTTGGTCATCGTCGTCATTTTATTTTTATTCATCATTTTTAGAGTTTTATACATCCAAATCTTTGACTATGACAAATTATCGCTATTAGCTAACGATTTGTGGAGCCGCAATTTGCCGCTGGCGGCTGACCGAGGGCTCATTTTGGATCGCAATGGTGTCGTTCTAGCTGATAACATTACGACGACGAGTTTGGTTTTGATTCCAAATCAATTGGAAGATAAAGAAAAAGTTTCCACCCTTTTGAGTGAAGCTCTTGGCGTATCGAAAGAAGAAATGGATAAACACGTTTATAAATCTACATCGATTGAGCGAGTCCATCCTGAAGGAAGACAATTATCTTATGAAGTTGCCGATTATATTGAGAGTTTAAATCTAAGTGGCGTCTATTTAGTCAAGGAATCCAAACGCTATTATCCGTATGAAAAACTTCTTTCACATGCTTTGGGATATGTTGGCATCGATAATCAAGGCTTGAGTGGCATTGAATTAGAATATGATAAAGTTCTGACTGGAAAAGATGGCGCTATAAAGTATTACTCTGATGCCAAGGGTAGCAATTTGAAACTGAATCAAGTTTACGTCGCACCGACGAGTGGAAATAACGTCAATTTAACTATTGATATTAACATCCAGCAATCTGTTGAAAGAGAACTGGATAACATAGTTGATATGTTCAGCCCTGATATGGCACTAGCTCTCGTGATGAATCCGAACAATGGTGAAATATTAGCGATGTCTTCTCGTCCCAATTACGATTCTAACCATTATAGCGATTACACCATTGAAGAAATAAGCCGCAATTTACCGATTTGGGCATCGTATGAGCCAGGTTCAACGTTCAAAATCATAACGACAGCTTCGGCCATTGAAGAAAAAGTCGTCGATTTAGAAAAGGATACTTTTTATGATTCTGGTAGTGTGATGATCGGTAAGGCAAGGATTGGTTGTTGGAAGGCCAAAGGCCATGGATTTCAAACTTTTTTACAAGTCTTGGAAAACTCTTGCAATCCTGGTTTTGTGGAGTTGGGCAATCGCCTTGGCAAAGAAAAACTCTTCCAATACATCGAAAAATTTGGTTTTGGCAAGAAGACCGGTATTGATCTAAACGGGGAAGGGAAAGGTATCATTTTTGATTTGGATAGAGTTGGCAAATTGGAACTTGCA
>CANQJR010000010.1 GCA_947624275.1 uncultured Bacilli bacterium
ATCCAGCACTCACCCCAAACTGGGCGAATGAAGCAAGCACCAGACGTTTCATAGGTATGCTCTTTAACGAATTTTTAGGCTCGTCTTCATAATAATGTATTGACTAGGATAATGCGCCATTTCGTGTTACATTATAACACATAATATGAAAAAAAGCAAATTTATATGCTTTAAACTTGCTTTTATCATGTCCAATTATTCCAACAAATCAGCGATGCGACTCTTATAATCTTCAATCTTATCCTCTAATTCCGTTATCTTTTCTTTTAATTCTTCTTTTTCATTCACTAAATTTTGATTTTCTTCTTCTAAATCACTTATTTGATTCAAATATTCATCATTTTGTTCTTCCAGTTCTTTTTCACGTTCATAGTTTTGAGAGTCCCACATCTTTTCATAATATTTATCAGCATTAGTCATCAATTTTTTCCAGTTCTCTTCAGATGTCGTTATGGTGACTTTATTGACATCCAATTTATCCCAATCATAGTATTCCCTTTTGCTCAAGCCATCGATTGTTGTATTTAAAATGTTGAGTATATCATTGAAAGAATAATCAGTATTCTGAGTGATATCAATGGTACCAAGTGTTTCATCTTCTTCTAAATACATATGGGCACATTCTTTATTATATTCCAATTTGATTTTGAAAGAATTGGTCATTTTTTCATCTTTGACAAAATTGAATGACCAATCATCGATGTGAAAATTGGTGTCAGCTACGAAACCAGTAGTGATAGTACCCCAATTCGTGCGAATGAATATGCCATCACGCATCGCAAACTCTTCTTCTTGAACTACCACTTGGCCAAAGATAGGTGGATTTTCAACATATTTTATCGTCGTAAACTCCACCATGATAATACCAAGAGATGCCCCAATGCCAATAAAACTGGCGATGAAAGTGATGAGCACTCTCTTAAAATTGATATGCATGTTGAAAATGAATCTGAATAGGACTTCGACTAATAATGTATTGAAGACCAAGGCGACGATTAAGCCCAAGAAAATCCCCAAGAAGAATACTCCTCTAAACAACAAGACGAAATCCAATATGAATAAGAAGGATATAAATATTAGTGATAACACCAAAAAGACTCCAAAAAATAAGGCGATGAACTTAATTATCCACAAAACGATTGTCGTGAGAAGGTTGAAAATATTAGAAGAAAACTCTTTTCTCTTGATGATGACCTTTTCTTTCACCGCAGCATTAGATTTCAACTCTTCACGATTGTTCGAATCATCCTCACTTTCATCAATCACTATTCGCTGTTCATATTTATCAATGTATTGTGATTTGAAGACGTAGATGAAGATGATTACCGCTAAGACAACATAGATGACATTTATGAGACCTGACCAAATCAGTGTTAGACCATTATAAAACGACAATCTACTAGCGAAATGGCGAAGAAGATCTCCAAAAATATCAATCACCCAATTAAAAGGTATTTTTAAAAGTAATAGGATGCCGAATAAGCATAATAGTTCAATGACCATTTTAACTATCTCTTTAAACTTCATCTTTTTAAAAGTTGTAATACTATTATTGATGAACTCTAACATTTCATAGATGGCACTGACAAAAGTATTCTTCTTTTTGTCAGTATAAATGATATCATCTTTAGATATGTCGTCATTGGTCAATTCATCTAAAGTACATTTAAAGATTTTGCACAGCGCTAACAACTTATCCATTTCTGGATAGGTCTGACCAGACTCCCATTTGGATACTGCCTGTCTTGATACGTCCAGCATATCAGCTAATTGTTCTTGCGATAGTTTGTTCTCTTTTCGCAATTTGATAAGTTTTTCACTAAACTTCATTTTTTTCACCTCTTGTCCAAAATATACTATGGAAACTCGGTTGCCTTCTACCAACTTTGAGTTGTTTTTTGTCAATTATCGGTTGCATTTTTCACTTTTTTACTAATATGATACCATATTTTCTTTTTTTTACACAAAAAAAAGGAATAGTTTTAACTATTCCTAATCTGATCAAATTTTATTAATCATTTACTTTTCTCAAGTAAAGGCATGAACCAACGACAGCTACTAAAGATACTGCCCCTAAGGCGATATAAGTTAATAGATTATCACCAGTTGCAGGATTTGTCTCTTCTTTAACAGTTTCGAAAGCCATATAGACTGTCAAATCTGATTCAGCAGTTTCCCAATTATATTTATTATTTAACTTCTCATCAGTAAAGAAACCAACAAATTTTAATTTAGCTCCTTTGATAGTATCATTGACAACACCGTTTAAGTAATCTTTTTCTTCTTCACCTAAAACATAATTTACTGGGAATGGCATTGTGTTCTCTTCTTCAGTTTCCACTTTTTTACCATCAACTAAAGTTACCAATGTGACATTGATCGTTGGTACTTTTTCTTCCCATTTTGCTTCATTCCAAAGAGCTTTTCCTTCAGTGTCATCTTCAGTGTATTCATCTTTATTGAATAGAGCAACGTTTTCTGGTTTAATAACGATGTTAATAGTTTGACTCATTGGTGAACTATCTGCTGTTTCCCAAGTTAACACATAAGTACGTTTCAAAACACCATTTTGATTTTCAGTAGCTTCAGATAGATCATTAGCATCAAATCCAAAGTACTTATCAAAAGTTGTTTGAGTTTCCATGTCGTCTTCATTATGTGGCTCTTGTGTCGTTATTTTAATGTTCTTTGACCCTACTGGCAATTTGATGCGAATACCAACAAAAGCTTTGTTATCAGGACGTGTATCAACGCTACCTTTAGGAATTATTTCAAATGCAGCTTCACTATAAGTCAATGTAACTTCATCAGTTCCAACACCTGTTAAAGTTCCGTTCTTACCCGTTTTTAATGTATCGGCATTAGTGATGTCTTCAACCGTAGCATATTCACCAGTTTCAGCATATACACTTGGCATAAACAACATAGCTGCCAATAACATTAAGACAAACATCATTGTCTTTTTCATTTTTTCTTCTCCTTTCATAATATTTATAATTCTATTATACCCCCCCCTATTTCTATGTCAAGATTATGACAAGACTTATTTTTGACTTGACACAAAAAAAAGGAATAGTCTTAACTATTCCTCAAATCTGATTAGATTTTATTATTCATTTACTTTTTTCAAGTAAACGACTGTTCCCAATGTACCCATTAGAGCAACAACACCCAATGATACATAAGTCAATAGATTATCTCCTGTTGCAGGATTTTTTTCTTCTTTAACAACTGCCATTTTAATATATACAATTGTATTTGTAGCTATTTCTTTAGAAAAATCAAATTTTTTTGTTCTCCCAGCATCTGAATAGAAACCTTCAATTTCATATTTGTTACCAAGATATTTTTTTAAACTTGCAAGAGCACGAACTTCTTTTTCAGTTACTTTACCATTTGTTGGTAAGTAAAGGTAATCACTATAGTCATTTCCAACTTCTTCTGGACAAAGAGCACGAAATTCTACTTTTACTTGGTTTGATGCAGTTAAATATCCTGTCTCATTCCAATCCTCTGTTTCTGCATCTCTATTAACTAGAGTTACATTTTCAGGTTTTACGACCAATTTGATTGTTAAAGTGTTCTCTGTTGGACCAGTATCTTTTACGTCCCATTTCAAATCCCAAGTTGCTTCATAATCTTTCTTATTTTGAGCAGCACTTGTTAAATTGGCTACATTGAAACCGAAGTATTCATCGAATTCATTACCATCATAAGATTCTGTGTCAATCTTCCAATTTTCTGTATTCTCAGGGAAAGTAAAGTGTAATCCAACCCATGCATAGTTATCAGGTCTAAGTTCTCCTGCATCTCCAACACCAAGTAGTTTGAACTCAGCATTTTCAACTGTTATTGTCAAAGTACCATCAACGATATCACTAACTGTGACCGTACCACTTCTAAAAGTATTAGCGTTAGTTATATCATCTACAGTAGGATATTCAACTTCAGCAGCATTGACAGCTGGCATAACTAAAAAGAAGGCAGCTAACATGATAACAAACATCATTGTTTTTTTCATTTTTCTTCTCCTTTCATAATATTTATAATTCTATTATACCCCCCCCAATTTTTATGTCAAGATTATGACAAGACTTATTTAAGAATTGACACAAAAAAAGAAAGGATAAACCTTTCTAGTTAAAATCACAACAAGATCCACATTGAACATTAGTGACTTTATCTTCACTACAACAACTGTGTGCTTGACGATAAGTATGTCTATAAACATGGTTGTTTATGATTCTTGTCCTAGTTGGACAAATGTGTGCTTGTCCCTTTTTGTTAGACCTTATCAAATGTAACAATAATATTTATATTCTTATCTTCAAATATTTCTATTCTATCAACTAGATTGATTATGAGTTCTCTATCAAGTTCTTTCATAGATAAAAATTTATTAATGTATTCTACTATAATTTTATTTTTAGATTTTTCATCTATTGTATCATCAACATCGTCATTTAAATCATCATATTTTTTTTGTTTTATAGAAAGTTCATTTTCTAGTTTAATTTTAACTCTTTTAAATTGTTCTTCAGTAATTCTGTCATTTAACTTATCAATATAAATGTCATCTAAATTATTATTAATTTGTTTAATATCATCATTAAGTGTATCTAGTTCCTTTTTATCATCATCTTTACTCATTTCATCTAAATTAAGTAAAACATCATTTTTAATTTTATCTTTGTTAATATAATTTAAACACGTCTCAATCAATGAATTAATAATTATTTTCTCTAACTCATCATAATTATTTGAATGTGTTGTGCAGAGTCTTTCTCTCATATAAGTTCGATAGTAATTACAAATAGTATAACATCTATTGTCTTTTTTTCTTCTAGATGTGATTGATATGCGATGGCCACAATCACCACAATACAAAAGTCCATCTAGTAAATGTTTTTCTTTTTTTTCATTTCTTCCCTTATTTTTTGGTATTCTTTTTTGAACTTCATAAAATATCTCTCTATCAATAATTGCCTCATGGTTATTCTCTACAACGATATAATCATTAGTATTATTATTAACAATCTTCTTAACTTTATAATTTACTTTGCTCCTTTTGTTTTGGACTAGATCACCTATATACATTCTGTTGGTTAAAATATCTCTAATTGTCTTAGAATGCCAAGTACCATATCTTAAATTATAATGACTTTTCCATTCAAAACTATAATACTGAGCAGGAGTTTTTATTTTTTCACTCGTCAATTGTTTTGCTATTTTATAAAATGATAAACCATCTAAACACATATTAAATATTCTTTTCACAATAACGGCTTGTTCTTTATTTATTACTAAGTGATTTTTATCATTTGGATCTTTATCATATCCAAATGGTGTTCTTCCTCCTACCCATTTACCTTCTTTCATTTTTGCTTTTAAACTAGATTTTATCTTTTTAGAAATATCTTTAGCATACATATCATTCATTATAGCTTTAAATGGTGCAATATCATTATTTGAACTATCTAAAAAAGTATCTACATTATCCGTAACAGCAATATATCTAACATTATGTTCTGGAAAATATTTTTCGATAAAATTACCAGTCCCAATATAATCCCTTCCAAGTCGTGACATATCTTTAGTAATAACCATATTTATTTTTCCGAGTTCAATATCTTTAAGTAGCCTATTGAAGCCCGGTCTATCAAAATTAGTTCCAGAATAACCATCATCAATATAAATATCATAAACTCTCAAATTATTTTCTTCGACATATTGAAGTAATAAACTTTTCTGATTCGTAATACTCTCACTCACCAATACCTTATCATCATCTTCACGAGATAATCTTATATAAAGACCAACATTATATTCTTTAACAATTTCTACCTCCTTTTAGAGAGAAATAAGTACGTGATGATAGTACCTCATATTTTTTATTATTCCGAATAGTTAGAATATATTGTTTTAGTTCTCTATTTAAAACTTTTATAAAAATATCATTAATATCTTGTTCCCCACTAAAAATATAATTCATTTTGTACTTATCCATACATTTGAGCACCTCACTTAAACTTATGGATAAATAATCAATTTTAGTAATACTAAATTGTTAACATAAAAAAACATCCTATAAATTTAAATTAAAATTTTAATATAGGATGATAATTTTTCTAACTTTTTTCTTTTATAATTCATCTACGAATATCTTTTCTGTAAGTGAATTAAATATGTCAATGATTATTAATCTTGCTCAATATTTTTATGCACTCATTTTTTTTGTAAATTCTTTTGCCTTTGATAATTTTTTGCTACCAATTTCAAAGGATTTAAGATATTGTCTTAAAAAATATACTTTATCAAAATTATTTGTGAAAACCATATCACAAAATTCTAATGCTTGTTGTAAATATATTTCATCATATAAATCCAGTGTAGAAAATCTATCATTATTCTCTTTTTTTCTATTTTCGACTATATCATCATTATATCTAGAACTTTTTGAATAGAGTAATAGATTAACAAACATATTGACATTGTTTTGCCAAATTATTGGATTTAATGTGCCATTAGGACACCTAAACTCTATTGTATTGTCATTTGCTATTCTATTAAAATTATTTACATTATAAAAATTTACTGCTTGATTTCTATGGTGAGATATTTCTTCAATAATATCTTTTAATACTAAAGAAGATGATCCCTTTAATTTTTGATAATCTTCCCAAAACTCCTTAGTTATCGGCTCTGCATATTTCAACATTTTTGGTCTTGCAGTTAAAAATTCCCCAAAAGAAAATCTATATATTATGTTTTCATAGACTGACCATATTTTAATAAAGTTTAGCCAAGATTCAGTATTATTACCTAAAACTTGAGTCCCAATATGAATATGACCTCCTGAATGCTCATCAATAATAGCACTTCGATTAACAATAGAACAAACACGTTTTAAATTATGCCAGTTATTACTATTATCAGTTAAAATAGGTGAACTAATTTCCGCACCACCTATCGGTAAAGAACCATCATCTTTGACTTTCCAAGAATTATACAACGAAACTTCTCGTAATCTTTTTTCAATACGCTTTTGAGTAGCTTTTTCAAATTCTAATTCTAATCCAAAAGTAACATATTTATCAAAGCCAAGACGATTTCTTAACTCTAGATAATAATTTTCTACATAATACAATAATTCTTGTAGCTCACTGCCATTCATTAAAGAAAACATATCATTATTCCTTGGTTTAATATATTGAAACAAAGGATCATTTGCAGGCATTACGACAAGTTCATCATTATTAACTTTTTTTGTATTAGACATAATAAATTACCTCAACATCCTATTATAATTATCACGTCTAATTTCTAATTTACGTGTTAAGTCTTTACTATCAACAGATTGATATTTTTCTTTTATATTTTCAACACATTCAGCAAATGAAAAAGAAGAAAACTCATCTCTAATATAAGCTGGAATTAACTCTGCTATTACAGTTAACACAACACACAATGCTGAAAAACTAATATTCTCACTCATAGTTTCTTTACCAATAATGTAATCTTCTTTATCTTTATTATAAATTACTGCTTGCATAAATGCTTCTTCATTTATTTCGTCATCTGATAAATTATTTTTTGTTTCTTTAATGGTTGAAGTAGATTCACCGAAAACATCTTCTAATGATAGGTTTTCTTTATGAAGTAAGTTTACTAATTCATCATATGTTTTCTCTTTGATATTATAAGTTTTTATCGTTCTTGTATAAGAGCCATCTTCTTGTAACTCCCATTGAGAATAATGATTAAAAACATTGTCTTGATTAAAATCACCATATTTTTGTTCATATCTAATATTATCTAAATTATCAAACTCAGTCATCGTGCTAGAGTATATTTTTCTTTCATCACGATAAAATGGAGTTTCATCAATTAAACAAAATCCACCTATGACAACACCAGCAGTTAAAACATAAGGAGCAACTAGTTGTAATGCCCTAGCAGTTATTTTTAAATTTTTTACCGAACTAATTTTTAAATTCGTTAATCTTGAATATTTGATTTGTCTCTCTAAACTTTCAACGTCTTTTTTCATTTGAAATAAAAGTTGTTGCTTTTCTAATTTTTCTCGTTTATTACTATTATTCATATTAACATCCCCTGATTTTTTTAATCGAACGAGTCTTCCGAAGTGCTTAATATAGTAGCACTTTTTTTATTTCTTTTCAATATTATGCCTGATTTTATTTTATATTTTTACAGAAATAAAAGTTTCAAAGTTCAGTCTATCATAAATTATCACACATGTGGAACTTCATGGACGATTGTTCTATTTATCACTCTTTCGCGCATTGGTTCAATGATTGGACTAGATACCATTCCCATTTCTGTTGGCATTGGCATCATCTGATTTTGATTTGATTCATACATATTGATATTGTTCTCTATATCTATATTATTTTCATTGGTGAAATTAGGAACCATTTCATCTTGTCTATTGCAGTACATCTTATTCCTCCTATCTAATCTATAATATTCATGTTTTAAAAGGAGAAATATTTATATAGCCCAATTATTATTTCTTTTTATACTCAAACAATTAGTGATATTTTAGATTATTCTTCAATACAAGCATTGAATAATGTAATTACACTTATAAAATCATTATCGCTTAACTTTTCAATAAATTTTAAATTTCTAATTTCATAATCGACACTTTTTACATGTTCACATAATACAGATCCTTGTATATTTTTAGTGTCTTCTAACCTGTAATGGGTTGGAAATTCTTTGTTATTTGATGTAATAGGACACAAAATAGCCATTTTTGTTTTTTGATTGAAGATATTTGTACTTATTACAACAGCTGGTCTAGTTCTAGATTGCTCATGTCCCTTTGTGGGATTAAAATCTAAGAAAACAACATCACCTTGATGAGGAACATACTTTTTTACCATATTTCTCTCCCCATAGAATCATCCCAAGAAAAGTCTTTCGCTAAATTATCACCATTATAATTTTTGAATCTCTCTTCTAATGATATTTTTCTTTTTTTTGGTACACTAATGATTATTTTATCTTCTTGTTGTTCAATATTTAATACATCATTAGTCTTTATTTTTAAAGATTTTAATATACTACTAGGAATCCTAATACCAGCTGAATTTCCCCATTTTTGAATTCTAACTTCCATAATATCATCTCCTTTTCATAGTATATACAAAGTTTATACGTTTAATCAACACTTTATTTGTAAATTTAGGAAGTTTTTTCTAATGACTACATCATTCATTTTTTAAGAAATTTGACAAAAAGAGAAGCACTTTGATTTAAATCAAAAGTTTAAAGATCCCTCTTTTTTGTATACCGCTAAGCATGACTTTGCATTAAATGCTAGAAGCTTATTTTGTTTGCTTTTAGACTCTTTCTTTAAAACAGCTAAGGCTTCTTTAACATAAATTCCCAGTCCAAGGCAATGAGATGCAACATTGATTTTTACACATGCGTCATCACTTTGTAATAATTCAAAGAGAAAACTTTTATCATCAACATTTTCTATTTCATGATATAACTTACTCAGTTTATCCATAGCATTATTATGTTTTCTTAGTCTCTCTCGCGAACCATAGTCTTCATCATCTATATTGATATCCAAGTCTGCACAATATAATTTATATCTTTCACTATAATTTTTCATCAAATTTTTACTCCATATATTCTTAACATTTTTAATCTATTACATTTTATTCACCAATCAAAATCTCAATAAAATATTTATCTACTTCTTCATCTTTAGAAAAACATTCATATACAAATTTTTTTATTTTTTTTCTTAAACATAGCAATTCTTTTTTATTACACTTTTCATTTTTCACTAAATATTCTGCTATAAGATTTCCATTTGTATATGATTCATTAATTAGATTTTTACCTTCATCTTTAATATTATTATATTTAGATGATAGAAAAAAATAAGTTCCGATTTCTATCATATAACCGAACATCCATTGGCAGTCCGAATCATCACGAAACGATACTTCAAAAAAATCAAATAACTCTAACAAAATAATATTCAGTCTTTCTTTTTCATCTTTAGTTAAATTAAACAAACATCCATCCATAATTAATGCATACCATGTATTAATAGCTGTTTTTAAAAATAAGGACTTATCATAACAATTTGGTTTCCACTTGTCATATAAATACTCAATGCATTCCTTCCAATTTTCCTTTTTTTCATATTCTTTTGTATTATTATCACAATATAATAACATAAAGCCACCTCACACAACAAACAATTTAAATATTAATAATTCTATTTTTTAACGGATATCTTGGGATTTTTATTAATTAAATAATTGGTTATATCTTTTAATTCTTCGTTAACTAATGCTGTGCTAAAAATCAATATACTATATTCATCTTTGTTTTTTAAAATAATGTGAAGATTTTCTTCCCAAGAATGAACCTTAGGAGTATAATCCATTTTCTTATAAATCTCTTTGATATCATCATATCTAAAATAACAAGCTTTTGTTTTCTTCACAATAAACATGCCATTAAGTGCTAAAATATAGTTTTCTTGATTAAAATATTCTATATGATTTAGTTCCTCAGTCAAATTATTAGTAATGGCATACTTCTTAATCTTCTTTAAATTTGTATATGCATTTACTTTACCTATGCAAAATAACAAATGAAAAATAATAAGGAGTAGTAAATAGTAAAAATTAACAAAATATGAAAATATTAAAAGTGCTAAAAATATAATAATTCCAAGTATGAAATAAAACTTCATATCTTCTTTTGCATATTTTATATAATTATCAATATTTTGTGTATTTTCCATAATACTACTCCATTTATTACATTATAAAGAACTCAATATAATAGAGAAATATTCATATTTAAAAAGGCATCTTCATATTCTTTGGTAAATTCATGTTACCATTAGACATCTGTTTCATCATCTTTTTCATTTCTTCGAACTGAGTTAGAAGTTTATTAACTTCTTGAACACTGCGACCACAACCTTTAGCTATTCGCGTCTTACGACTAGCTTTGATGATCTCGGGATGACGTCTTTCTTGTGGGGTCATCGACAAGACAATAGCTTCGATGTGAGCCATATCTTTGGGATCAATTTGAATGTTATTAAGTCCCATTTTTTTAGCACCTGGCAATAATTTTAACAGATTTTCTAGCGGTCCCAATTTTTTGATTTGTTTCATCGTTGACAAGAAATCTTCTAAGTCGAATTTACCACTCTGCATTCTCTTAGCGGTCTTTTCAGCCTCTTTTTCATCGATGGCTTCTTGGGCTTTTTCGACAAGGGAAACGATATCTCCCATTCCCAAAATGCGCCCGACCATTCGCTCTGGATCAAAGTAATCAAGTCCATCCATCTTTTCACTAGTACCGATGAACTTGATAGGGACATTAGTTAAATGTCTAACTGATAGAGCGACACCACCACGAGTATCACCATCTAATTTAGTCAATATGACACCCGTCAAAGGCAAAGAATTGTTAAATCCCTCAATGACATTGATGGCATCTTGTCCCATCATGGCATCAATTACCAATAGTATTTCTTGTGGTTTAACTTCATCTTTTATATTGTTTAACTCTTGCATCAATGGTTCATCAATGTGAAGACGACCAGCTGTATCGATCAAGACATAATCGTATTTGTTTTCTTTTGCATATTTGATGGCGTTATTAGCAATTTCAACTGGATTTTTCTTTCCTTCTTCATATACTTCTATATTCAATTGTTTACCAATTTGTTTCAATTGATCAATAGCTGCGGGACGATAGACGTCACAAGCGACTAATAATGGTCTCTTGGCATGTTTTTTGCGCAACAAGTTTGATATTTTTCCACACGCTGTCGTCTTACCACTACCTTGAAGACCGACTAACATCAAAATGGCTGGATTGCCCACGAGATTCAAATCTTTTTTCTCGCCACCTAATAATTCAGTCAACTCATCTTTGACGATTTTGACGAAGACATCTCCGGGTTTCAAACTCTTTTGAACTTCTTCACCAAGAGCCTTTTCTTTGACATCGTTGACAAACTCTTTAACAACTTTATAATTGACATCGGCTTCTAAGAGAGCCAATCTGATCTCACGCGTCATCTCTTGAATATTTTCTTCTGTAATTTTGCCATATCCTCTGATCTTAGATATGACTGTTTGTAATCTATCACCTAGACTTTCAAACATATTATCACCCTGCTTTCTGTGTTTTTTTAAGCATTCCAATACTTAATGACATCACTATTACTACTGAGTGGCGATGGATCTGGCATTTCTAATTTTACTATTACTGGTATTTTAAAAGCACTACCAAAACCTAGACAAGTACCTGATTGAAGTGTCTTTTGTTTTTCCACGACTTCGGCACTGATATTGGGAACCATCTGTCTGATGTATTCGGAATCCATTGGATTGTTTATTTTAAAGATCAAGAAATTGGAACATTGCGAAATGACAGTATCAGACAATTCCACTGGTCTTTGCGTAAGTATTCCCAAAAGAACTCCATATTTACGTCCTTCTTTGGCAATTCTTTCAAATATGTTATAACCAATTAAGAATGTGTCTTGATCTTTCTTGACATAGCGGTGAGCTTCATCAATCAAGATGTGGAAAGGAATTGATCCACGATTAGCTATGCGTTTGGCATAGTCAAAAATGATTCTTGAAAAAATCTTAGTTATGACAGCTGCGACTTGGTCATCAATGTCGTCCATATTGATGTTGACGATTTGATATTTTTTATCACCTTGAATCAAAAGACCAGCTAAATACTGTTCGACATTGACATTTTTATCAAAATTGAACAAGCGACCATATGGTCCCGTTATTAGTGAATGAAGTCTAACTTTAATCGTCACTGCATCAGCATAAGTTTGAGGATTTTTATACCATCCATCAGATATCAAAGTAAACCTTAGGGCTCTTTCCATATCTTTTAAACTGTAACTGACACCTCCTTGTGGTTCATAGTTGTCAAAGTCAGAATTGATGAATTGAGTCACATACTCTGTCAAGAGGATACCTTCTGTAAAATTACCTGTTTTGTCGATGTTGAAACACTCTCTAAATTTTCTCGTATAACCGACACCTTGTACTTCAGCCTCTAAATGAAAATGGCTAGTCTGACACTCTTCAACGATGGCAAAGATGTCATTTTTCTTCTGAGCGGCGGTCTCATCACTGAAGAGCACTGTAATGATGGCATTGGCAATCAAATGATCCTTAAAAGCTTCAGAATTATTTCCTTCTTCAGCAAAGGCTCTCGTCAACTTCAACATGCGCTCAATGATGGGAATTTGTGTATGGGAATTACAAGCCAATAAAAGGGCAATGTCATCACAGTTCAACAACCAAATGGGAATGCGCAACTTTTCAGCCCCTGGTTCATTTTCGTTACTGCTGAAGATGCGATAATTATAATTGGGATTGATGGAATTGATATTTCTAAAAGCTTGTGAATATTCACCAGAGATATCAAAGAGAATGAAATTGGCACGATATGGGTGAGCATGGTCATTGGCAAAGACATTCTGAATTAGTCTAGCAATACCACAAGATTTTCCACTACCACTGTTACCGAAAATGGCAAAATGGTTGCTGAAAAAATCATTGACGTTCAAATAGACAGGGAAACCATTATAAAAAGGACTACTTCCCAAAAGAAGTGACTCTTGATCATTTTCTCCCAAAATTAATGGTATCTCTTCTTGAGCTATCTCTCTAACAGAAGCATCTAATAGCGGCTTTCTAATGACACCACTATGAAGCTTACCATTTTCAAACTCACCTAAGAGACGAACTTTTACTTCTTCTTTATTTATTTCAACTATCTCACCTAAAACATTTTTCTCCGCATCAGAAATGACGACATGTCCACTCAAAAGATTCTTCTTAATCTCCACTCCTGCTTTTAAACCGACAAAGATGTGAGTATCATTCATAAAATTTATTTTATCAAACATATTTCTACCTCTTTTTTTCTATAATATATCATTTATTTTTTCTAAGACGTCATCATCGACTAAATTTTTTAAAAGTTTATTCAACTTATCTTTTTTTCTCTTCAATCCCAAGACCTGTTCATAATAGATGATTTTATCTTCAACACTTTTCAATTGATTGTGGACAGCATTGCGACTGACGTTATAATTTTCAGCTATCTCACTGAGACTCAAATCATTGATGTAATAATCATCAAAATACATCTGTTGTTTCTCCGTGAACAAATCTTTGTAATAGATGTACAATTCATTTAAATATATATTTTTTTCCATATCACATCATATCCTTAAAAAGACCATAAATATATTTCTCAACATCAAAGACTTGCAAATCTTCTTTTCTCTCACCGAGACCGATGTATTTAACTGGGATTCCAACCTGTTCTTTGATGGCCAAGACAATTCCACCTTTAGCGGTGCCATCCAGTTTGGTCAAGACAATACCCGTGACATCAGTTATCTCTTTGAAAGCTTTGGCTTGACTTATGCCATTTTGACCAGTTGTCGCATCGATTATCAGTAGAGTCTCATGAGGTGCATCGGCTACTACTTTGCCAATGACACGATTTATCTTCTCCAACTCATTCATCAAATTGACTTTGTTCTGTAGGCGACCTGCCGTATCGATCAAGACAACATCGGTTCCATCATTAAGTGCTTCTTCTAAGCCATCATAGATGACGCTAGATGGATCTGTTCCTTCCCCACGTCCTGTAAAACTGGCACCGACACGCTCGGCCCATTCTTGTAATTGTTTAGTAGCTCCAGCTCGAAAAGTATCCCCAGCAATCATCTTGACCTTTTTACCTTCACTAATCATTTTGTCAGCTAGTTTGGCAATCGTTGTCGTCTTTCCCACGCCATTTACTCCGACGAAGAGAATGACTGTCGGTTTAGTAGCACTATAATTTATTTTGTTGACGATGACTTCATCATTGACATAGATGATGAACAATTCATCGACGATTATCTCTTTTAAACTATCTGGGTCAGTAATGTGTTCATGGCGCACGCGAGCACGCAAGCGATCCATGAAGTCCATAACGGTATTGACACCGATATCAGCCATGATCAATATCTCTTCCAACTCGTCAAAATAATCCTCTGTCACTTCGTGATATTTATTTGTCAAATTGATGAGTTTAGAGACAAAGTTCTCTCTACTTTTAGACAATCCTTTTTCATATATTTTTATCTCTTCAGATCCCCTTGTGACCGGTTTTTCCATTTCACCAGTTTCTTTTTCAAATGAATCATCCGTGACGTCTTCTCGTCTTTCTTCTACCACTGTTTCTTCTTTGGCAAACATTTTCTTGATCTTATTAAACAGTCCCATTTTAATCACCAATTTCATTATAACAAAAAAAGGCGCTTTTTACACCTTTATTTTATAAGTTTATTTCACTTCATCCATCGTGCGATAATAAGTTTTTTCTAACAACTTATATTTTGAATCTATCGCCGTTGGTTCATATATGTCATGACCTGTTTTATTATAGTAATTGACATAGAACTCCTTGCGAACATAATACTTTGGCAATTGTAAAACGCCATTCTTCTCATAATTGTAAAAATTGGTCATTTGGACATTGCTTCCCTCAATCTTTTCCTCGGTCCAATCAGAAATCTTATACACAGTAAAGCGATCCGTTGTCGAAGACTGATTGTATATCAAATAATTGCTGCAGCGCAAAGTCACATAGATGATATGATCCTTTACTTGAATGCGACTCTCATATGGATTACAGACTTCATCCGAATTGAAAGGACTAGTCAATGGTTCACTATAGCCATTTTGAATCACGTCATATAGATATGCTCCTGACTCAAAGTTAGCATATTCCGTTCGCAAATTTCCAAACGAAGAGACAAAGCGAGAAGCCAACTTTCTAAACGTGTTAAATTCCGTCTTATTACTCGCACCAGTGGCCAAATAAATGCCTACGGTAAAAAAGATGACTAGCAATAGCAATACTACCATCGTCTCTTTTTTAGTCATTCCCCTATTGTTCAAATTCTTAATAAACATAATTACCCCTCAACTTTTCCTCGTATATTTTGGTCAACAGTTTCTAATGTGTTAAGAGCTAACTCTAAAGCTTTATCATAATTGCCCTTCTGATACAACTGTTCCACTTTTAATAAATTTTCATCCAAACGCGAAGAACCACTTCTGAATTTATTGCCATAAATGATCAGATTCTCGACCACTCTAGCCGTCTTAACCATATTGTTAGTCGTATTGTACAATTTTATGACTAAATCGCGAGCTGTATCCACGCGGATATTTAGTGTTTTAATATCAATCGGTTTATTTTCTAATTCTTTGATTATTTCGCCAATGGCGTCATTAGCTTCAGACAATTGGACGAAGTATTGGTTATTGATGATTGGCAATTTATATTTTCTGATGTGCAATTTAGCTCTTTTCAAAAGTTCTTGGATGTCATCCAATTGTTCACGAGCTCGCATCTCGTCGTCATACATATTGCCCAATGACTTCAAAGCCACATCCAAATCCTCTTCGATATCTTTTAACAGATTGGTATAAGTCTCCAATTCACGACTCATCTTGGAATAAGGAATTTTGTTGTCTGACAATTTTTTAATATCTTTCTTATACTCTTTCTTCAAAGAGGTCAAACGCAAGTTGACGTCATCAATGATCTTTATATCGTGCTCAGTCAAATCGTAATTGTTCTTAATATTGTCAATTTGGGAATGGACGTCTTTTACACTTTTCAAAATTTTAGATAATTTATCTTCAAAGTTATCGCGTTCATCTTCGTACTCTTTGCGCGCATTTTTTTCGTGATCAAATTCCGTAAAGACAGAATCCAAATACTCTAACATCGTGCGCAATTCGAACATGCAATCATCTAAGTTCAAAACTTTGATGCGATCAAATATTTTGTTGACGTTCTTCAAAGATTCATCGACGTTGTACTCGACATTCAAATAATCTAAAGGATAGTTCTCTTCTTTCATCTTTTCATACGTCTCAGAGATCTGTTCAATTCGTTTAGGAATGACTTTAGTCGATAAGAGGATTAGATCAGGTGCTTCCGCTATTACTATGGTCATGTGATCAATCATCGTATCAATTGCTTTGACGATATGAATGACTTCACCGTATTCGTTCTTTTCCATGAAGTCTTCGAAATCTTGAAAACGCTTTTCAATGTTCTCAAATTGAAGACTGATGATACTTTCAATTCCATCATAAGCTTCTTTATTCATTTCAAACTTAGAATTTAACTCGCGATACTTGGCCTTTAAGCGCGTAATGATATCGCGATATTTTTCTTCACTCTGATTGATGTCTTGAATCTGTTCAAACAAATTATCAACTCTAGTTTTTATTTTGTATAGATGCAATTCGGCTTTGGAATATTCTTCATCAAATTTAACGTAATCTTTTCTATCCAAGATACCATCTAAATTGAATATGTAATCATTCATCGTCGAAATATCTTCCGTTTTTATCTTTTCAAAGGCATCTTGCCATTCCTTATATTTTTCTTCTAAACGTTCATTTTTAATAATTGGTTCAATCTTAGTCAATTCAGAAACGATAGGAGCACTCTCTAAAGAATTTTTTTCTTTATCCAAATAGCTAATGCGCTTGCGATATTTAATCATCTTTCTATTTTTTAAAACGATGATTAAAACAATAATAGTAATGATTGCTATTATGATAAAAGTTATAATTTTTAACATCGATGGACTTAACAAAGCGCTCACCTCTATTCTTTAATATTTTAACACACTTTGATGACATTTTAAAAGAGTTATCTATTTCTTCCTTCTTTAGTTGGTGCATCATCTAGAGTTAATAATCTCTCGCCCAAATGATTAACGACGAAATTTTCATCATCAAGGATTTGAAAATTACCCAATCTGACTGTGGTATTGCTGTTTTGATGATCACTTTTAATCATTGGATCATCCAACTCTAGCGGTCTCGTGCGCAAAGTTCGAAGATAAGGAATGTGAACCTCGTCTTCTTCGTGATAATCAAAACCGTCTTGATAAAGAGTGTTCACCTCATCAGCAATTTTTTGTAAATCGATCTTTTGCATGACGACATTGGAGAAACTTTTTTTAGTCTTGGGAGGCAACTCGCTATAAATTTCATTTTCTCGTTCTTCTTTTAACTCGGCATCAGAAATGGCCTCATCAATTTTTAATACCATTTTAGAAGGATTTTTAATGGGAATAAAAGCATTTTCTTCTAGATTGCTCATTATAGTCACCTCTATCCTATTTTGATTATAACATAAAAATTAATTTTATACTATTTAAATACATATATTTAATTTGATAATGAAATAATTTATTTTTAAAACATTGACATTGAAGCATTTGTTGTTTATAATTAAAAACGCATATTCAATGAACAGCACTTTTCTATTGTTCATAATGTGTCTATTAAGTTTATTAGTAACGAAAGCTGTTCGAGTGAAAATATTAGAATAGACTCCCTATGAATGATGAAAAGAAGTCTTTGTTTATGTAAATAAATAAAGGAGGAAAATAAAATGGCAAGATATACAGGACCAGCTTATAAAAAAGCACGCCGCGTTGGAATGTCTATTTTAGAAACGGGAAAAGATTTCGCTAGACGTCCTTATGGACCTGGACAACATGGTGCTGAGAGAAAAGGTAAATCTTCTGACTATGGTACACAGTTAAAAGAAAAACAAAAAGTTAGATTCATGTATGGATTGACTGAAAAACAATTCCGTAAGACATTTAACGAAGCTGCGAAAATGGAAGGAATTCATGGTGAAAACTTCTTAAAATTACTTGAATCAAGATTAGACAACTTAGTATATCGCATGGGATTAGCTTCTACTCGTCGTGCTGCAAGACAATTAGTAAACCATGGACATATCTTAGTTGATGGTAAGAAAGTTGATATTCCATCATTTAGAGTAAAACCAGGACAAACTATAGCTCTTAAAGAAAAAGACAAAGACATGGTCGTTGTCAAAGAAGCTTTAGAAAGAGTTGTAAACCGTGTTGAATTCATAACTTTTGATGCGAATAAATTGAGTGGTACTTATGTTAGATATCCTGAAAGAAATGAACTCAATGCTGATATCAACGAATCTCTTATCGTTGAATTCTATAACCGATAAAATAATCGAAAAAAAAAAGCCATTTTTTGGCTTTTTTTATTTGTATCTAATTAGATAATACTGTTTTTTACCACGACGGATGACGACGTATTTATCATCAATGGCCACGTCTTTGGTAACGACGAATTCTAAATCATTAATGCGATCGCCATTGAGAGTGATCGTTCCATTTTGCACGAATTCTCTCGCTTCGCGCTTACTTGAACAAATTTTGGTCTCGACTAAAAGTTCAACGATGTTTAGATCACCATCGATATCACAATTGGGGACGTCTTGGAAGACATTCTCAATTTCTGATTTGTTCAATTCTCTAATGTTGCCATTGAAAAGAACATCAGTTATGTGAACGGCTTCCTCATAAGCTTCATGACCATGGATGAAAGTGATGACTTCTTCAGCTAATTTTTTATGAGCTTCGCGCAAATGTGGATTCTCATTATTCTTTCTTTCCAATTCTTCTATTTCTTCTTTGGATAAGAAAGTTAAAAACTTTAAATAGTCGATTACTTTATCATCTTCGACGTTGACAAAGAATTGATACATCTCATATGGAGAAGTCTTGTTGCGATCCAACCAAATAGCTTTGCCATTGGTCTTACCGAACTTCGTACCATCTTTTTTAGTTAGAAGAGGCATAGTAAAAGCATATACTTCTTGTCCTTCTTTTTTTCTTATCAAATCGATACCCGCTGTAATGTTACCCCATTGGTCTTGCCCCGCCACTTGTAACGTGACGTTTTTATTGCGATATAACCAATCAAAATCAAGAGCCTGCATGATCATGTAAGAAAATTCAGTATAAGTTATTCCCGTATCGAGTCTTCTTGCGACGATGTCCTTATTCAACATGTAATTGACGTTGAAATATTTGCCATAATCGCGCAAAAAATCAATAAAGTTTAAATCTTTAGACCAATCATAATTGTTGACCACTTCAAAGCCAAATATCTCTTCGGCTTGCTTCTTCAAACACAAAAAATTGTGGTCCACTTCTTCTTTTGTGATCATGGCGCGTTCAGCATCTGGTTTGGGGTCTCCAATCAAACCAGTTGCCCCACCGACCAAAAGAATGGGATTGTGTCCAGCATCTTTTAATCTTTTAGAGATCAAGAAAGATGAAAAGTGACCGATGTGCATGCTGTCACCAGTGGGATCAGTACCAATATAAAAGGTCAATCCCCCATTATTCAACTTTTCTTCAAGTTCTGGACTACTGACGTCTTTGATTAGTCCACGCCATTTCAATTCGTCATATATCTTCATAATATCCTCCTAATAATCACTATTTAATCTCTGTTCGATGACATCCTGTTTTTGGTGACAAGATTCCTCTATTTCATCTATTGATAAGTTTAGAAGTTTGGCCAAATAGATGAGATTGACAAAAAGATCTTTCAACAATTTTTCACTCATGTCCGTCATGATTTTGCTGCCCTCACGATACAAATAATTGATTACGACCAAAACATTATCACTGGGATGATGTCGTTCCAAGTCGCATTCTAAATCCATATCTAATATTCCAAAAAAACTGAGTAACATCAAGAGACAGTCAGCATATTCTTCTAAAACCTGATCCTTTTGAGGCTTCTTGATGCTCCAATACTTAAAACATTTGGTCTCATTGACAAATTCGCCCATTTCGACCAAGAACTCAACACAATTTTTTTCAAAATAGAATGGTTCATTCTCTTCATATTTAGTCATAAAAATGGTATCTAATTTTTTATTGCGCTCATATACTTCCATCAATTCATACATAATATCACCAATCTCAATAAAAAAGTATTACGACATAGGGACGAATCATCGCGGTACCACCCTATTTCATAATACTTTATGCTCTTAAAACTATAACGCGTCACCGTTTTAATTCAGAATATGTAATTTCATCAAAGTTTTTGATCCATTTTCAACAACCATGAACTCTCTAATTACCCAACTTCGATTACTAGTATTCATCACCATTAAATCTTTGAAATATCATATTATAAAACCATTGTTTTGTAAACAATTATTTTAATTTTTTCTCTATTTCTTTAACTACTTCTAAAGTCTTTGCTTTTACTTCTTTAGTAGCTTTTTCCAATACAGGAGTACCTTTTTCTTTAGCTAACTCAACGAGTTCTTCAGCTTTAACTTTTAATTGTAAAGCTTTGTCTTGAGCAACTTCCATCACTTTCTCTTTGTCCAAATCTTTGAGTTCAGCTTTGATTTCAGCAATTTTAGCTTCGATTTCACGCTTTACATCGTCAGCATCCAAACCTTTTACCTTTTCGACAAGTTCATCTAACTTGACTTTTAACTCACGTCTTGTCTCGCTACCTTTCTTAGGTGCAAACAACACACCAAGTGCTCCACCAACTGCAGCTCCTAAAGCAAATTTTCCCAATCCTGATTTCTTTTTACTCATATTCTTCTTCCTCCTCAACTTTCTTCTTTTTTTTCTTTTTAAAGCTTAATGCTTTACCTATTAAACTGGCAACTCCTTCGACTAAGCGATCGCTCATCACAGAAATTGTATCAGTAATATTATCAATCGTATCAAAAACACCATTTAGTGATTTTGACTTCTGTTCTAGATCATCTAAAACTTCATTAGTCTTATTGATCGTTCCAATCAATTTAATACCCAAAATTATTAATACAACTAATAGTATAGCTACTAATATATATATTATAATTGGCAATATTTGGTATAGTGCATTCATTTTTTACTCCTTTTCATCATATAGTGTTGATTCGATTAAATCAAAGAGATTGCTGTCGACTAAATCATCATCCTCATTTACTTCTTCGACCACTTCGTCTTTTACTTCTTCTTCATCCTTTTCAGGAGCACTTCTTCGCTTTTTCTCCTTTGGACTCTTCTGTTTTTCAACACTAGTATCTTTATAATCTATATTGTATTCTAACCCCAAATCATTAAAATATTCTTCGGCATCACCAACCGTAACTTCCTTTATGGCTGGAGAAGCATTTTCATCATTCAAATCATATAACAAGTCTTCCTCTTCGTTCAAACTGTTATCTTCTTCGACGTCTTCCATCGATTGCGATATATCAGTTGTCAAATCGCCATAAGCTTTTTCACGAACTGTGTCCAAATCGATCTTTTTCGGAGCACTGCTCAAACGAATCTCTTTTTTAGTAACGACGTCATCTTTTTTATAATTCTTATCTAGTATTCCATAAATTGGTGAAATAATTGGTGTTGGGGTAAAAGTTTTCTTAGGACTTTTTCCTTCATATGGACCATGAGTCTCTTGTGCATCTTCCAATTCACTGCCATATTCCAAATCATATTTTGGTTCAAAACTGGGCTCTTTTGGCTCTTCTTTAACCTCTTCAATGACCTTTTCTTCATAACTACTAGTGTGATGGCGCTCACTGCGCGTCTGGTGGATTTGTGAATCGTAATCTTCAACTGGAGTTGGTTCTTCTTCTTTGAAATCGTCTTCATCAAAGGCAATTGGAAACTTAGTCTCCTTCGGTTCTTCCCTATCCTCAATTGGTTCGATATCAAATTCCGGTTTTTCCACCTTTTCTTGTTTTGGCAATTCAATCTTTTTAGCAACAGGTGCATCTTTTTTCTCTTTTTTCGGTTTTTCTTCAACTTCAACTATTTCTTCTTCGAAGAACATATTCTTCACTTTATTGAAAAATCCCATAAGCTCACCTCATCATCAATTATTTAAACTTTCATCTTTGTCCAATTGGATACTATCCTCATCAATTAGGATTTCCCCTTCTTTATCTTCTTCTACATACTTTTCATCATCTTCAATGATATCGAGATAGTTATTGTCAGCTGCATCCGATTCAAATAAAGTATATTTTTCTTCTTGATATTCAATTTTATTTTCACCAATCAAACTGTTTATGACTATGTCGTTGTATTTGAGCGTCTTCAATATGTATAGCGCATTGAGAACGGTATTATTCAAATTTTCTTCATTAGAATAAGCCTCAATTCTTCCATAATTGTACTCTATTTCAATATAATACTTATCTTCTTGTTTATCAATATTTATGTATCCCTTTTTACCATTATAATTTAAAATTTTAGAAAAATACAAATCATCATCAACTTCATATGTCTCTGTCTTCTTGTGAAAATATGATATGATGTCGACATATAGATACATCTTATTGTTCTTATACATCAAAACTGTATTGTAATCCATTTTATCGACCAAGCTGACTTCTCTTGGCAAATAATATTGATAACCATCAAAATTTTGGTTTGATAACTTGGCTTCATCGGCCAAAGTCGTATCAATTACTCTTTCTAAATTGTCATCTAATTCTTGAACAGTACAACCGGTGACAACTAAGACGAGAGCAAGTAAAGCAAATATTTTTTTCATATTCCACCTACTATAATAAAATTATAACACATTTTTCCGTTAATACTACTATTTTAACACTTTTTTACGTCATTAGTCACTATTTTTTTGCGACGAGATAATAGATATTATTACCTTTTTCAACAAATTTTTTTTCATATTCCGTCATGATGATATTTTCGCGATTGGAATGGTGCAAATCCAAAGATAGATCCGTAAAGACATAGCCATGATTAGATAAAGTCAAAAGCGAATATTCAAAGAATTCACGATTGTCCGTTTTTTGATAGATGATCTCATCATCTTGGAAAATCTTTGCGTATTTATCGAGAAAATTGTGACTGGTGAGACGGCGATTGGCATGTCTCTTTTTAGGCCATGGATCAGAAAAATTTAGGTATATGCCAGCAACTTCTTTAAAGAATACTTCGTCTATCTCTTGAGCATCCATCCTTATGAACAGTAAATTGGTTAGTGGTTCTTCCAATTTTTCAATGGCTCTTGCCATGACACTATCATATTTCTCTATTCCGATGAAATTGAACTGGGGATTCATCTTGGCTTGAGCAATTAAAAAATCCCCTTTTCCCATCCCAATTTCCACATAGATGGGATGATCATTTTGAAAGACATCGCACCATTTACCCAAGTTATCTTTAGGATTAGAGACTAAATTGGGAGCACTATCCATTATTTCGCGTTTATTTTTAACGTTTCGCAATCGCATGAAATCACCAAAATTATTATATCACATTCTCTTTCATTGCATATAATAAAAACGAAAAGAGGTATTTATGAACAACAATCAAATGCCATATGGATATGGACCTAATTTTTTAAATAACAATTGCCATTGTGGACAAGAACTAAATGAATTACAACGAAAGATTAACGGTTTAGAAAACAGAATCAATCGTTTAGAAAACATGTTGTACTCCAATAATTTCAACAGTTATCAGACACCATCTTTTTTAAACAGTGAAAACAGAAATTATACAACTGGCAATTATATGTTATAAGGCTTGGAAAACAAGTCTTTTTTTATCGGTATTATATTTGACTTTAACCTTCTATTTAAGTATACTTTTTATATGGGTAAGGTGAACGATTTAATGAAATTCATTACTGATATTGATAAAAACCAATATGACAACTTCGTCAAAAATCACCCAACTAAAGCACACTTTTTACAGAGTTATGCTTGGGGAGAGTTTTCGCACGCAGCACGCGGTTTGATACCGCATTACGTCGGACTGGTCAATGAAGATGACAAATTGGTTTGTGCATCACTACTATTACAAAAGAAATTGCCATTAGGATATTCCTATTTCTATGCTCCTCGCGGTTTCGTCATCGATTTCTACGCCACAGATTTATTGACGGAATTTGTTAAAAAAGTCAAAGAGTACGTCAGCAAAAAACGTGCCATATTTTTAAAAATTGATCCCGATATCGTCTATCGAGAATATGACTATGAAGACAAAGAAGTACCATTAGCTAAAAATCCCCAAGAAGTCTTTGACCATTTGACCTCTTTGGGCTTTAGACATTTGGGGTTCACCAAAAATTTTGAAACGATGCAGCCACGCTACACTTTTCGCATCGATCTATCTAAGAGCATGGAAGAAATTGAAAGTAAATTTTCTAAGACGACGATGCAGCGCATCAATAAAGGCAAAAGTTTGGGATGCAAGGTACGTCTAGGTGATGAGAACGATATCGAAGAGTTCAACCATTTGATGGAATTGACTGAAGCCCGTAAAGATTTCATCTCCCACGACTTGAACTACTATAAAAAATTGTTTGAGATATATAATAGAGACAATCATATGGATCTCTTCATGGGCAGCATCGATTGTGATGAAGTAATAAATGACTATCAAAGAGAAAAAGAAGAGTTATTAAAAACTTTGAAACCGTTGGAGGAATTGGAAAATCCTAGCAAGAGTAATAAGACCAAAATGAATGAACTCACCAAAAGGATCGAGAAATTGGATGAGTACATCGTCGAATACCGCGAAGCGAAAGAAAAATATGGCAATCCCATCACTTTGAGTAGTCACGTCATCATGGAATACGGAGATAAAGCTTGGGTTTTATACGCTGGAAATCACAACGTTTTAACTTCATCTTATGCCAATTACACAACTTATTATGAACACATAAAATATTGTCACGAGCACAAAATAAAAATGTATGACCAATTTGGCACAATTGGTGATTTAGATGAGAAGAATCCGCGCTATGGACTACATCTATTCAAGAAAAAATTTGGTGGTGATTATGTTGAATTCTTAGGTGAATTCGATTTGGTAACCAATAAATTCATGTATTTTATCTTTACTAAATTAGTTCCCCTATATCGCAAAGTGATCCGTAACATCACCAAATTAAAAAGAGGTGGAAAAAATGGAAATAGTTAAACTTTCCAGTGAAGAATTTGAAAACTTCGCCAAAAATAATGAATATGTCACTTTTCATCAAAAGGAATCATGGGGAATTCTCAAAAAGAACAATGGTTGGGATTACGAATTAATCGGACTAAAAGATGGTGAAAAGTTACTAGCTGCCACATTATTACTATCTAAAAAGTTGCCTTTGAATTGGCAAATGTTTTATGCTCCTCGCGGTTTTTTGATCGATTTTTTCGATGAAAAACTTTTAGATACATTCGTTGAAAAACTGAAGACATATATCGCTTCTCGCCACGGAATCTTTTTAAAGGTTGATCCTTATGTCATCCATCTCGAGCGCGATGTCAATGGTGATGTCGTAAAGGACGGAATTGATAACACTCCTCTAGTTGAACATTTGAAGCAATTGGGCTTCATCCATCACGGTTACAACATCGATAGCGACAAAGAACTACAGCCACGTTGGATGTTCACCTTAGATCTTCGCAATAAGAGTGAAGATGATCTGTTGATGGGAATGATCAAACCGACGCGCAAAAACGTTAAGAAAACCTTAAAACTGGGTCTAGAGATGGAAGAGATTGGCAGTGAAGGCTTAACTGAATATAAGAAAATTACCGAACACACTGGTAATCGTCGTGGTTTCATCGATCGCCCTTTGAGCTATTATCAAGAAATGTTCGATGTCTTAAAAGATGACATGAAAATCATTTTGTGTTATTTGAACACTGAAAAATCGATAGGTCTCTTAAACGACGAGATAAAGACGATCAAATCTTATAGTGACATCACTGAAAAGCGCCAGGAAGAGATCAAGTCGTTGGAGAAAAAAATAGCTGAATTGGAAGAAGTCGAAAAGGCCCATGGCAAAAGAATTCCTCTTGCCGGTTCAATGTTCATTGCCTGTGAAAAAGAGTTTTTAAACCTCTATGG
>CANQJR010000011.1 GCA_947624275.1 uncultured Bacilli bacterium
TAACGATTTGGCTCTTCGCCTTCACTCTCAGTATAGACATATTTGTCATCATTTAAAATATTGTGAACAATTCTTCTTTCATATGAATTCATCGGATCTAGTTTAGCATCAATTTTTGTTTTAGCTACTTCACGTGCTGTTCTCTTCACTAAATGTTCTAATCGCTTCTGTTGTTTTAATTTATATTCTGCAACATCTAAATTAAATCTATATGAACTGCCAACTTCATTTTGTATCATTTGCTTAATTATTAATGAAAGAGCATCAATAGTACGACCATTTTTTCCTATCAAAATATTATTGTTATTGCTATACAAGACAATGTTTAAAACATCATCACGCACTTTGACCTCGATATTTGTTTCAACACCCATAGCCTTAGTTATATCGATTAGTGATTCTTTGATGAAATCAACTACATCAGCATTCTTAATGACTTCTAAAACTATTTTTTTACTTTTGAATAAACCCCCCTTTTGTTCTTTTTCATTAATTATTAAATCTTTCTCAGTAACATTTAGATCAGCAAGCGCTAATTCAATTGCTTCTTCTCTAGTCTTTCCAATAAACTCATACTTTTTCATTTGCTATTTTACTCCTTTTAATCAATAAATTTTGACCGATAGTAAACAAATTACTAGTTAGCCAATATATATCTAATGCTGTCGTCATAAAAATGGACATGACAACAATCATTATAATCATTGTTCTATTCATCATTTTAGTCTGATCATTCTGCATTGAAGATACATTGAGTTTAAATGAAAAGTAAGTTATTATTCCAAGAATTACTACAATTGCCAAATATTGAAAATTGCCATCTTTTAAACCAGTTAGTGGCGTCGTTCCCATTTTAAATATCCACATCTTATCTTCAAAAATAGCTGGTACCCTATTTATGGCTTCTAAAAAGGCAATGAACAAAGGCAATTGTAAAAAGGCATATAAACAACCAGAAGCTGGTGAAATATTATATTTCTTATAAACCATACTAATTTCTTGAGTCTTTTTAAACATTGATTCCTGATCTGTTTTATTCTCATATTTCTTTTCAATGCGATCTAAGTCCGGTTTAGCTTTATTCAATAACTCTGATTGCATAGCTGTCTTTTTAGTTATTGGATATGCGATCAATCTTATCAATAAACTCGTTATTATTAATGACAATCCATAATTTTTAACAAAGTTACCAATCTTCAATATTACCCAAGCAAGAGGTTTGACAAAAACATTAGTCCACAATCCCTCATCTTTTCCAGAATTGAACTTCATATTCTTACATTCTGGCAATTCATCTAAATTGACTTTATCTTTATTCTTTTCATAGATTTTAATCGTCTCTTCATCAGTTGGTCTACAAAGAATATTTTGAGTCAAACTTTGACCTGTAAGAGGATCTTTAACAACTTTTCCATCTTTATCTTCTAGTGTTTTAGTACAACCAGATAATAAAAATACTAAAGCAATTAAAATGCTTAACAACTTCATCTTTTTATTTATTTTCATCTTTTTTCGCCTCTTTATTAATTCTATTTGTATTATCTATTACATTTTCAAAAACTTTTTGAATCTGATCAAAAGATGCAGAAATATAACTATACTTAATTATTATAATATAATCCTTTCCTTTTTGATAGTTTTTTTTGTAATTATCAATGATCATTCTCATTTGTCGTTTGATTTTATTTCTAGTGACGGCATTACCTATTTTTTTACTAACAGAAATTCCAAAACGATAATTAGTTAAAGTATTATCCTTAATATATATAGTAAAATAATCTGTTTTATAATAACGTCCATTTTTGATTATATCAGTAAAATCTGTGGACTTTTTAACTATATACTTTTTTTTCATAGTACACCTCACAAATCAATTATATAACATAAAGTATAAAAAAAACTACCATATCAGTAGTTTATTTAACTAATGCTTTACGACCTTTTTTTCTACGTTTATTTAATACGTTAGTTTTAATACGAGCAAAGAAACCGTGCTTTTTAGCTTTTTTTCTATTATTTGGTTGATAAGTACGTTTCATCTATTCCACCTCCAAACTAAAATCTACACTATTATAATAATAAAATGCTATCTTTGTCAATAAAAATATGATTGTTAAAAATATTAACAAAATTCACATGTTGTGGATTTTTAATATTAACAATGTTATTAAAAAAATTGTGGAAATTGTGGAAAATTAATCGATTCCTTTATAGAATATAAGATAACTTTTGTGGAAAAACTTGTTAATTTTTTGTGGATATTTTTTTTTATCATTTTTGTATTTATTTTTTTAACATTATAAGTTAAAATATTTGGTGAAATTGGTTCTTTATTAATCCGGGGGGAGTGATAATATGGACAAGGATGTGTTATGGTCAAATATCTTAAATAGAATTAAAACAGAAATTAATTTATTCTCTTACCAAAACTGGTTTCAAAATATGGAACTATACAAATTGGATAATGGAGTAGCAACGATTATAATACCATATGGTAAAAACCATATTATCAGTAATTATAAATCTATAATAGACAAATGTTTTTTTGAAGAGACGGGTATCAATTATGAATTTGAATTTTTATTAAAAAATGAAGTAGAGGAGAAGCCTCCAGAAATAATCGAAACTTTTAAAACAGAACCTGTTGAAGAAGAGTATCACATAAATAGTAATCTGTTACCAAAATATACTTTTGACAATTTTGTAGTAGGTAATAGTAATTATTTTGCACATGCTTCAGCTTTGGCAGTAGCTAAAGATCCAGGGCACATCTATAATCCATTATTCATATATGGAAATAGTGGAGTGGGGAAGACCCACCTAATGCATGCGATTGGTAATTATATCGTTGAAAACTCTGATAAAAAAGTTTTATACATAACTAGTGAACAATTCGTCAACGATTTCGTTTCTAGTAATAGAAAAGATGAAAACGGGAACAATTTTAACTATGTTGATTTCTTTAAGAAAAAATATCGTAATATTGACGTTCTAATAATTGATGATATCCAATTTTTAGGAGGCGCAACCGAATCGCAAAAAGAATTTTATCACACTTTCCAAACTTTATATGATGATAGTAAACAAATAATAATTTCATCTGATACATCACCTAATGATTTAAAGAAATTGGAAGATCGATTGCGAACGAGATTTGCCTGGGGTGTTACAGTTGATATCTATCCACCAGATTTGGAGTTACGAGCTTCGATAATTCGCAAAAAAATGAAGGGTGAAGATATAAAATTGGACATACCTGATGACGTCATCGATTATATGGCAGCAACGATAAGTGGAAATGTTCGGAATATCGAAGGAGCTCTGATCACATTAGTTGCTTATTCAACTCTATGGGATGCCGAAATAACATTACCAGTTGCTAAAGAGGCATTAAAAAATTATGAGACAAAAGGTATGATTAGTGAGAAAAACGAGATTGCTAAAATCCAGAGAATCGTCGCCAATAAATTTAATATCAATATTGAAGATTTGACATCGAAAAAACAAACTGCAAACATCGCTTTTCCAAGACAAATTGCCATGTACTTATGTCGCCAATTGACTGATGAATCCTTTCCTAAAATAGGAATGGAATTTGGAGGAAAAGATCATACGACAGTCATGCATGCTTGTCACAAGATCGAAAAAGAATTAAAAACTAATAAAGAATTGCACAAAATGATTGATGATCTTGAGAAGGAGTTTAAATGATTGTTAATAAAAAAAGATATTTTCACAATTTTTGCACAGCCCATTATCATTAAATTTTATTTATAAATAAGGAAAAAATAAAATTATCCACATTATTAACTGTAATAATAAAAATAATATATAAATAATAGAGAAAGAAGGAAATGAATATGAAATTAAAAATTAAAAAAGATTTATTATTAGAGAATTTAAATAAAGTTTCTAAAGCTATTTCTACTAAGAACTTAATTCCTGTTTTATCTGGTATAAAATTTGAATTGACGAAAGAAGGTTTGACTTTAACTGCATCTGATAATGATATAACCATTCAGACATTTATACCTGTCAATGAAGAAGATATGACTATTGATAAAGAGGGTATAATAATAATTCAAGGTAAATATATATTAGATATAGTTAGAAAATTACAAGCTGAATACATAAATATCGAAGTTATTGATGATTTAAAAATATTAATTTTTGCTGAAAACAGTGAATACAATTTAAATGGTATCAGTAAAAATGAATATCCTAAAGTTAATTTAGAATTAAAGGATGATTTCATATCAATAAATAATAAAATATTTAAAACGATTATCAATCAAACTTCTTTTGCTACTTCAAATGATGAATCTAGACAAATATTGACTGGTATCAATTTTAAAATAAATGGTAATATCATGGAGTGTAATGCTACTGATTCATATCGTTTGGCAAGAAAAGTCATCAATTTGAGTAAACCTTCACCTGTGGAATATAATGTCATCATTCCTAGTAAAAACGTTTTAGAGTTTACTAAAATTTTAGGTGATGATGAAGAAGATGTCGAGATTCATATTTTTAATAATAAAGTTATTTTTAAATACGATAATGTCATTTTCCAATCTAGATTAATAAGTGGAAGTTATCCAAATACGACTAATCTATTTCCAAAAGAATCAATCCTAAAAATAACAGTCAATTTAAATGATTTATACAATGTTATTGATCGTGCTAGTATTCTAACATTTGATAAAGATAAAAATGTCGTTACTTTGGAAATAAAAAATGATATTTTGATCATGCGTTCTTCATCTTCTGAAATAGGCCGTGGTGAAGAAAAGATGAACATCAATAAAAACAATGATGAAGATATCAAAATATCTTTCAGTGCTCGTTATGTGATGGAGGCCTTGAAATCATTTACTGGTAATACTGTTGAATTGAGTTTTGTTGGGGAAGTAAAACCTATTATAATCAAAGATGTTGATGATGATGAATTGACGCAATTAGTTTTACCGATAAGAACTTACTAAAATCGACAAAAAGAAGTAAATTTCGACAAAGAGTTATGATATATATATGTCATAACTTTTTTAAGTTATACAAAAGGGGGAAATATTATGAATGAATATGAAATTAATGAACAGACAATGGCAATCATACCAGTAAATTATTATCAAACATTGGTGAAAGAAGTGGAAAATGAATATTTGATAAATCAACGTGCATACGAAATAATGGAAAACAGTTGTGAATATTATGGAAGCAGTTATAAAGGAAGATTATCGGCAGCTAAAAAGATGTTGAATAGTTCTTATAAAATTCCAATAGTTATTGAAGAGAGTGAAAACATTATATTTTTTCCAACTAAATCAAGTCTATTAGAAGATTGTTGTTGGATAAATCACAATTACATAAAAAAGTATTATAAAGTTGAAAATAAGATAAGAATTGTTTTTACTAATGGTGAAGAAAGAGAATTTGATATTTCTAAATTATCACTAGAAAATCAAATTTATCGATCATCGATGTTAGAATTAATTTCTCGTAAAAGAAAAATCAATCAAAAATAAATAAAAAAGTCTTTTTAAAGTCTTTTTTTGTTTAAAAAATGGGCCTATTATGTTATAATATTAATGTATGTATGGGACTAGTAGTCTAGGGTTAAGGTGAAAATATGAGCGTTTTTGGTGGGTTTAAGTGATTTTAAGAAAAATAAAACTGATAAATTTTAGAAATTATAGTAAATTACAATTAGATTTCAAAAATAATATAAATATAATCATAGGTGACAATGCTCAAGGAAAGACCAATATCCTAGAAAGTATTTATACTTTAGCACTTACTAAATCGTATCGAACTACTAACGATATGAACTTGATCAAATTCAATCAAGAGAAATTTATTATAACTGGTGAGATAAAAGATGATAAAGTCTATAAAAAACTATCATTAGAATTTTATAAAAATAATAAAACAGTTAAAATAAACGATAATAATATTTCCAAAATTTCTGATTATGTTGGAAATTTATTTGTCATCATCTCATCTCCTGATGATTTACAGATGATTAAAGGTTCTCCAAATGAAAGAAGAAATTTTTTAAATATTGAAATAAGTCAACTATCTAGTAACTACATAAAAAAATATAATGAGTTCAACAAAATTTTAAAGATGCGCAACGATTATTTAAAACTTTTATATACTAACAATTTAAGTGATTATAAGTATTTAGAGATATTGACTGATAATCTGATAGAGAGAGAAATTGACATATATATAGAACGTCATAATTTTATTGATAATATCAATAGAGAAATAAGTGATATATATGAAAATATTACAGGAATAAAAAATCTAAAATTAATATATCAGCCCAATATTGATTTAGGTGATTATAATCCTGAAAATATCAGAAAAAGTTTAAAAGAAAAGTATCAAAATAATCTGCAGAAAGAAATTTTGATGGGAATGACTCTATATGGACCACATCGAGATGATTTTACTTTTAAAATCGATGATAAAGATATTAAGATCTATGGTTCACAAGGACAACAAAAACTGGCTTTTATCGCTTTAAAATTTTCAGAAATACCAATTTTTGAGGAAAAAACTGATACGAAGCCAATAATATTATTAGATGATATATTCAGTGAACTGGATAAGAAGAAAAAAAATAAATTAATTCAATATATCGATAATGATTATCAAGTGATCATTACTTCTAATGATACAAAAGATATAAATAAGAAAATAGTTGATAGAGCAAATATCTACATTATAAATAATGGAAAAATTATAGAAAAAGGTGGAAGTTAAAATGGAAGAAAAAAACAATGTTTATGATTCATCATCAATCCAAGTATTGGAAGGATTAGAAGCTGTAAGAAAAAGACCTGGAATGTACATTGGTACTACTAGTGAAAGAGGACTTCACCATTTAGTTTGGGAAATAGTTGATAATTCGATTGATGAAGCTTTAGCAGGATATGCGAATAATATCGATGTAATAATTGGTAAAGAAAATACAATAACAGTTATTGATAATGGTAGGGGAGTTCCAGTAGGAATTCATCCTAAAACAGGTAAATCAACTGTTGAAACTATTTATACAGTATTACATGCTGGTGGTAAATTTGGTGGCGGTGGCTATAAAGTATCTGGTGGATTACATGGAGTAGGTGCTAGTGTCGTCAATGCATTAAGTGAATGGTTAGAAGTAAAAGTTTATCGTGATGGTAAAGTATATTATCAAAAATTTGTCAATGGTGGTCATCCCGTTGAAGAACTAAAACAAATAGATACATGTCCTATTGAGAGAACTGGTACTTCTGTTAGATTTAAACCAGATAAAGAAATTTTTACTGAGACGACAGTTTTTAACTATGACACTTTAAAAAATAGATTGCGTGAACTTGCGTTTTTAAATAAAGGTCTAAAAATTAATTTGTTTGATGAACGTGAAACTGAACAAAAAGATTCATTTATGTATGAAGGTGGATTAGTTGAATACGTCCAGATGTTAAATGAAAATAAAACACCAATTCATGAGACGATTGTCGATGTCTCTGGTGAAGAAAATGATATTTCAATTGAAGTTGCTTTACAATATAATGAAAGTTATAATGCAAGTATTTATTCATTTGTAAATAATATAACTACACCAGAAGGTGGAACACATGAAGATGGTGTTAGACGTGCTCTTACTCGCGTCATTAACAAGTATGCGACAAATAACAATTATTTAAAAGAAAAAGATGAACCGCTATCAGGTGAAGATGTCAGAGAAGGAATAACTATGATCATTTCTTGTAAACATCCAAATCCACAGTTTGAGGGACAAACTAAAACTAAACTTGGTAATGCGGAAGTTAGAAGTATTGCCGATAAAATTTTTGCTGAAACTTTTGAGAGATTTTTGTTAGAAAATCCAGAACAGGCCAAAGTGATCATCGAAAAAGCCATGACAGCTTCGCGTGCTAGAATTGCTGCTAAAAAAGCAAGGGAATTGACGAGAAGAAAAAGTGATTTGGATGTTGTCAATTTTGGTGGAAAATTAGTCGATTGTAAAGATAAAAATCCAGATGTATGTGAAATATTTTTAGTCGAGGGTGATTCAGCTGGTGGATCAGCAATCAAAGGAAGAAATTCGATGACACAAGCAATTTTACCTTTGCGTGGAAAAATATTAAACGTTGAAAAAGCTCGATTGGATCGTGCTTTGAGCAATGAAGAGATAAGAACGATCATAACTGCGTTCGGTACAGGAATAGGTGACGATTTTGATTTGGAAAAATTGCGTTACCACAAAATAATAATCATGACTGATGCCGATGTTGATGGTTCACATATCAGAGTATTATTATTAACCTTATTTTATAGATTTTTTAGGCCAATTGTTGAAGCTGGACATGTCTATGCTGCTCAACCACCACTATTTTGTATAAAACATGGTAAGACGATAAAATATGTTTTAAATGAACAAGAACGTGATGAATATTTGGCAACTCTTTCTCCTAATACTAAATACGATATTATGCGTATGAAAGGTCTAGGAGAGATGGATGCTGAAGAGTTGAATGAGACGACAATGGATATAAACAAGCGCGTTTTGCGCAAAATAACTGTTGAAGATACAATGGCTGCTGATACTGTCTTTGAAAAATTGATGGGTGAAGAAGTAGAACCTCGTCGCCGCTTTATTGAAGAAAATGCAGTATATGTAGAAAACTTAGATGTTTAGGAGGTTTTGTTTATGGATCATAATAGAGATAGATTAGAAGAAAATAATATTGTTAGTGAAGTAGAAACATCTTTCCTTGAATATTCAATGAGTGTCATTGTACAACGTGCTTTACCAGATTTAAGAGATGGTTTGAAACCAGTTCATCGAAGAATTCTATATTCTATGTATGACACTGGTTATACACCTGATAAACCACATCGTAAAAGTGCCAGAATAGTTGGGGAGGTCATGGGAAAATATCACCCACATGGTGATAGTTCAATTTATGAAGCAATGGTGCGTATGGCGCAAGATTTCAGCTATCGTTACATGTTAGTTGATGGACATGGAAACTTTGGTAATATCGAAGGATATGGTGCCGCTGCTATGCGTTATACCGAATCAAAACTTTCCAAGATATCACTAGAACTCTTACGCGATATCAATAAGGATACAGTTAATTTTGTTCCCAATTTTGATGAGAGTGAAAAAGAGCCTGAAATACTACCATCGAGATTTCCTAATATTCTTGTAAATGGAACAATGGGTATAGCCGTTGGAATGGCTACTAATATTCCACCTCACAATTTAGGAGAAGTAATTGATGGATGTATTGCCTATATTGATAATCCAGATATTGATACTCTAGGCTTGATGCAATACATAAAAGGTCCTGATTTTCCAACAGGAGGAATAATACTTGGAAATTCTGGTATTAGACAAGCATATGAAACAGGTAAAGGATCTATAACAATTCGAAGTAGGGCACATATCGAAGAACAAAATGGTCATAATTGCATCATTATTGATGAAGTTCCTTATGGTGTTAATACTTCAGAATTAAAGAAGAAAGTTGCTGATTTAGTTCATAATAAAGTAATAGATGGTATTTCAGATTATCACACTGATTTGAAAGATGGAATCAAAATAACTATAACTTTAAAAAAGGATGCCAATCCGCAAGTCGTATTGAATAATTTGTATAAACATACAGCTTTTCAAACCACTTTTGGAATCATCTTCTTAATGTTGGACAATGGAACTCCAAAGACTCTAGGATTGAAAGATATCATTTCTAAATACATCGAATATCAAAAAGAAATAATTATTCGCCGTACACAATTTGAATTGAAAAAAGCTGAAGCCCGCGTTCATATTTTAGAAGGATTCAAAATAGCTTTAGACAATTTAGATCAAGTTATTAAGATCATTAGAAATTCTGAAAGTGATGAAATAGCTAAAGCTGGTTTACAACACAATTTTCAATTAGATGAGGTTCAGGCAGATGCCATTCTTGAAATGAAACTACGTCGTTTAACTGGATTAGAAAGATCTAAAGTTGAAAATGAACTCGCTGACTTGTTAAAAGAAATAGATCGATTAAGATTGATATTATCTAGTGATCAAAATATTTTAACAGTTATAAAGAATGAATTGTTAGAAATTAAAGATAAATATTCTGATGATAGAAGAACTAGTATCGATATGACAGCTATTGATTTTATTGAAGATGAATCATTAATACCTGTGGAAAATATCATTATAACGTTGACAAATAAGGGTTATATTAAACGTGTACAAAATGACACATTTAAAGTTCAAAATCGTGGTGGTGTCGGCATCAAAGGAATGGGTACTAATGAAGAAGATTTCCCTGAAAAAATGATTTCAATGCAAACACATGATTACTTGTTAATGTTTAGTAATTTAGGAAAAGTCTATCGCATGAAGGGATATGAAGTTCCTGAGTTTAGTCGACAATCAAAAGGATTACCTATTGTCAATTTGTTACCACTTGATAAGGATGAAAAGATTACATCAATGGTCATGGTTAAAGCTAATGATGAAGAAAACAGTTATTTAGTATTTGTCACCAAAAAAGGTGTAATCAAGAGAACAAAATTAGATGAATTTGAAAACATCAGAAATAATGGTAAGAAAGCCATTGTCTTGCGCGAAGATGATGAATTGATTTCAGTAAATAAATCTGATGGCAACAAAGAAATTGCAATTGGTGCAAATAATGGACGCATGGTAAGATTCAAAGAATCTGAAGTTAGAATAATGGGTCGAAGCAGCACAGGTGTTAAAGGTATTGATTTTGAAGATAAATACGCTGTCGTTGGAGCTGAAGTAATAAATGATGATCAAGAAATATTGATAGTTACTGAAAACGGATATGGTAAGAAGACGAGCGTTAGTGAATATCGTCTAACACATCGTGGAAGTAAAGGTGTTAAAACTTTAAATACAACTGAAAAAACGGGAAGCATGGTTTCATTGCGATGTGTTGATGGAACAGAAGATTTAATCATAATTACTGATAGTGGTATAACTATTCGCATTTCAATTGATCAGATTTCTTCATTGGGTAGAAATACTCAAGGTGTTAGATTGATTAATTTAAAAGATAATCAAAAAGTTGCGACTGTTACAACAATTATAAAAAGTGATGACGAAGACAACGAAATAGAATCAAATGAAGAGAATGAATAATTCTCTTTTTTCTTGAAAAAAAATAGAAATTAGTATAATATAATTACTGATGCAATATATATTTTTGGAACCAGGTCAGAATCGGAAGGTAGCAGCCTTAACAAACTATATATATGTGCATCATTTTTTATGGAGTGTGTTTCAATGAATGATGAATATTTTATGATGATTGCTTATGAAGAGGCAAAAAAAGCCATAAACAAAGAAGAAATACCAGTTGGTGCTATAATTGTTAAAAATGATAAAGTTATTGCTAAAGCACATAATAAAAAAAATAAGACAAATAGAATCATCGATCACGCTGAAATTTTAGCTATTAAAAAAGCTAATAGGAAATTACACAATTGGCGTTTAGATGATTGTGTAATGTACATCACTCTAGAACCATGTCCAATGTGTGCTAGTGCTATTGAACAATCAAGAATAAAAAAAATTGTTACTGGCGCTAACAATTATAATGATAATTATAACAAGATCACTAAAGAAATCTTAAAATCAATAAATTGGAATAAAAACATTCTACACAAAGAATGTTCTAAATTAATAAACGATTTTTTTTCAAAAAAACGAAAATAATATTTCCCGGGAAATAATTTCAAACACAACAAAATATTTCCCGGGAAATATTTTTTGATAAATTTTTATGTTTCACGTGAAACATTGATATTATAAATAAGATCATATTAAAAAACTATGTTTCACGTGAAACATTATATAAATGTAAAAATTTTACATAAAAAACTATAAAAAAAGACATACTTAACACTTTGATTGTAAACAAAATATTTCCCGGGAAATATTTTTGTTAATTTTAATATAAAAATAATCAATATAAATGATTAGCTATCTATTCATTAATTTATTAATTGATGTTATAATATATAACGAAAAGGAGGTTTGGAATATGAACTATCAAGCATTATATCGAAAGTATCGACCTCAAAATTTAAATGAAGTATATGGTCAACAGGTCGCAGTGAATATTTTAAAAAATGCAATCTTAAAAAAACATTTTAGTCATGCTTATTTATTTACTGGATCCAGAGGTAATGGAAAAACGAGTGTAGCTAAAATAGTTGCTCGTATGGTCAACTGTGAAAATTTAATTGATGGTATGCCTTGTGGTGAATGTGAAGGATGCAAAAATAGTGCTTCAAATAGTTGTGTTGACATTTTGGAAATTGATGCTGCATCAAATAATGGTGTTGACGAAATAAGAGAATTGAAAAGTAAAGTCAATCTCATTCCTTCTCTGTTAAAATATAAAGTATATATAATTGATGAAGTACACATGTTGACTGATAGTGCTTTTAATGCCTTGTTGAAAACTTTGGAAGAACCACCTGAACATGCAATTTTTATTTTGGCAACGACTGAACTGCATAAAGTTCCAACAACGATAATTTCTCGCTGTCAAACTATTGAATTTAAAAAAATAAATAATGCTGATATGCTTGCTAGATTAAAAGAAATCAGCCAGAAAGAAAATATAAAAATAACTGATCAAGCTTTGATGGAAATAGTCAATGTTTCTGATGGTGGATTACGTGATGCAATCGGAATGTTAGACATGGCCTCCTCTTATTCAAATGATACAATTACTGATGAAGATATATATGTAATAAACGGAAATGTCTCAATTAGCGAAATTGAAAATTTAACCAATTTAATTTTAAAACGTGATTTGAATAGCTGTATCAAATTAATCAATGAATATAGTGATTCTGGTAAAGACTTAGTAAAAATATTAGAGAAAATAATTTATGATCTAAAAGACAAAATGCTTGAAGAAAAAGATAAAAACATTTGTTCGATACTAGAAATTTTGATTGATACTATAAATAAGATGAAATTCTCTGTCATCTCTAAGGTTTTATTTGAAGTTGCAATTTTTAAGATCTGTTATTTAGATGGTAAAAAAGATGAAAATGAATTACAAAATGATCAAAAGGTAATAGCTGATAAAATACCAGTAGAAAAAAATAAAGATGAAAAGAGTATTCAAACTGTTGAAAAGACAATTGATACTGATACACATGATGTTAAAGAAATTAATGACAATTCAACTTTGAAAAATGCAAGAGTAAATAATACTTTTGTCGATGCTAACAAACAGATATTGGTCGAAATAAAAAATAAATGGCAAAAATTAAATGATTACACATTTGATAGAGAGTATGGTGCTTCAGTTTGTGAATTGTTAGATGCTGTGCCTTTAGCTGCCAGCAATACCCATTTAATATTGGGATTCAGTTATGAATCTTTTGTTGAAAAAGGTAACATGTATCTCAAAAAATATGAAGATGCTTTAAGAAAGACCATTAATTTGGATGTCAAATTGATCTTTGTCAGCAGTACTGAATGGCAAAAAATAAAAAAAGAATATATTGAAAACCTTAAAAATAATGTAAAATATAGTTATATTGAAGAACAGAAAACAGCTTTAGATAATGATGAAGAAAAATCAAAATCAGTGTCACTTGGTGATAATGATATGTTAAATAAGGCTAATGAGTTATTTGATATGAGTAAAATAGAAATAAAGGAGAATATGTAATATGAATATGCAAGCAATTTTAAAACAGGCACAAGCGTTACAGAAAGATATGTTGAAAGAACAAGAAAAAATTAATTCAACCGTATTTGAAGGAAGCAATGCTTTGGTCAAAGTTAAAATAAATGGTAAAAAAGAAGTATTGGAAGTTTTGATTGATAAATCAGCATCATTAGAAACGGATGATTTAGAGGCACTACAAGACATGATTATGATAGCCATCAATGATGCGATGAAGAAAGTTGATGAGATGACTGAAGAAAAATTGGGTAAATTTGCTAATGGAATGCCAGGTCTATTTTAATGTATCCCAATAGTTTAAAAAACTTGATTGAAAGTTTTAAATTATTACCAGGAATTGGTGAGAAATCAGCTGAAAGAATGGCTTTTTATATATTAGACCTAGATGAGGAAAAGACTGATTTCTTTATTGAAAGCATTCAAAATGTCAAAACAAAAATTAAAAGATGCCCAATTTGTTCTAATATAACTGAAGATGAAATTTGTTCAATTTGTGCTGATAAGAATCGCAACAAAGATTTACTATGTGTCTTGGAAGATCCTAAAAATATCTTTTTATTTGAAAAGATGGGTAGTTACAACGGTTACTATCACATAATTGATAACCTCATTTCGCCACTCGATGGCATCAATCCAGAGGATATCGGTTTGGAGAAATTGCTCAAGCGCATAAAAGATAGCAATTTTAAAGAAGTCATAATTGCTGTAAAACCCAATATTGAAGGGGAAACTACTAGTTTATACATCAAGAAAATTCTTGAGGGTTTAAATGTCAAGGTTACGCGTATAGCTAGTGGCATACCAATTGGTGCCGATATTGAATATATCGATTCCATAACCCTTGAAAGGGCTTTAACTGATCGCAAAGAAATTGAATAATAGATATACAAAATCATAAGTTTTATTAGGTGTATTTATGTTTAAAAAAATTATTCAAAAAATTATATTAAGTTTTTTTTTATTATATTGGTTCAATCAAATCGGTATCAATTTTAATTTGATAATTCCGATCAATATAGTGACATTGATCGTAGTATATTTATTCGATATACCGGGGTTAATGATGCTTTTATTATCTTTAATAGTAATATTTTAGGAGGTTTTTATGTTAGAGGAGTACCGAGAAGAATACAGTGATTTTTATTCTATTATCAACAACGCTATTAGAGATGATAAGTTGAGTCATGCCTATATGTTTGAAATTGATGATAACATCGATAAACCACATTTTATTAAAACATTGTGTAAGGCTTTGATAATTAGAGATGATCCAAATAAAGAATATATAGGTCAATTAATTGATAATGATAATTATCCCAATATTAAAATTATTTCACCTGATGGAATATGGATAAAAGTTGAACAGATAATCGATTTACAAAATGATTTCAATAAAGAATCATTTGATAATAATTTAAAAATTTATGTAATTGATGATGCGACTAGTTTGAATAAATATTCAGCTAATGCGTTGTTAAAATTTTTAGAAGAACCAGAACATGACATAATAGCTATTCTTTTGACTAAAAATAAATATTCAGTCATTAATACAATCGTTTCTAGATGTATTAATATAAGTCTAAAGAAAAAAAATTATATCGAATTGAGTGAGGAAGATCTAAGTTATAAAATAGTGGAATTAATTGAAAAATATCGTATTGAGTCTCTTCCTTATCTCTATCAATTGATTTTGAGTAGTGATTTAGATAAGAAATATTTGATTAAGACTTTAGAAAATGTTCAAAAAATCTATGATGATCTTTTACATATAAACAATGGTATTGATGACAAATATAATTATTTTAAAAGCGCTAATCTAGTCGACATAGATTTTGAAAGAGACGATCTATTAATAATGAAAAAAATTGAAAGTATCAATAACAATATGGAATATTTAAAAAATAATTTAAACATTAAGACTTTTTTAGATAAAGTGGTAATTGATGTATATGGTGGTGAATGAGATGAATGAAGTAGTTGGAGTGAGATTTGTCAATTCTAATCGTGTCTATTATTTCTCGACTAATAAGTTGGAGTTGAAGGAAAAAGACGAGGTCATTGTTGAAACAGAAAAGGGATTACAGTTTGGTACAGTTATTAATGGTCCAGTTAAAATGTCCGATGACAAATTAGTTTTTCCATTAAAAAATGTCATGAGAGTTGCGACTAAAGAGGATTTAAAACAACAAAAAGCCAATGTTGAAAAGGGCGAAAAGGCCTTGAAAGATGCTAAATCGATCGCTAACAAATTAAATTTGGACATGAATATAATCGATGCTACTTTTACGTTTGATCGCAAACAGTTGATTTTTAATTTCTTAGCTGATGAGCGCATCGACTTTCGTGAGTTGGCTAAAAAGTTGGCATCTATCTATAAAACGCGAATTGAACTTCGTCAAATTGGTGTTCGTGATAAATCGAAAGAGATTGGTGGCATTGGGCCTTGTGGACGTTTTTTATGTTGTAATACTTTTTTAAATGATTTCAATAGCGTATCCATCAATATGGCTAAGAATCAATACATTGCTTTGAATCCCACTAAGATCAATGGCATTTGTGGAAGATTGTTATGTTGTCTCAATTATGAAGATGAACAATATACTGAGATGAAGAAAAAATATCCACCAATCGGAACAATTGTTAAAGTTGGTCAAGAATCAGGAAAAGTAGTAAGTCATAATCTTTTTAAAGAGACTTATACCATTGAAAAGAGCAATAAGACGTTAGAGGAAGTAAAATTAGATGAAAGTGATAAATGATTTGTTGGGTTATGACAATTTAAAAATCGTCCAAAATCCTGATTGGTTCAGCTTTTCATTGGATTCAGTTCTCTTGCCCAATTTTGTGACTTTGAATAAAGACGTCAAAAACATTTTGGATTTAGGCACTGGTAATGCGCCCATTCCGATGATTTTATCGACGATGACCAAAGCTAAAATTTATGGCATTGAAATCCAAAAAGATATATATGAAATGGCCAAAGAATCTGTTTCGATCAACAAACTCGATTCTCAAATAAAACTTATAAATGATGATATGAAGAAATTAGATCAATACTTTGAAGCTAATTTTTTTGACGTCATAGTTACTAATCCACCATACTTCAGATTGGAGGAATTGTCCAAAAAAAATGAGAATCCTCATAAGACGATTGCTCGTCATGAAGTGGAAATAACTTTAGGTGACATCATTAAGATAGCTAAAAAATTTTTAAATAATAATGGTGCTTTTGCGATGGTTCATCGCAGTGATCGCCTAATAGAAATCATTGAAGAAATGCGTAAAAATAATATTGAACCGAAGAGAATTCAATTGATATATCCCAAAGAAAAGACTAATTCAAACATGGTATTAATTGAAGGAAGAAAAAATGGTAAACCAGGATTGATAGTTTGTGAACCTTTGATCATTCACGATGAAGCTGGCAACTATTTAGAAAATATCAATCAATCATATTTTAGGAGGTAATCATGAGCCAAAAGAGTTATGATGGACGACAATCTCTGTATTTGATTCCAACGCCCATTGGAAATTTTGATGATATGACTTTGCGAAGCATTGAGACATTAAAGATGGTAGATGTCTTATTCTGTGAAGATACACGAGTTACCAAGCAATTGTTGGCGCGCTTGAACGTCAATAAAAAATTGATCAGTTCTAATGATCACAATGAAGATAAAATCAAAAATTTAGCCATCCAATATTTGGAAGAAGGTAACAATGTTGGCGTTGTCACTGATCGCGGTACTCCCATTATCAGTGATCCCGGATATAAAATAGTTGAAGAAGTCATCAAAAAGGGGTATAATGTAATACCGTTACCTGGTGCAAACGCATTGATTCCGGCGCTCATCGCCTCCGGGTTAAATCCATCTCCTTTTATGTTCTATGGTTTTTTGAACGCTAAAAAGATGAAGCGTGAAAAAGAGTTGGCCAATTTAAAAAATTATCCAGTCACAATCATTTTTTATGAGGCACCACACCGCATTCTAGAAATGTTAGAATCGATCAAAACAGTATTGGGAGATAGAAAGATTGCCGTTGCACGTGAGATATCTAAAATACATGAAGAAATCTATCGTGGTCCAGTGAGTGAAGTCATCACGGAATTGACTACTCAAGAGATACGAGGTGAATTTGTCGTAGTCGTGGAAGGTTCTAATGAAAAGGTTTCCTTTGATGATATGACTGTTGAAGAACATGTCAACATGTATATGGAGGAAGGCCTATCTTCAAAAGAGGCGTTAAAAAAGACGGCACAAGACCGCAACATGTCTAAATCAGAAATATACAAAATTTATCATATTGGGAAGTGATTTTATGAAATTGATCGTTGGATTAGGAAATCCTGGTAAAAAATATGAGAATACGCGACATAACATGGGTTTCATGTTTTTAGATTTTTTTGCCAAAGAAAAAAATGTTGCCATCTCGAATAAAAAATTTAATGGCTTATATGGGGAATTCATCAATAATGGTGAAAAAACAATTCTTTTAAAACCTCAATCTTATATCAATTTATCCGGGGAAGTGATCAAAGCTTTTGTCGATTATTACAAAATAGATATCGATGATATTTTAATCATTCATGATGATTTAGATCTTCCCATTGGTAAATATAAACTTCGTCCAACGGGATCGAGTGGAGGACATAACGGTTTAAAAAACATTGAAGCTAATTTGCACACCCAAGATTATAAAAGAATCAAAATTGGTATTTCAAATGATAAAGATATTGATACTAAGGATTACGTCCTCGGAAAAATTTCCAAAGAAAACAAGCAAATCATCGATGAATTATCAAAAGTTGTCAATAATATAATTGATGATTTTTACAAGCTTACTTTTGATGATTTAATGGCTAAATACAATCATAAATAGGAGTAATTATGAATAATTTTTTTGATGAATTAGTGACGTTACAAAATGAAAAAAACATTTGTCTCACGGGGATGACAGATGAGTTTTTTTGTGTCTATTTATCAAAATTATTCAAAGAACAAAATAGAGATCTCTTAGTGGTCACTTCAACTTTATATGAAGCAAATCACCTAAATAATATTTTGTCCAATTATAGTGATCAAACCCTTCTTTTTCCAATGGATGATTTCTTGACGAGTGAATCCATTGCCATAAGTCCTGATTTAAAGATTACGCGATTGGATACGATCAAACAATTAATTGATGGTGGTAAACATATCGTCGTCACACATTTGAATGGACTACTCCGTTATTTGCCAACCAAAAAACTTTTTGAAGACAAAATAATTGAATTGCGCAAAGATATGGAATATGAACGTGAGAAATTGATCAGTGACTTAATCGGAATCGGTTATCAAAAAGAGACCATCGTCAACAAGACAGGTGAGTTGGGTATTCGTGGCTTTGTAATCGACGTCTTTCCCTTTGGTGAGACTCATCCAATCCGTATTGAATACTTTGGTGATAATATCGATTCAATCAGATATTTCGACGAAGAGACACAGAAGACCATTGATGAAATAGATAGTATTAAAATAAATCCATATAGCGAATTCTTGACCGAGGACAATGATGACACAGCTGAACCAAGTCAAAAGAATTTGCCGTTTCATAATGAAGTTTTGAACAACATAAGTGAATATTTAGAAAACCCCATCTTCATCTTTAAAGATTATGCCCAAATTCAAGCCAATGTCGATATCTTGCACAATCAGATCATCGATTATAAAAAAATCCATGATCAAGAATATCAGTACAATTACATGTTTGATTTTGATGAAATAATATATGATGAATTCATACATTACAACTCTATTAACAATATTGATAATGTCGTTCCAAGAAATAAAACTTTTGACTATGGTGTCAAAGCCATTAGAAAGTTCAATGAAGATATCGAAGCAATTAATGAATACCTAAATAAATCTCTGTATTTGAATAAGACGATCATTCTCTGTTTGAAAAAATATCAAATAAATAATTTGACTAAATATTTGAATTGTGCATATGTCATAACTGATATGAGTAACATCATAAGTAATCGGGTAAACATCATTGAAAAAAATATGACCGAAGGCTTTGAATATAATAATTATATAATTCTGACGGAAAATGAACTCTTTAAAACGGTGCAAAATAAGAAAAAGTATAAGACCAGTTTCAAATACGCCAAAAAAATAAAGAACATCTCCAATATTGAAATTGGTGATTATGTCGTTCACAACATTCATGGTATTGGTATATATAATGGAATCAAATCATTGAATCAAAACGGTTTATTAAAAGATTATTTGGAAATTGTTTATAGTGGAAAAGATAAATTATATATTCCAGTGGAAAAGATAGAATTGATCAGCAAGTATAGTGGTAAAGAAGGTGTCATTCCTAAAGTCAATAAACTGGGAGGAACTGAATGGCAAAAGACTAAACTCAAAATTAAGAAGAAAGTTCATGACATCGCTGGTGACTTAATAAATTTATATGCCAAGAGAGAGATGAAACAAGGTTTTAAATTTAGTCCAGATACTGAATATCAGACGATGTTTGAAAAAGAGTTTGAACATGAAGAGACCAATGATCAACTCTTGGCTGTCGACCAAATAAAACAGGATATGGAATCGACCATTCCGATGGATAGATTGCTTTGTGGGGATGTCGGTTTTGGTAAGACTGAAGTAGCTTTTAGAGCGATGTTTAAAGCTGTCATGGATTCCAAACAAGTTCTTTATCTATGCCCTACGACTATTCTGTCCATGCAGCAGTACAACAATGCCATCGCCCGTTTTCAAAACTTTCCTATAAATATCGAAGTTTTGAATAGGTTTACTACTCCCAAAGAAGTCAAGCGCATTACTCAAGGCTTGCAAGATGGCAAAGTAGATATTCTCTTTGGAACACATCGCTTGTTGAGTGATGATGTCCGTCCTAAAGATTTGGGATTGTTAGTCATCGACGAAGAACAGCGCTTTGGAGTTGTTCATAAAGAAAAAATTAAAAAGTATAAAGAAAATGTGGACGTTTTGACTTTGACGGCTACACCAATTCCGCGAACTTTACAGATGTCTTTGATCGGCATCCGCAATTTATCTTTGATCGAAACACCGCCAACTAATCGTTATCCCGTTCAAACCTATGTCATTGAAGAAAATAATCAATTGATAAAAGATGCGATTTATAAAGAGATGTCGCGAAATGGCCAAGTTTTTATCCTGTATAACAGCGTTGAAAAAATTGAACATAAGATGTTTGAAATACAACAGTTAGTACCAGAGGCAAGAATCGTGTGTGCCCATGGCCAGATGTCCAAGAACGAAATTGAAGATCGCATGGACGACTTCATCAACCATGAATATGACATCATGTTGTGTACGACGATCATTGAAACTGGTATCGATATTCCAAATGTCAACACGTTGATCATTTTAAATGCTGATCGCTTTGGTTTGAGTCAGTTATACCAGATACGTGGTCGTGTGGGTCGCAGTGATAAAATAGCTTATGCATATTTGATGTATGAACCGCAAAAACAATTAAATGAAACCGCGGTCAAACGTTTGAACGTCATCAAAGAATTCACGGAATTGGGTAGTGGTTTTGCCATTGCTACTCGTGATTTGTCGATAAGAGGAGCGGGAGACATCTTGGGTAGTGAACAGGCCGGATTTATTGACAGCGTCGGAATTGATCTATATTTGAAAATTCTTGATGAAGAAGTAAAACGCTTAAAAGGTGAAGTGGTAGACGAAGAACCAGTCAAAGAGGAGACACCATTAATTCAAGTCTCAACGCACATCAGTGATGATTACATCAATGATGAAAATCTCAAAATTGAAATTCACCGCAAGATCAATGAAATTGATTCTTATACCAAGTTGATCGAAATCAAGACGGAATTGGAAGATCGCTTTGGTAAATTGGATGACGATCTGATCCTCTATATGCATGAAGAGTGGTTTGAGTGCCTCGCTAAAAAACTTGGTGTGGTCGAGGTTAAACAAAATAGGAATTCAATATCACTGATCTTTGATGAGGAATCTTCGTCTAAAATCAATGGTGAACAGTTGTTCATCGACGCCATGAACATATCAAGGATGTTCAGATTTCAATTCAAAAACAAGAGTTTAATCATCGTTTTAGATACGATCAAATTGGAAAGACACTATTTATTCTATTTACTTTCTCTGTTGAATAAAATAGAGATGAAGAAGTGAGTTAACTTGACTATCAAACATATATTTGTTAATATTTTAATGAATAGGGTGAATAGAATATGATGGATATCAACCAAATGTTTCGGGAAAAGAATTATGAGATACTCAAAAATAAATTGGATTTGGACATAAAGAACAATGCTGATTCCCTAAATCATACGATGAGTAATTTTACTGATTTAAAGGCTATCAGTCTATGTAAGTATTTAGTTGATCTTTATGGATCTCTAAATGTCGAATACGACGATTATCATTTGAAAGAGATGATTGATGATGAATCGTTTAAATTAAAGGATTTGTTCTTAAAAAACATCGTCGATCGCAAAGAGAAGATAGAATCATTTTTTGAAAGAGAAGTAGACATCAATAAAATATCAGAAGATTACATAACTGATTATCAAGAACACATTGATAATTTTACGACCAGTTTTAATGAAAATATTGAAGTTGATATTCGTGATGAAGTCTGTACTAATTTTTTAAATGCCATCATTAAGACGTATAATTTACCCGATGAAAACAGTAAAGAACAATTGATGGAATACATCAATAAATCATATTGTAATAGCTTGATTGAAAAGATTGAGAGTGAAGTTACCCTTCGCAATACTACTCTAAAAAATTTAGCTAAAGAAGCCTTTGAGAGATTTAAATCTATGAATCAAAAAACAGTTGAGTAGATTTGATCTCTTTTTTGTATCAAAATGCGATTTAAGTTAATAATAATACAAGAAGAAAAGAGTGATACAAATGAATGAATTTATAAGAAAACTAGATGGATTGGGAAGAATTGTCATTCCTAAAGAGTATCGTAAAAAATTGCGAATAAACGATGATAGTAAATTAAAAATAGGGATTGAAAGTGATTACATAAAGATTGAAAAATATTCTGATATTGATGACAATCTCAATCAGTTGTTAAAGTATCAAAAAACCCTTAATAAATATTTAAACATGAACTTCATGATAACTGATCTATATGAAGACATAGTTAATAAAAAAGAGTTACCAGATGTCATTATAAATAAAATAAAATATGGGAAATTAGATGTCTTAAACGATGAAAAAGACATATTGTTTCACACCGCTAACAAAATCAATTTGTTGATCGTGCCCATCATTTTGTATGGGGAAGTACTAGGTGGTCTCATCGGTTATTCCTATGATAGAGAAATAACGGATGCCGATATGAAGCTTTTGGAAATAATTCAAGAGATTTTGATTAAAAATATTGAAGAGTGAAGTCAATGATGTTATAATACATTCAAGTTATCGATGAGAAACGGGGAAAGAAAGAGAGATACAGCAATTCTTTTGATAGAGAGCTTTGGTAGGTGAAAGAAAGCAAAGAATTAGTATTGAAAATGGTTCTGGAGTTCATCAGTCGAACAGTTAGGCTGATGCGTAGGATTGCGTTAAATCTTTAAGTGTATAGATTATTCTATAAATTGAGGTGGTAACACGGTAACTCGTCCTTTAGTGATGGTTATCGTGTTTTTTTAGAGGTGTATGATGGGTAGATTTTTTGAAAAGATTAGTTTTGAACAATTTAAAAGAGATATCTGTGATGATAAAAAACTTTATGACGAATACGTTTTACCAAGACGTTTGACCAATAAAAGTGCTGGTTATGATTTTTTGGCCATCAATGATTTTGTCATAAAACCTGGTGAGATCAAAAAGATTCCAACGGGTTATCGTGCTAAATTTGGTGATGATGAAGTCTTGTTATTACTCGTTAGAAGCAGTATGGGATTCAAATACAATGTGCGAATGACTAATCAAGTAGGAGTGATCGATAGCGATTTTTACAACAATGAAAAAAATGATGGGCACATGTTCGTGTCCCTACAAAATCATGGTGATAAAGAATACGTCGTCAAAAAGGGAGAAGCGTATTGCCAAGGCATTTTTATGAAATATTTAACAGTTGATGATGAAGAACAAAATGATAGGGAGCGAACCGGTTGGTCAGCTTTGGACAAAAAGTGATGATTTTGATGAAAGATTTAATAAAATGATATAAATATGGGAGATGATAATATGAATAAAGAAAAATATTATATAACGACAGCGATTGCCTATACGTCAGGAAAACCACATATTGGTAATACCTATGAGATAGTTCTAGCCGATGCGATTGCTAGATATAAAAGATTCAAAGGTTATGATGTCTATTTTCAAACAGGTACTGATGAACATGGTGAAAAAATTCAGTTAAAAGCTGAAGAAAGAGGAATAGAACCACAACAATACGTCGATGAGGTTGCCTCTGAGATAAAGAAGATTTGGAACTGTATGAACACGACCTATGATCGCTTTGTCAGAACAACTGATAAAAATCATGAGTTAAAAGTACAACACATCTTTAAGAAAATGTTCGATCAAGGGGATATTTATTTAGGTAAATATGAAGGGTGGTATTGTACGCCTTGTGAATCATTTTTTACTGAGACACAATTGATCGATGGAAAGTGTCCTGATTGTGGAAGAGATGTCAGCAAGAAGAGTGAGGAAGCTTATTTCTTCAAGTTATCTAAATATCAAGATCGATTGATGAAATATATTGAAGAACATCCAGAATTCATCCAACCAGAATCGCGAAAGAATGAAATGATTAACAATTTCTTAAAACCTGGTCTTCAAGATCTATGCGTTTCGCGTACATCTTTCTCTTGGGGAATACCAGTTGACTTTGATCCAAAGCACGTCGTCTATGTGTGGCTTGATGCTTTGACAAACTATATCACCAATATCGGTTATGACGTCGATAGTCAAACAGAAGAGTTTAAAAAGTATTGGCCAGCTGACTTACATTTAATCGGTAAAGACATCATCAGATTTCATACCATTTATTGGCCCATTTTCCTAATGGCTTTAGATTTGCCATTGCCAAAACAAGTATTTGGACATCCTTGGTTGTTATTTGGTAACGATAAGATGAGTAAGTCTAAAGGAAATATCATTTATGCAGATGATTTGGTGAAAGAATTTGGAGTCGATGCGATCAGATATTACGTCCTTCACGAAATACCTTTTGCCAATGATGGAACGATTACTCATGAATTGATCATCGAAAGAATCAATAGTGATCTAGCTAATGTTTTGGGTAATTTAGTCAATAGAACTATTTCTATGGCCAATAAATATTTTGATGGTCAAGTTGCAAATAAAAAATTGACTGAGTCTATTGATGAAGAATTGATCAGCATGATTAATGAACTTGATAAAAATGTTGATGAAAAGATGGAACGATTAGAAATTGGTGCTTCTCTTGATGTCATTTTTGATTTGTTAAGAAGAAGTAATAAATATATCGATGAGACGACACCTTGGACACTTGCTAAAGAAGAAGATAAAAAAGATCGTTTGGAAACCGTTATATTCAATTTATTAGAAGCTATTAGAGTATCAGCTATCTATTTAAAACCTTTCTTACCTGAGACATCTGATAGTATTTTTGACCAATTGAATACGACGAATGATAAGACTTGTTATGATGCTGAATACGTATATCGAGTAGGAACGCCATCACCATTATTCCAAAGAATAGATAAAGAGAAAAAACTGCAGGAGATCGAACAAAATAAAACTGAATAAAATGAAAAAGAGTGCCACTAGAAAGGCATTCTTTTACTTTGGCTAAAACTATACCACTAGTATAGATACTTTTAGCTCATTTCATCGTATAATGTTGGTATAGAGGTGATGTATTATGGATCAAGAAAAAATAGGTAAGTTCATTGCTGAATGTCGTAAAAAGAAGAAAATGACGCAACAAGAATTAGCTGATAAACTTGGCATTACCGATAAAGCTATCAGCAAGTGGGAAAATGGTAGATGTATGCCTGATATTTCTCTTTTAGAAGCTTTGACAGAAGAACTCGGCATTACCATTAATGAACTCATTAAAGGCGAAAGAATCCAAAGAGAAAAACGCGAAGAACAATTCAATGAAAACATCAAGATGACTTTAAAAGAATTAGAGATAAGCCATAAAAAAATAAACGACTTGTATGCCATTATCTTCTTCATCAGTTTAATTTTGATCTATATTGCATATTGGTTCTTAAATAAAAATCCCAATATTGACTCTATGTATTTATCCTATTATTTAATGTTCGGTTTACCAATAATCATATTCATACTCAATTTTATGTACTCATCAAAATATAGAGATATCAATATCTTTGTTTTAGGAACACAGTACTTAGTATTATTTCCCATAATCTTTTTAGAGACGAGTTCCAATCGTTTATTGGCTTTAGTAGCCATTTTCTCAATAATGTTATTTGGTCAATTTCTAGGATCAAAATGCAGTAAGAGGAAGAAACCGGATAAAAAGAAAAAGTTTAAGAATACCCTCATCATCATTCTACCTGTCTTACTAATATTTATGCTCGTTGTATCATTCATTTTAATGACTAATAAAACTTTTTTTAAAACAACTTATATCGGTGTGCAAAACCAAGAAATATTCATTCCCAAATATTCATTATTCTATCGTGAAGCTGGTATGACGGCTGCGACCTTTTATTCATTTCTTATATATTAATTATAGCATTTTTTTATAAAAATATAAAATTTTATTGTTTATCCTTTC
>CANQJR010000012.1 GCA_947624275.1 uncultured Bacilli bacterium
CGCTGTCAAACCACCACAAAGAAGTATCTTGAACGATTTAAAAGACAGTCAATACAGCGTCATTTCAATTGGTAAAATCGCTGATATATTTGCTGATGAAGGAATAACCAAAATAATCAAAGGAGCTAAAAATAATATCGATACTATTAATAAATTGACTGATATAATGGATAAGAATTTTACTGGATTATGTCTGATCAACTTGAATGATTTTGATGCTCTATATGGACATAATAGAGATGTCGAAGGGTATGGTAAAGCTATTGAAGAATTAGATGTAGAAATACCGATGATCATCAACAAATTGAACAATGATGATCTATTAATCATCACAGCTGATCACGGCAATGATCCAACTTTTCCTGGTAATGCCCACACTCGTGAAAACGTACCAGTGATTCTATTTGGAAGAAACTTTAAGAATCCACAAAAATTGGAACCATTAGAGACAATGGCTGATATAGGTGCTACTATCGCTGATAACTTCAACATACCAATGCCAGCCATTGGTACCAGTTTTCTCGATAAATTAAAATAAAAAAGAATAGGCGAGAACCTATTTCTTTTCTTCTTCAAAACTATCACAGATCGTATCAGCTTTGCAATTTGGATCGTCACAGCCACAATCAACTTTAATTTCGTCCAATTGACATACCATCTTGTCACAATCATTGTGTCTACATGTCTCCACATTACATTTGATCGTTTGATTCTTTTTTGCCATTTTAAATACCTCCAAGATTAGTATTGATAATTATCGGAGAAATATGCACAATATTGACTTTTTTGACAAAGAATGATATAATAACAGCATTAAAAAAGTGGGTTTATATATGAATAATTTAGAAAAATTAAATAATCGCATGCAAATATATATGCAAAAATATGGTGATGATTATAACCAATTAGAAAACGATTTAACGACGGATATATGTACAGATTTAAAGAATTACATACTTGACAATTATTATATGGCATATGCTGATTTAAACATTGAGCAGCCATTATTTGATCAAATTTTTTCAGCTATAGGTATTTTACCAAAAGATAGAAATCCATATTATCAAATGATGTTAGAAATAGAAAAAGAATATGGACTTGATAGAGATATCATTGAAGTCGGTTCCGGAATGTTTCCAGCTTTAGCATACGAAATAGCTAAAAGACAAAAAGAAATAGGGAAGGGTAGTATAACAGCTATTGATCCCAAATCAGTTACTAAAACTCTAGATGGTGTCAAAATAGTTAAGGAACACTTCAATATGGAAACACCAGTAGATAATGCCACATTGATAATTGCTCGTAAACCATGTGCTGCTACTGAATCAATTGTCAGATTGGCCAATAAGAGCAAGATAGAGTTCTATATGTCACTTTGCCTATGTCATGATGCTCCAAAAGAATTTAGAATAGCTCACAAAGAACTAGGGCATTTTGCACTATGGCCAGCTTATATCAAAGAATTGGCTCAAAGTACCCTACCAAATGATTTCACGCTAGAAGAGGGCACTATCATCAATCCAATAAACGGTAATCCAAACAATATAATAAAAACTAAAAAAAGATAAAAAATTCACGTATATATAACCTTATTATATTATAAATAAGGTTATTTTATATGCACGCGTTTATAACCTTATTATATTTAAAATAAGGTTAAAGAAAATAATTTCTAATAATTGATATTGATTAAAAATTTATTTTATTTACGAATTGAACTTTCTCACCTCTATATCCACCTCTCACATGAATTGAAGCAGCATATGAATAGGTGTATAACTTATCAAGAACACAACAACTTCTCAAATATTTTTTATATCGAAGGCAACATAATATCAATTATAGGAAGTTAATCTTCGGAAGAAGAATATGTTTCTAAGTATAATATAATATATAAAAGCATACATAAAAACTAATATGATAAAAAGAACATTACATATACCAAAAAAAGACTTTTTAAAGTCTTTTTTATTTGGAATATATCACAAAGGAAAAAATATGATATACTTACAAAAATTAATCACCTTAGAACAAGCATACAAACTTCCCGAAAAAGGGTTCATTCTAACGTTAACAAAAGATTTACTAGATGAACCTATTTTCATAATAAGTAAGAAAGATTAATTCTTCCTTTCTTTTTTAGAATATCATGTTATATCAATAAAGTCCATTAAAATGTGATAATTTCTATAAATTATCCTACTCTCCCCTTTTAAAAGTTTTCATTTACAATAAAAAAGATATCACATAATGATATCCTTAAACTTTTCTTGATTGTATTTCAGCAATCTTTTCTAATACTTCTTTAGCATTATCTTCATTTATTTCTGTATAACCGAGTTCTCTTAATGCTTGAACTTTAGCAGTATTTAATTCTTGAGTTCTGCTCAACTTTTCTTCATTCTTATGCTCAATATCTTGAACAAAACGCTTATGAGATTCAGCAAGTTTTGTCTTAGAAGCACCACCATTATTATATAGTGTTAAACCAGAGAAAAGAATACTTTCAAAAATGAATTGTTGCTCTTGGTTAAAGACAAATTCCATTGGATCAGTAAATCCCATTGCTTTTGACATATAAGCAAGAATGTATTTTAATTCTTTAGATGTTTCCATTGATTTCAAATAATGATACAAATATACATAAGCATTATATGTATCTTTAGTTTGATCTTCTTGTAATTTCTCTTTTAATAAATTGATGATATCAGCAAGTAAATCTTGTTCCTTTTTATTGAAACCTTTTAAATCAGCTAATATCTCTTTATCAGAAGAATCTTTAACTCCATCATTTAGACGATTTTCAACCTCGATGATATAACTTCCTTCAATCTTAATATCCTTTAATTCTTCCTCAGATTTTATATTTAAAAGTCCCATTAATTTAGTAGACTTCTCTTTTGGCCATTCTTTCAATTCTGGCAATGCTAAATAATTATATAGCATTTGACGAGATACGCCCAAATATTTAGCTAATCTGACTTTAGATATTCCTAATTCATTTAAAATATTGTTCAAGTTTTCCATATCTCTTCTACCCTCCATATAATTTAATTTTATCATTTAATTTGACATTGTCAAGTGTAAAGTAAAAAATTAATTAAATATTAATTCTTATTAATTATTTCAACGATTTCAAGACCATGAAATTTTAATTTGGTATTATCTAATATTTCTAAATCTTGCAACTTTTCAATTGTATTAGGTTTTTCTTTGACTAGTCTCTCTAATTCTGCATTAGTAAAAATGTAATAAGCTGGTATTTGTCTTTCCCTACTCTTTTTAGTTCTAAATTCTTTAAGTTTTTGCTCTAACTCTACATCGTATTCCATTTTCTTTTCATCTTGATTATCATTTTCTATAACTTCGTATTTTTCTTTAAGATTTCTTATTCTTACGACATTGGCATTTAAAAATCCTTTGCTATTATCAAGCATTTGTTTTTGCGTACATAAACTGTCCCTTGCTGTATTATTATATTCTTTCTTCAAATATTCGTTTAACTGATCAATTTTAACAATATGATCTTTAATTTCTTTTGGAGCATTTTTTATATCTAAGATCCCCTTAGGATTACAAAATACTACTAATGGTCTATACCAACTATTAAAATTTTTTTCAAACAAAAATTGACTTAACTTAGAATTGCGTTCTAACCATCTTTTCTTAAGGAGTTCTATATGGCGCAAGGCTTGACGATATGGTGAATATATTGATTCTTTAATATGTTTACCATTTACATAATACTCTCTAACAAATTCACCTTTATAATCAACAGTGACATTTCCAATTAAATTTTTACATTCGACGATGTAAGTTGCAACAGGCGTATTTATAACATAATCTATTTGGGCCGTTAAATCTTCATATGGCAAAGTAATATCATGTAATACATACATTCCTAAATCACTAGTTTTTAATTCATATTCAATTTGTTTTTCACCCATTAAACCCAACTCTAATTTTTTAATATCGGTATCTAATCTATCTTTATCTTTTACTTGTTCACGAATACTTTTCAATTCAACAATTTCTTTTTCTAATTCGCTATCAGATTTTAAAAAAATTGTTTCTCTAAATCTATCAAATAATGTCATAAAAATCTCCTACAACAAATACCAAAGTTTTTCTTCATTCTTTCTTACTTCTTTTATAATTCCTCCACCAAGACATCTCTCTCCCAAATATAGAACACAAGCTTGTCCTGGAGTAACTGATTTAATATTATCATATCTAACTAATAGATTACCATCATCTAAATACTCTATTTTAACTGGATAGTCACTAGCGCGATATCTAAATTTAGCTGTACATTCACTAGGTCTTTCATCACCATTAAAGTTTACCATCTCAACAATACAACTGTCTGATAATAAATAGTCATTATCTTCACCTAGAGCTACATAAAGAATATTTTTTTCTAGATTTTTACCCACGACAAACATTCTATTTTCATAACCACCAATATCTAGACCACGTCTTTGACCAATTGTATAATACATCAATCCAATATGTTTTCCCAAGACTTCTTCATTATCAATATTGACAATATCACCAGGCTGATTGGGAAGATAGTTTTTTAAAAAGTTTTTAAAGTTTCTTTCACCAATAAAGCATATACCAGTAGAATCCTTTTTCGTTGCAGTCGTAAGATTATACTTCTTTGCTATTTCTCTAACTTCAGATTTATCGATATCTCCTAAAGGAAATAAAACATTTTCTAGTTGCTCAGCACTCAATTGTGATAAGAAATATGTCTGATCTTTATTAGTATCTTTACTGCGACACAATTTACCATCTTTAATTTTGGCATAGTGTCCAGTAGCTATGTAATCGGCACCTAATCTTTTGGCTTCACGAATGAAATAATCAAACTTTATATATTTATTACACATGATATCAGGATTAGGTGTTCTCCCCTTTTTCAATTCGTCTAAAAAATAAGTAAATACATAATCCCAATACTCTTTGACAAAATCAATGCGATGAAGAGGAATACCTATTTCTTCACAAACTTTTAAAGCATCATTATAATCTTGTTCTTGCGGACAAATATTTTCATTTAGAGTTGGATTACCCAAAATGTCATTGTTTATAGCCGCATCCCAATTGCGCATGAATAAACCTTCTACATCATATCCTTGTTCTTTCAAAAGAATCGCCGCGACAGAAGAGTCCACTCCCCCACTCATACCAATAATTACCTTTTTACTCATAAAGATCACCTAGGCATATTATACAACAATATAAAAAAAAACAAAAGATAATAAATCTTTTGCTCGTCGTTATTTTCTAGTACCAATTTCAATTATTATTAAAACCGGTAATAATAAAATAAACAACACAATTGCAATTAAAGTAGAAAAAGAACCACCATTATTATATCTTCTCATATTATACTCCTCATATATCATTATTACTAAGCATAGATTTTTAGATATTTAAATTATACATCATTATATAATAAATTAATAGTAATTAAATTGATTGACTTAATTATTGTTTGAATCTATATTTAGAAAATTTTCAAACTCATAAGACTAATCTTATCAAGTATTGCATGATGAATACTTCGTAAATGGAACACATCAAAGCACATAACATAGAAAATAAAAATACTTTGACATATTTTCTACTTATTATTTTAAAATTTATAATATTCTTCATAAATAGATGTTTGAATAAACGACAACAAAAGTTACAACTGTGAAAACACATCAATAATAAAATTATTAGAAAAAAGACTTGATGAGGAAAAACATAAAAAAATGATAGAATGACTCCTTTCCAACCAAAAGTACCGATGATGGAAGAAATCGAAAAACCTAAAATAAAACTTTTAAATAAAACTATACCAATTATGAAGACTATTCCTATGACACTCAATCCCAAAACAAATATTAAAATGATATAAAGTGAATTGGAAAAGATAGAATTGAATAAACTCTTCAAATAGATAATGTGATGTTCCTTTATACTTTGGAAAAAATCTTGTTGAATAGAACTGACTAAATCTTTATTTCCATCAGAGATGATGAAATAGAAAAAGAATCCTAGAACAACACTCATTAAAATCATACTAATAAATAATAAATACTTTTTCTTTTGCTTTTGAATACTTTGTTTCTTGCTATAAACATTCATTAATATCACCACTAAAATATATTCAAATCATTCATAAATATGCTATTTTATTTTACTTTTTAAACATTTTCGTTTATAATTATTCTTGAGGTGGCGCAAATGAACAAATTAGTATTAAAAATCATATCTGTATTCTTTTTAATCATAATGCTCGGTTCAATGATTGCTGGATTGTTTTTCATATAGTATCAATTATTAGAAGATTACATCTTCTTTTTTTATTGTCTTTTACATAAATTGAACTATGAAAGAAAAATTTATTGTATCGACAATCATCTTAATAATTGGTGGTTTTATAACCAAGATATTGGGATTATTCATCAAAATAATAATGACGAGAACTATCGGTATCGAAGGAGTCAGTCTATACATGTTGATCCTTCCCACTTTTTCTTTAGCTATGACTATTACCCAGATGAGTCTACCAATATCAATTTCGAAATTGGTATCAGAAGATCATTACAACAATAAGAACATTTTATTTTCAACACTACCAATATCGATTATAATCAATTTAATCGTCATAGTCATTTTGATCATCTCATCTAAATATTTAGCTATCAATTTATTACACGAACAGCGTTGTATATATCCAATTATTGCCATCAGTCTAACTCTTCCATTCATCAGCATGTCCAGTATCGTCAGATCTTATTTTTTTGGCAAACAACAGATGCTTCCCCATGTCATTTCTAATATAGTTGAACAAATAGTTAGAATTGTTTTAATAATCACAGTAATTCCCAAACTAATGAATAATAATATCATCAGTGCTGTCTGTGGTGTCATTCTGATCAATATAATTAGTGAGACCATTTCTTTTTTAGTACTATTCCTCTTTCTACCCAATAAACTCCATTTGACGAAAAAAGATATTTGGCCCAATAAAACGTACATAAAAAACATATTGAACATATCAATTCCCAATACTAGCGGTCACATTTTTTCTTCTATCTTCTATTTTTTTGAACCGATCATACTCCTATTCATCTTGCGCAAAGTGGGATATAGTCAAAATTATATAACTACGGAATATGGCATAATTGAAGGATATGTTCTCCCTTTGATAATGTTACCCAATTTTTTTAGTATTGCCATTAGTAATAGTCTCTTGCCAACGATTTCTAAATATTATGCTTTAGGTGATATCAAAGCTATTAAAAGAAAGATGAAACAAGCGATGAGCATATCTTTGATAATCGGTTTAGCAGTCGTCATAACACTCGGATTAGCACCTCAATTCTTTTTAAAATTGATCTATAATACTTCATATGGCCGAAACTATTTACTCTTTTTGTTACCAATATTTATTCTCTACTACATCCATCCTCCATTAATTGCCATCTTGCAAGGAATTGATCGATCAAAACAATTGATGGTCAATGAAGTTATGAGCATCATTTTAAAAACGTTATCCATCCTCTTCTTCTCTTTTTTTCAAATTGGTCTATATGGCCTAATCATTGGAATTATGGTCAATATTAGTACCAATACCATTCTTGATTATTTGACCATAAAAAAAGTATTTACTACTTTTCCTCAATAAATGATAGAGCAAAATTGATAAATACTAATGCTGGAAATAAGAATAATAATATTTCATAATCAGCTTTCATCAAAGAATTGATGATATATCTGCTAGCTGAAAAAGAATACATATTCAATTTTAAGATTGTATTGGAAAACCAATAAGTCAAAATATTGAAAAAACCAGTTAGTGAACAGAAGATATATCCCAAATTCGGTTTATTTAATCTAAATGTTTTCTTAGCTAAATAAAAAGTATATAGATCGTATAAGATTGATACGATGAAGAATAGGACGACCATCAATGAAGTATTAGTCGTTTCACTGACGAAATATTTGACACTATTACTCGTACTTTCAATGTCATTGATAGCGATGGAAAAATAGCGATAAAACATGATGTATATGACGACATATAATACAGTCACAATAGCATAAGCTGCGATTTCTGTATTAAGTTTTTTATCTTTTCTCTTACGCCCTACTTTAGTTATGTATTTCAATCCCAAGGAAGGAATTATATACCATAATGAGAAGTTGAGAGCAAAGAAGATTGCAAATGCAAAATAATACATAATAAACTCACCCATTTCTATTCTATATTCATTATAACAAATATTTGCAAGTTTATCTATAAAATATTTTATATTATTTTATTCAAATAAAAATAAATTTAATGTATAATTAATTATGGAGATGGTGAAATGAACAAATATGATGTCATTATTGTCGGTGCTGGACCAGCTGGTTTGTTCACGTCCTATGAATTGATAACTAATAATGATAAACTCAAAATTCTTCTTCTCGATCAAGGAAAATTTGCTGAAAACCGCGTTTGTCCAATGAATAAATTTGGTAAGAAATGTGCCAATTGCAACCCCTGTCAAATCCTTTCAGGATATGGTGGAGCTGGAACTTTTTCTGATGGCAAACTTAATTTCATTCCCAAACTTGGAAAAAGTGATCTATTCAAATACATGACTGAAGAAGAAGCCTATAAAATAATTGATGATACTGAAGAAATATTCACTAAATTTGGCATGGATAGTGATGTCTTTCCTTCTGATATGGAAAAAGCTGATGAATACGTCAAAAAAGTGGCTTTGGCAGGAGCTCGCCTCCTCTTGATAAAACAGAAACATTTGGGAAGCGATCACCTACCAAAATACATTGAGAACTTTACTAATTTTTTACGTGATAAAGGAATCACATTAATGGAGAGTGCTAATGTGACAGACATCAAGAGTCTCGCCAAAGATCGTCATGAAGTACAAGTGATGATAAATAAAAAAGAAGAAGTCTTCGAAGCTAAAAAGGTCGTCGTTGCTCCAGGACGTACTGGTGCGAAATGGATTCAAGAATTAGCTGATAAATATAATATTTCTTATTTGTCTCAAAGCATTGAAATCGGTGTTAGAGTTGAGGTTAGAAAAGAGATATTAGAAGATTTTTGTAACGTCATATACGATCCGACTATTTTTATTCAAACTAAGACATATGGTGATGAAATAAGGACATTCTGTACCAATCCAGGTGGATTTGTAGCTAAAGAGAATTATTATGGTTACATCTGTGTCAATGGTCATTCTCTAAAAGATGTCAAATCCAACAATTCTAATTTTGCCTTCATCACTAAAGTTCATTTGACTGAGCCCGTCACCAACACTCGTCAATATGGTGAATCAATCGCTCGTATCGCCAACGTTTTAGGAGATGGCAAACCGATCATTCAAACCTTAAAAGATTTAAAAGATGCTCGCCGCAGTGAATGGCATCGCATTAATAAAGGTTACATAACACCTACCCTAAAAGATTGTGTAGCTGGCGATTTGGCACTAGTTCTTCCACATCGCATCATAACCAATATAATTGAAGGCTTAGACAAATTAAATGAGATAATCCCTGGAGTAAACAATGGTGAAACCCTACTCTATGGTCCCGAAATAAAGTTTTTCTCTAATGAAATAATGACGAATAACAAATTTAAATTAGAGGATTATGATGTCTACTTCATCGGTGATGGTGCAGGAAAAGCGGGAAACATTGTCACGGCAGCCGCCACAGGTTTAATCGCTGCCCGTGATATTTTGGAAAATATGAAAAAGTAAAAGAAAGTTCAAAGATGAACTTTCCTTTTTTATTCTCATGATCAATTCAATCTATTCACTGATGTAACTGATCGTTGTCGTCTCCGTTCCAGCTGTGGCATTATCAATGATGTTTTGCGGGATGACGACATCACTATTCTTATTGACGTCAGTGAAGAAATAAGAAATGACATAATTAGAGAGACTAGTATCAGTAGATGACAAATCATAAGATATGGATTTTATGTAACCATCATTAGAAAAAGTCACTACTACTGGAATATTCTCAAACGTTCCCGTATCAGTTGTTACACTTGTCACATAATTATAACTGCCGTTACCTGTCTTACTAATTCCTTCTAAATTTTTAACTTTGGTAATTATTTTAGAAAAATCTGGTAAATTCATAGTATCGTTAACATTTTTATTCCAACTGTTTTGATCATTAGAATAGTATTCGATTTTATTATTCAAATCGAAATAGATATACTCACTCGTTCCCATAGCTGTTATCGTAGTATTGATAATTTTATTTTTGACATCAATTATACTGACATTATTTGTCTCCAAAGTATTGTTTTCTGATGTCACACTAACTGACATTTGCAATTGATAATTGTCATAAGTAGTATATTCTTTTAGATCACTTTCTGAAATTACCTTTTCTTGATTACCTACATCAGTATCAGTTTTTTCAGCGACGTTATCATCCTGAACAAACATCAACGCACAACCACCACCTAAACATACAACACCAACTAAAATCATGAAGACTGCTAGTTTTCTTTTCATACTATCCACCATCCTTTCCTCTATTATATTATAACATTAATAAACAAATATAAAAGAAAAAAATAAAAAAAAGAGATAATTTTATTTATCTCTTAACACTCCATTATGCTTTTTTGTCACTTCAGTAATAGTCTTGTTGAACAAAGTCATCACTTCATCGTCATTCAAAGTCTTATTACTATCCATGAAAGTCAATTTAAAAGCAATACTCTTCTTATCATTTCCAATATTTTCACCGACGTAATAGTCAAATATTTCAATGTTTTCTAGAAGACGGCCACAAGCTTTTTTGATCGTTTCACAAACGTCATAAACGATGATATCTCTATCTAAAACAAAAGACATGTCCTTGACGATTGAAGGGTATTTAGATATTTCTTTATTTTTAACAGCGCGTACTTTGACGGCAAACAATTTATCTAAATCCAATTCAAAAGCATATATTTTATTTTTACTAATGGTTGGATGAACTGCACCGACGTATCCTATTGGATCACGATCTATGGTGATTCTAGCCGTTTGGTATGGATGAAAATCTTTGGGAATATCAATGGTATCAAAATGATAGCGGTTACTGAATCCCAAGTATTCAAATAAGTTTTCTAACACACCTTTAACTGTATAAAAATTGATATCGATTTTTTCATGCATCCATTCATTTGTTTCATATGTTCCAAACATCATACCAGCAATCAATGATTTTTGAGTCGTCTTACCCTCTTCTAAATAATATACGTCACTATCTTCAAAAATCATCACATCATTATTTTTACGAGCTAAATTATAATTAGCAACGCTTAATAGAGAAGGCAATAGACCAGTGCGCAAGTACTTCTTATCTTCACTCATTGGTGAAGCAAGGACAATGGCATCCCTCTTATCATTGCTAAAGCGATTGAGACTTTCTTCATCCGTCAAAGTATAACATCTGACTTGATATAATCCCAAGGCAGCAAGACGATTTCTGATCTGTTTATTAAAATAATATTTACTCTCATAATGACCAGGAACATTGGCCATGATAGGCAAAGTTGAAGGAAGTTTATCAATTCCTTGAATGCGCCCTATTTCTTCTATTAAATCCTCTTTTATGTGAATGTCTAAGCGATGGCTTGGAACTTTGACCAAATACTTGTCTCCATCCTTTTTGACTTCAAAACTCAATCGTTCAAAAGTATCGAGAACTTCTTTTTCAGTGAATTCAATTCCCAACAATGAATTGACATCATGTAAAGTTATGGCAATGACATTGTCTTCATATTTGCAAGTATCGTATTTCTGAATTCCTTTGACCACCGTTCCATGAGCATATTTCTCCAACAATTGACAGGCCCTATCGATAGCCATATAAGTGCGATGAGGATCGATTCCTTTTTCAAAGCGACTACTTGCTTCACTGCGAAGAATTTTATTAGCGGTACGACGGATATTAGCGGAATTGAAAATGGCACTTTCAATGATGATTTCTTGCGTATCAGCTTCGACTTCAGAGTTCAATCCACCCATGACACCAGCTAAGCAAACTGGTCCTTCGTCATTGGCAATGACGATGTCTTTTTCCGATAAAATGCGCTCTTGTCCATCAAGCGTAACTATCTTTTCGCCATCGATGGCTTGTCTTACAACAATCTTATTTCCGAGAGTGCGATGATCGAAGAAATGAAGAGGTTGTCCATATTCTAACATGACATAATTCGAGATGTCGACAACGTTGTTGATCGGTCTAATACCGCTAGCTATCAAGCGCGCTTTGAGCCAATTGGGACTATCCATAATCTGTAAATCTTTGACAGCACGAGCAAGGTATAGTGGGCATTTATCAGTTTTGACGTCAACTGTTACATAATCTTTGATATCATCAACTTCTCTTTTGATTTCATCATTTGGCAATTTAACCTTTTTCCCCGTTATGGCACCTATTTCGTAAGCCATACCAATCACGCTCAACAAATCACCACGATTAGCAGTCAAATCGAAATCGATAGTCGTATCATCATATTCCAAATAAGCAATTCCATCCTCACCAATTGGAGCGTCATCATCTAAAATATGAATACCAGCTTTATCTTCTTCACTTTGATATTTAGTTCCGATGCCGAGTTCTGACAAACTACAAATCATACCATTAGATTCTTGACCACGAATAACTCCTTTTTTAATTTCTATATTTCCAGGTAAAACAGCTCCTGGAAGAGAGACTAAAACTTTTTGACCTTTGTCAACATTGGGAGCGCCACAGACGATTTGCACGACCTCACCAGGTTTAATTTCAACTTGACAGACGTGCAAATGATCACTATCGGGATGATCAGCTATTTCTCTTATATAACCGATGACAATATTAGTAGCACTACTAATTTTTTCAATTGATTCATATTCGTTTCCAATCATCGTCATAGCTTCAGCTAAATCAGAGTCAGAATAATTATTAGTATCGATGTAATCATTTAAAAATTTACGACTCAATTTCATTATTTGTCTCCCCCTTCCACTCTATTGTAATTTTTCAAAAAGCGCAAATCATTAGTATAGAAATCACGAATATCATTTATTCCATATTTCAACATAGCAATTCTTTCAATTCCTACTCCAAAGGCAAAACCACTATATTTATTCGCATCAAAACCACAGACATTTAAGACGTTGGGATGAACCATTCCACTACCTAAAACTTCAATCCAACCCGTTCCCTTACAAACGTTACAACCAGCACCTCCACATTTCATACAAGATACATCAACTTCATAACTCGGTTCCGTGAAAGGGAAAAAACTAGGACGGAAACGGACTTTGCGCTCGTTACCAAACATGCGATGCGCCATTTCTTCTAAAGTACCTTTCAAATCGGCTAGCGTGATGTTCTCATCGACAACTAATCCCTCCATCTGCATGAATTGATGTGAATGGGTAGCGTCATCAGCATCGCGACGATACGTCTTACCAGGACAAACGATTTTAAAAGGTTTCTTCTCCTGATTCTTCAACATACTTCTTACTTGAACGGCACTAGTTTGTGTCCTCAAAAGTTCTTCATCAGTGATGTAGAAAGAATCTTGAGCATCGCGAGCCGGATGATCTTTGGGCAAGTTTAACATTTCAAAATTGTATTTGTCGATCTCGACTTCGGGTCCAGATACGACATCATATCCCATCGATATGAATAACTCCTCTAACTCATCAGAAATCCTCGTCAAGGGATGCATGCATCCAACTGACAACTTCGTACTTGGCATCGTCACATCAATTTTTTCATTGACTAACTTTTCATTCAACTCTTTGGCGTGCAATTCATTCTCTAACTCCGAAATCTTCTCAGCCAATTCTCCTCGCAACTCGTTAGAGAGACGCCCTATTTCCTTCTTCTCTTCAATTGACAACTCATTCATATTTTTAGTTAGTTCTGTGATGATACCCTTTTTACCAAGATAGCGCACTTTTAATTCATTTAAATCATTAGTCGTCTTGACCAATTTTAAATCTTTTTCCAATTCTTTTTTGATCATTTCTTGCTTTTCTTTCATTAAAATCATCTCCTCAAAATAAAACACAGTCAAAATCCAAAGGACGATTTCAACCGTGTTACCACCTTAATTCATAGTTAAACTATGCACTCAATACTCTTAACGCGAGTAGACGTTTAGTTTTTGCCTAAAAACTATAGGGTGAATTCATAGGTATCCATTTATTGTCTTGCACCAATATGACAACTCTCTAAAAATGAATATGATCTATTACTATTTCCTAATCATAGCTTTTCACAACAAGATTATTATATATAAAAATACTTAATAATGCAAGTAAATATTTCAGTTATGTAAATTATCATCGATGTATTTATATATGTCAGGTATGACAGTAGCAGCACGACTAGCTATACAGTCATAAATGAATTCTTTGACGATGCCATTGTAATTGAAATAGGCAAAACTCATCTCTTTATCAAAATCGATCCAAATACCTAAAAAATTATCTCTTTTTTCAACTTCTTTAATAAAATCATTTTTTAAAGATTCATACTGATTATACGTTTTGACGACAGCACTCTCAAATTTAATTCCTCTATAATTGTATACTTTAATATTATTATTTTCTATATCAGTATTGTTGAATATCCTATTTAAACCATCACTCAAGTCAGTTGGAATAAAGTATTTTTTAAACAGTTCATTGGCATCTAAATCATATCCCAATTCATCGATCAAAGCTTTGTCTTCTAGAGTGAAACGACTTCCTTTATAGAAGAGACTATCAGCTAAAGAAGCCATATAAATCATAAATTTTTCTTCATTGTCAAAAGGATAGACATCTTTAAAATACTCGTAGATGAACAGACTGCAGGAACAGCGCTCTGAGATGACGACATTGGATAAAATATTAGCGTTTTTATGATGATCAATTCCCCAAACGATCCTTTTGCCAAAACCGATTGATTGACTCGGATCGTTGTGATCGACTAAAACGTAATTGTATTCATCACTATTGGCAATTGTTCTCATCTCCAAAGAACAACAGTCATCTAAGATGTTCTTATTATAGATATCGACCTCATAATCATGATCCAAAAGACATGGGTAACAATCGATTCCCTTACTTTTAAAGATTTTCGCAAGTAAAATAGTCGATATACAACTGTCGACATCAGGATTTTTATGACCAATGATATAGAGTGGCTCATAAGTCTTAAAACTCTCAAAATTCATAATACCCCTCCTTAAAAAAGAACTATACTGTCAATAGTTCTTCATCTTTTTCTTTTAGTTTTTCATCAATTATTTTATTGTATTCGTTGACAAGATTTTGAATGGCAGCATTCTTATTTTTTTCTTCATCTTCTGGTAAATCAGCTCTTTCGATTTCTTCAAGTGATTCATGACGAATATTTCTGATTGAAACTTTTCCCTCTTCACTAATAGCTTTGACTTGCTTGGTCAATTCTCTTCTTCGCTCTTCAGTCAATTCAGGAATGACGATGCGAACCGTCTCACCATCATTGTTAGGAGTATATCCTAAGTTGGATTCAAAAATAGCCTTTTCGATAGCGCCAAGGCAACTGCGATCGAAAGGTTTGATCAACAATTGACGAGCTTCAGGAACAGAGATCGTGGCCAATTGTTTTAATGGTGTCATCGCTCCATAATAATTGACCATAACTCCATCTAAACTGCTGGGATTAGCTCGACCAGCTCTAACTGTTTGAAAACGCTTTTCCATTGCTTCAACGACTTTTTTCATCTTATCTTCCGTGCTTTTTATAATATCGAAGTCCATAATTCATCTCTCCTCTTATCATAATTTTACTAAAATTTATTTATCTTATCAATAATTAAGACAAATATTTCTTCTTTTCTTTCTTAACTTTTAAACCCAAATAGACGATCAAGCCACCGACACTACCACCGATGGTATCGAGAAATACATCAGCAATAGCTCCATTTCGACCAGGAATGAATAATTGATGTAGTTCATCGCTAAATGCATAAGTCATGGTGAACAATATCGTCATTAACAAAATTGCCAATAAATTGTTCTTTTTGGTTTGCCATAGGGCATTATAAAAGGATATTCCCAAAGAGCAATAGATGATGAAATGCGCTACTTTTCTGATCAATTTATGCAAACTATCAAAACTCAACATATTGTTCAAATTGAATAGATAAGACAATTTTAAAGTTAGGGCACTACTGGTACTACTGGAGTCATTATGTCCTTGATGGGAAAAATAAAAAATGATGAACATGATAAAAACGACGATGGCCCAACTGATTATTTTTTTCCAATTTTTCATTAAATCATTCCTCAAAAATAGTAGACATACGTCTACTATTAATTATTTTTTATTAGTTTTTTTTACATTTTTCTTCTTGGCTGGACTTTTCTTTTTTGGAACTGGTTTTTTATTGGTTTTCTTATTTCCACTAGTAGTATTTTTCTTCTTAGTGACTTCTTTTTCTTCTTTGACTTCTTTTACTTTTTCTTCAGCTATTTCTTTCTTCTTACTAACTTCAAGAACTTCTTCATTCTTTTCTTCTTTTTCTTTCTTCTTCTCTTCAGCAATCGTCTTAGCTTCTAATGATTGCTTCTTGCCTTCCATCTTCTTTTCACTGCGATATGTTAGACATAGACCGACGAACTCAATCAAAATGCCAAACCCCATTCCCAAATCGATGATTACTTTGCTTATATCGGTAACTTGTCCCACTACTAACGCAACAATGAATAGGACAAGACCAACTAAAAAGACAACATTTCCAACACTTTTAACACTATTATTCATAAATAACACTCCTCTATTTAATGATATCATAATAAAGAAAAAAAGAAATAAAAAGTTTTGTAAATGGACACTTTTATGTCAAGTATACACCTCATAATTGATGATTAGCTATGGCTTTTTGAGCCATTGTATAGGCATCATCCAAATCTTGACAGGCGGCTAAAAACAGAGATTTGTGACAGAAAGTAGCACTTTTGACACCTGAGACTTTCTGTAACTCAACATTGGAAAGTCCGCCCCACTCCTCCGGAAAGTCACAACGCGTCAAATGAGTGTTTCGATCTTTGGGAACAGTATGAATATTGTAACCGCCGCGTTCAGATGGCGTTATGACGAATAAGATGTCTTGAGCTTTGGGATCATCGGAAAGAAGAATGAATTCTTTAAATGGCAGATATCTTTCCAAATACATGATATGATTCGCACTTTTGGATATCGCTTCATCGACATATTTTTTAGCTTTAGCTTTGGCAAAGGTCTTTCGCACCACTGCTGAAAAGATCATCAAAGCGATGTCGACAGCCTGTTTAAAATAGATGTCGTTATCCGTTTCTTCATCCCAACAAACATTGAAGTCTCCGATGATGGCATCAAGGCTTTTATATGTATAATTGGCATTTATTTCAGGAAACTCACCATTGTCAATAGCATCAATTCCCTCGACTAAATCGTGCTCAATCATCGCAAAAGCCATCGGAGCATACTCTTTATCGATCATCTCCAAATAGCGCATTCCAAACTCGCGGAAGAGAAGACCAAATGAGGCGTATTTCACACCACTATCATGACGCATATCGAACTCTTTCATGTGATGATCGTATTTACCAAAACCAATGTCATAGACGATGACATCGTCACTCAAATCAGAAGGAACACTGTTTACGCGACAAACTATGGGATTGTCGACGATCGTACTCAAAAAAGCAGTTGCAAAAACGTCATCAGCATGAAACTTACTACTATGGGTCACCAGATTAGCACCATAGACATCTTTTGTCATTTTTAACATAAATATCACCTAGACCAATTATATCAAAGAACAGCTAATTATTAACTATTTTTTTAAGACTTTTATCATTTGGGGATGATTTAGTTCACGATACAAATTTATATTGCGGTAAGAAAAATCATCCGTTATTTCGTGATCTATTTTTAAGAAATCGGGAAGAATGATCTCTTCACTCATAGTTGTTAAATCAGTCTCTAAAATGATCAATTGCTCAGGTTTTTCAAAAACGTCAAGTCGGTAATATTGACCATGGTCGGCAAAACAGTAACGCACTTTTTTTATGGGTTCACAATCAGTACGCGAACGCCAATTCTGATACGTCTGTTCATCAATGATTTGGGAAGTTGTAATTCTAATATGGGGTGATTTCGTATCTTTTTTAATAGTATAACTATAGGTACTTTCACCATTTTTACTCGTTTTACGAATCATCGCATTCTGTTTTTCATCACCATCAATAAATAACTGTTCAATCTCTAACTTGATCAATTTTTGATTTTGCATCTCATCAAAATCAATCGCATCAACTAAAAATTTGCGCTGTTTTTGAAGGGGATATGGATCACCTAATTCATCATAAATCGTTTGAATAACTCGATTTATCTTTTCATCAAAAGTGGTCTCATTACCGATGATATGAACGTTTTTATGTCCCAACCACGAATTGAGTGTTTCTCGATCTTTGACAATGGCTTCTTCTTTTGTTTCCATTCTAACACGATTATTTTGTGTAGTATAAAAGGCACTGGCACCCAAAGCAGCAGTCACTAGATGAATGACGGCATCATAAGAAGCCATGATTTCCATTTCACTTAGACGACGTTCGTCTAAAAGCAAGGCAAATTCTTCATCACTGATGTAAGCTCGACTATCCATCATGCCACGATCACATAAGATGATTGTATCACTTTGACAACTATTGGCATACCTTTCAAAAAGGTTTTCTTTAGCCAGTTGTAAATCTAAGACATAACGCTGAAAATCGAGCGAATCACAAGCATCATCACCGAATGGTTTGATGCCACCTTCCATCAAATCAGTTGCCGCCTCTGATATGACAAAGACGTGATACCCTTTTTCCGTAAACTCATCAACGAGTCGCTGCATAGCGGTTGTCTTACCAGCACAAGGTCCGCCGGTGATAGCTATCTTTTTGTGCTTATACATATAAATCCTCCCATAATTAATAAATTCTTTTAATTTTCTTTTTAACAAAATCAACTTCGTGGATGGAAGCGTGTTCCACCCCAAATTTTGTCTTATTCATCGATAATGGTTCATCATTAAACATGAAGTAAATCATATTGATGACACCTCGATGCGTGACATACAATTGCTTTGTATCTCCTCCTCTTATAAACCAATTCATATCCACCAAATTTTTAATTCGCTCGTAGAAATCTCGCATGCTCTCACCATTAGGAAAAGCTAGATTGATATCTTCAGTGTTCAAAATGCTCTTTTCTTCAATCGTCAATAAAGATTTATCTCGTCCAGTCAAATCACCTTTATCCAACTCGCGCAATTGTTCTGATAGCGAAAGAGTTAAATGTTCATATTTATCGCGATTAATCTCATTGACTATTAAAGCGGTCTCATGGGAACGCCGCACATCACTAGAGATAATCCCATTTTCAATGTCGAGATTATCTCGAATGAATAAACTTGCTTTTATGACTTGGACAATTCCTCGGTCAGATAGTCTTACATCACTATGACCACCAACATATTTTTCATCATCTAACCCGTGACGCATTAAATAAATCATTTTTTCTCCTATACAGTTGCTTCTTTCAACATTTCATAGATTTTTTTATGTTTCAATAATGTCTTTTTAAAAAGGGAGATACCGCTATCTTTTTTAGCGTAATCATCAAGAGTGAACATCGATAATTCAGCTCTTTTAGCAATATCGAACATATCTTTATCACCACAATCAAAATTGCTGTTATATTTGGTGACATCTTCAATGTTTTTGATCAACTCTTCCATGTTGCGATATGAAATCACTTTAATTTTCTTTAGAGAAAAACAATTCGTGATAAGATCGACATAACAATCATATGGATATTTCTTTAACAAATTATTTTTCTTTTTACTCTCTGACATCTTGTGGATGTATTGTGGTGCCCTAAACTCGTTCAATTTTTTTAAACCAACCACATTGCCATCACGTATTGCCAATGCCAAATTTAAAATAGTTGGATATTTGTAACCTCTATAATACATCTTCAAATTATTGCCTATTTGTAATATCTTTTTCTCCTCTAAGAAGACATAATCATTCTCTATTTTAACTTCTTCATTGTTTTTAAAATAGTCTAATTTATCGATATTGAAATTATAAATACCATTGATGTGCTCCACACCCTTTTTTAAAATTTCTTCTTTAATTTTATAAAATCGCAAACTCGTTTTCATTTCGTATACATATAATTTATCTTTTTTTATAACACATAATTTTTTACCCATATTCACACCTCTATTGTGTATTTTGTACACATTATATTTCATTAGAAAATGTATTTATCAAAATACATTTTTATTCTCATTACTCTTTTTAAATTTATATAACTTAGCCGGTTTATTTCCTTCAAACCTGACCAATTTATTAGTGTCTTGGATCAGTCCAAGACTCAGCATTTTTTTGCGGAAATTGCGCCGATCTAGTTGCTTGTTGAAAATGGCTTCATAAACTTTTTGAATTTCTGGTAAAGTAAAGCCATTGGGATATAAACTCTTTAAAATGTCCGAGGAGACAATGCACGTTTTTAATAACTCAATGGCATCTTTTAAAATCTGATTGTGGTCATAGGCCAAATCAGGGATGTCATCAATGGAAAACCAGGCAGCATTTTGCGTTTTGATCGTACTAGTGACCAAATTAGCTTTTTTAATATTCATGATACCTATATACGTTATGGCAATCATGCGCATTAATGGCGAACGATCGATTTGACTATAATTTTTAGAAGGAAGCAGTTGTACATCAGTAATATTAGTCTTCTCTTTGATCTCGCGCATCATCCCCTCTTCCAACTCTTCATTGTTATACAATGCTCCACCAACTAAAGCCCATTTTCCTTTATAAGGTTCGTTATTTCTCTGAATCAATAAAACTTTACATACACCTTTGTCGATGGTAAAGATGGAACTGACGATATGAATGCCTTGTTTTTTATATAGCGGATTATTTATTTCCATATTATCACCCCTTAACTTACAACTCTATTATATGTGTAATTTGTACGCTTGTCAATGGCCAAATAAAAAAAATCTTTTTGTTGACATCAAGATTTTTTTTGTCCCTGTAACATCAATTTAGTAACCTCTTCTTCCAGTTTGCGATTAGCTTCTTCTAGTGACATATTTCCGACTTTAAAAGGTTCCCCATAAATGATGCGCAAATTCTTACTGCGGAAGCGATAATCACCACTAACTCCAAACGGAACTAGAGTGGCATTGGTCTTAGAGGCCATTGAGACAGCTCCGAACTTGAATGGCAATAAAAAATTTTCAGTTCTATTGCGAGTTCCTTCAGGAAATAGACCGATGGCTCCACCCTCTTTTAAAACGGCTAGCGCTTCACTTTTAGCTTCTTCATCTTTGATGGCACGATCAACTCTGATGACACCAGTCATTTTGAAAAACCAACGCGTTTTCCAATTATCAAAATATTCCCGTTTTGCCATCCAGTGAATCATGCGTCTAGTGGCAATTATCGTCAAGCATTGATCCATGATATGCTTGTGATTACCGACGATCAAAATGGAACCATCTTTAGGAATTTTATCAGCATTGATGATTTGTGGATTGTAATACAATTTAAAAATTGGTTTTAGAATGAAACGCAATATTGAATATGCATATTTTCCTTTATCTTTATTCATTTAATCACCCATATCTATTTTTTTTGTTTTTTTACTTCTTCCTGCATCAATTGTTTAAAGTCGACTTTACCAATCAAAGTTTGAGGAAGACTCTGACGGAATTCGAACTCGCGCGGAACGGCGAATTGAGCTAAATTCTTTTTGCACAAATCCTTAATACTGGCCTTTAGAGCTAATGATTCTTTATAACCGTTTTTGAGGACGATATATGCTTTGGGAACTTCGACTTTATAAGGATGTGGTATTCCGATGACAGTACATTTCAAAACGGCTTCATGCGATTCAATGACACTTTCAATCTGTTGCGGATAAACGTTATAACCGCTCGTGATGATCATGCGTTTCAATCTTTGACGATAGAAGAAAATGCCATCTTCATCCATATAACCGATATCACCAGTGTGCAACCAAATATAGCCATCAGAGTGCAATTGTAAAACTTCGTTATTCTCCTTTTCATTGTCCAAATACCCCATCATGACCGTCGGACCACAGACGCATATTTCGCCATCTTCTAATGGACCGACTTCTTCTTGAGTACCCACTCTTACGATTTTATAATAATTGCCTGGCAAAGGAATGCCGATGCTTCCCTCTTTATGAGCCCCAATTTGGGCAACAGCCGTAGCGGCAAGTGATTCTGTCATACCATAACCCTGATCGACGACGACGCTTGAACCGTGATCGTGCAAATAAGCATTTATTTTTCGTTCAAATGGCAAACTCAAACTGTCTCCTCCAGAGACGACATATTTGACAAAAGATAAATCCAAATCTTTATCATTAATTTTTAAGAGTGCTTCATATAGAGTTGGCACGCCCAAAATTACATTGGGTTTGTCCTTCTGTAAAATCCTATGAAATCTTTTGGTATCGAACTGTGGCAACAATATGACACTACATCCCAAGCACTGAGGTGCAAAGATGTTTACACCCAATCCAAAACCGTGGAAGATGGGCAAAACGGCCAATACGGAATCGCCAGCACGCAATTTGTTAAAAACGACACGAATCTGTTCAGTTAAAGCGGTAAAATTGCCGTTTGACAATACGATTCCCTTAGGACTACCAGTTGTCCCACCACTGTGCAAGATGACAGCTGGTTTATCTTTAGTAGCATCAAAAATATATTTACCATTATAATTATCACCTTTATGGATGAAATCTTTCCAATAAATATATTCCTCACTAGCATGAGGTCTTTGAATTTTATACCCTTTAGTCACTTGATAACCAACGCTGAGCAAAAAAGGCATTGAGTCTCTAGCAGAAACGATGATTGTCTTGTATACATTAGTCTCTCTAATGATGTTTTTAACTTTCTCATAACACATATCAATCATTACTAACATGACGCTTTTAGTCGAATTCAAATAATATTTTATTTCTTGTTCACCCGATAGTGGATGGACCATATTGGCAATGGCACCAATTTTATTCAAAGCATAAAAACAAGTTATTCCCTCTGGCGTATTGGGCATGCATATGGTGACGACATCCCCTTCTCTAATTCCTTGTGAACGAAAAGCGCGAGCAACCTTATCGATATCGTTTAAAAATTGTTGAAAAGTAGCAGTCGTCCCAAAATAATTATATGCTTGTGATGTTAGAAAACCGCTGACGCACTGTTCAAAATAATTATAAATAGAACTCTCTGACATTTCGATTTTACAATTTTCTTTAGAATAGTATTTTTTCCAAGGAGCCTTCGGTTTTTTCAACCTTTTTATTTTGTTAATAATACCCATTTTTTTACCTCTTTTCTTGTAATAGTGCTTTGACTTTATCCATCAATTTCGCATTTTCTAAATCTAAATTGTCATCTTTTACAACATATGGTTTGCCATAGATGATTTTCATTCTTTTGACAAATGGTTTATATTTGCCGACAATCGCAAAAGGAACAATTCTACTATGAGTATCGTGAGCCATTTTTACAGCGCCAATCTTAAAGGGCATGATGACATCGCTAGTGCGATTAAAAGTCCCCTCGGGGAAAATGCCAATGACGTGTCCTTTTTCCAACTCTTTAATGGCTGTTGGTAGAGCTGTGTGATCTTTTTCACGACGATTGACAGGAATGATTCCCATAGCTTTAAAAATAAAACCGAACTTCGATTTTAAAAGTTCATCTTTAGCTAAAAAATGAATCGTTTTCTTATTAGTGGCAATTAAAAAAAGGCAATCCATATTATTGGTGTGATTTCCTGCTAAAACGAATGGTCCATCTTTAGGAATATTTTCTTTTCCAATGACAATGGGACGATATACGATGTAAAAAAAGGCTTTGATGAGTGGCCTTACCAAGCGATAAAAACGGACATCCATAATTTTCCCTCCACTATTTTAATTATATGGCAAAACGGATGCAATAACAATAATCAATTTATCAATGTGGAAATGACATAGTAAATACTGATGGCCAAAAGAACAGTTAAAATGATAATTGATGTCTTACTAATGTGCCATTTTTGATAATCTTTAGCGCTGATAGCACTAGTATATTTTCCATGATTATCGAGTTTGATGCCAAAATATTTTTTCTCTTGTAATGGATGAGTGCTCAAAATAGTAAAACTGGTCGCATCATCTAAGTCTAAATAAAAGATGTCATTCGGCATGGCCAAGATGTCCAAAGTCATAATTATGTCACCAACAGCTCCTGAGATATTGACGATTGACAATAGGATCAACAAATTATTATTGAAATAAAGACCGATTATATATGTTATAATTCCAATGAAAAAGATGGGAAATAATAATGATATCAAAATATTAGTTTTAGTTATTTTTTGCTTGCACATACAATAAAAAATCCCATTTTCCAACTCTGCACCAAAAACGACGTTTTTGAACTTGACTCTCCCCAAAATCAAAAAACCAATTCCATGTAAAACTTCGTGTAATATGAACCAAAAGACGAGGGCGACTAACATGATACCCAAATCGATATTGGTGATGAAATCAATATTTTGAAAACAGACATAATGAATGATGACCAAAGAGAACAATATGACAATTGCTAGAACGTTAAGAGTTAACAAATTTAATTTATACGTATAAAATTTCATAGATAATACCTTTTATATTTAGCCTTAGTTGATATGAACTCCTTAAAGCCATCTAAATCGTCAATATTATTTTTAATGATGATAAAGGCTTCTCTGTTGCTAGTGAACAAATAGAAGTTATCTCTAGTTTCATATATTTGCCAAATATCTTCATATTTGATCTTTAAATGGCTATGAGAAGACTCACTCTCTAAATAGTCATCATAAAAAACAAGAGTCTCTTTTAACATATTTATTTTAATACTGTTTTGATATTTCTTTTTAATTTGTAAATTGATCGTAACTTTTAAAACGATCAAATAGACGATGACCAAAAAAATGATTAGACCGACCAAAAAATATTTTTTCTTTACTACATTGATGGCTATGGCCGCAATGGTTAAAAAGATGAGTATGAGTTTGGGAATAAAGGCATTTTTAAATTTGTTCAAATAAAAATGTTGAAATTTTTGAAACTCTTTTTCAGTTATGATGACATCAGTCTTGAATAAGGCTCTTGCTCTTGTTCCATCTCTTTTATCTTTCACAATTATCACCATAATAATTATAACAAATTCATAAATTTATGTAAAATAAAATAAAAGTCAAGAATGACTTTTATTTATCTAAATAGAAATAACTCATATCGCTTTTGGCAATTAAATTATCATCGGTATCATACAAGAACACTTCGTAAAAAGAAAGATTAGAACCTACTTTAATTGCTTTGGCAACAGCTTTGATCTTCGCAGATTTACAAGCGCGCAAATATTCAATGGAAGCACTTGAAGTCACCGCTGTTCTTCCCGTACTTCGAGCAGCAATGCCACACGCAGTATCGGCAAGTCCAAATATGTAACCACCATGAACAATGCCATAAGGATTGTAACTGTGCTCGGTCACTTTTCCTTCTAATTCACAATAATTTTCTTCAACTTTAATGATGTTATAATTATTGGCGGCAATAAATCCTTTAACATTTTTTAATTGTTCTTTGGCCATATCAGTCAAATCCATATGATCATCTCCTATTCCAATTCAAAAGCCCCTGTGTACAATTGATAGTACTTTCCTTTTTGTTGAATCAATTGTTCATGATCTCCTCTTTCGATGATGACACCATTTTCCAAAACCATAATAGCTTTAGAATTGCGAACTGTCGATAAGCGATGGGCAATTACAAAGACTGTCCTTCCCTGCATCAATTTATCCATTCCATCTTGAACAATTTTCTCAGTTCGCGTATCGATACTCGAAGTCGCCTCA
>CANQJR010000013.1 GCA_947624275.1 uncultured Bacilli bacterium
TTGTAGAGTTACAATTGATGTGAGACCTCGAATATACAAATAAAGCGATAAATCTGTTAAAATGTAATTTGTAAACAAAATTTTAACTAGAAAGGATTTATCGCTATGACAAGTATATCACATTATCCCCATTCTTTAAACACAAAATATTACGCTGTTTTACTCTATAGAAACGGAAACCCTATATCTTTTGTTTGTAGAAGATATAAATGTTCTAAGGCTTCTCTAATGCGTTGGAATAGAAGATTTGATGGTAACAAAGAATCTCTTATTGATAAATCTCACAAGCCTCTTACACCTCATCCTAATTCCCATACAAAACAAGAACTATATTGGATTAAAAATTATATAAGAAGAAATCCAAATATATCTCTTTGTGAACTCTATGGTAAATTAAGATGTGAAAAAGGTTATTCTAGACATGCTTGTTCTTTATTTAGAGTAGTTAGAAAATTAAAGTATAATGTCAATAAAGAAAAACATACAAAATATACTCCTAAACATTATGATACTCCCAAAGATATTGGTATTAAATGGCAATTAGACGTTAAAGTTGTTCCTAAAGATTGTTATGTTGGTCAGATACCCGACAAGTTCTATCAATATACTGTTATTGATGAAGCCTCTCGTGAAAGATTTATTTATCCGTACAAAGAACAATCTTCCTATTCAACTATTAATTTTATTAAAAGAGCTATCGTTTATTTTGGATATAAACCTCAAATTATCCAAACTGATAATGGTCAAGAATTTACTTATACTATGAAAACCGAGAAAGTTCATCCAGTTGATATATTCCTTAATTCATTAAATATTCAACACAAACTTATTAAACCTAGAACCCCTAGACATAATGGTAAAGTTGAAAGATCCCATAGAAATGATCAACAAAGATTTTATTCATATCTTAAATTTTACTCTTATGATGATTTATTAAAACAAATGAAAGCTTATTTGAATCGTTCAAATAATATCCCTATGCAATCTCTAAATTGGCTTACTCCTCTTGAAACTAGGCATATTCTTGAACAAAAAAACAATAATCTATAATTACATTTTAACTATATCATATTGCTTTTTATTTTTATTTATTTTTGTCTCACATCATTTACAATTATACATTGTAAAATATAAATAAAAAAAGTTGCCCTTTAAGACAACTATGCATACGATATTTCATGATATTCAAGACGAAGCTTGTCAGCAACGGTAACAATGAACTCCGAATTGGTCGGTTTAGCTTTATCAATGTCAACGCTATGACCAAAAATGTCTTCCATCAAATCCCAATTGCCACGATTCCAACTGACTTCGATCGCATGGCGAATGGCACGCTCTACACGTGAGACAGTCGTATCAAAACGCTTGGCAATTTCGGGATATAATTCTTTCGTTATACCACCGATGACATCGGGATTTTTATAAATTATCATTATTCCCTCGCGGATGTATTGATATCCTTTAATGTGAGAAGGAACACCCAATTCATGCAGAATCTTAGTAACAGATATCTGTAAATTATTTTGATACAGATCGATACTTTTCTTTTCGCTTTGAGGATCGAAGCACGATAATATTCTCTTTTCGAGATCGACTAAGTCAAATGGTTTTAATATGAAATAATTAATTCCTAACTCCGATACTCTTCTTATCATACTCTCATTGTTATAAGAGGTTAATACGACAACCTTCTTGTTGATTTCCAAATCATTCATTTCCTCGAGAATACTTACACCATCTCTTTTTGGCATTATCAAATCCAAAATTACAACGTCGTAATCACTTTGATTCTCTTTTATTAATCTCATACCTTCAACTCCATCATGAGCTTCTAAAGATATATCAATAATTGCGTGATCACTAAAATACTCCTTTACCATTTTGATTAACTCCCTATTGTCGTCAATCATAAGCACTTTAATGTTATTCATCTTTTTATCCTTTCTTACTTCACGCACTTACGATTATACAACAAATTATTATCTTTTTATATAGCGAATATTCACTAACTATGTCAAGTTATGTCGAAAAAAAAGGACTTTTCAGTCCTTTGACAATTTTAAGCCCTCTTTTGACTATTGACGATGTACTTAAATGAATCAATTTTAGTGGAAGCACCACCGATCAAATAACCATCAATCGAAGGGATCTCATTCAAACTGTCGATGTTTTTTTCACTGACACTACCACCGTACAAAACGCGACATTGGCAATTAAGGGTCTCCGATAAATACTCTTTGATAAAACGAATGGCCTCATCAATTTCTTCATCAGATGGAGTAACACCACTTCCAATTGCCCAAATGGGTTCATAGGCAATGACGATTTTAGCAACAGCATCCGAAGATACATCTTTTAAATCGGCATGCAACTCTCTTCTCAAAACTTCAGTCGTCAAACCGCTTTGACGATCTTCTAACTTTTCACCGATACATAAGATGGGAACGATGTTTTTAGCTAATAACTGGTGCATTTTTTGATTTATTTCTTCATCGCTTTCCTTTTGATATTCCCTTCTCTCACTATGTCCAATTATACAATGAGAGACATTTAAAGATTGCAGTTGACTCGCAGAAACTTCGCCAGTATGCGCTCCATTATCATCGGTGGAGACGTTTTGCGCACCAACTTTGACTACTTCTTCATAACACTTTAAATAAGGATAACTGGGACAAATAATAACGCTATCAGTATCGAGTTCTTTTAGGGAAGAGATGAAAGATGCGACATCATCGTAATCCATGTACATCTTTTGATTGCCAACGATCAATCTATTCATCAATTATTCTCCTTTCGTTTGAACTTATCCAAGAAACGTCTAAAGCGACTCTTCGGTTTTTTTTGCGTCAGTTTATAGACATCTAAAACGCGCTCTGCATAATACTTGGAACTGTGTGATTCAGCATTTATTCTAGCCTGTTTTGAATATTGTTCCAATAGATCCGGATGATCGACTAGGTCGTTAACCATTTTGATGTATTCACTCTTGTTGTGGAAAAAGCGACCATTCAAACCATCGATAACCGCGTCTTGAAAGCTCTCATCTTCGATGCAGACTGGCGTTATCCCCGCAGCCATTGCTTCAATGACAGTAAGTCCTTGTGTTTCAGTCGTCGAAGCAGTGGCGAAGATGTCGGCCAACTGATAGTAATTAGGCATTTCATCATAAGGAACTTTACCGATCAATAGAATGTTAGAATCCAATTTCAATTTGCTGACCAATTTTTTATATTCATCCATATCGGGACCATCACCGATGATCAACAATTTGACATCAGGATTGTGTTTGACTATATCTTTGTGATTCTCGATCAAGAAAGTGATATTCTTTTCTTTGGCCAAACGCCCGACGAAGACGATGACTTTTTCATCCTTTAAGATTTGATATTTCATTTTTAATTCTTTTACTTTTTCTTTATCCGTATTTTCTGAATAAAAACGCTCTATTTCTATTCCGGTAGGAATGATGTGAATATTTTTATCGACGGCATATTTCTCTTTGAACAAGTCATAAGTTTTTTTAGTTGGAACGATCAATTCATTAGCTGTTTTGTCGCAATAGAACAAGGTCAAATACTCAACTATTTTCTTACTCGATTTATCGAAATAACCCTTTGTTATATAGTGGATGTAATCTTCATACATCGTATGATAAGTATGGACGAGAGGAATGTTGAACTGCTTGGCAATGATGCGGGCAAACGTTCCCACCCCAAACTCCGTATGTGAATGGATGACATCCAAATTCCATTTGCGAATTATATTGATCGCTTTAACAGGATATATACCCGTCAATCGATAATCATAAATCCCCGTAGGAATGCCAGGAATCCTAATAATGGTATCATTCTCTTCGAAACGATAGTGCAAGTCCTCAGGATTGACCGTGACGACAAACACTTGATGACCTTTTTTCTCCAAGGCTTTTTTGAGCATTAAGACACTCGTCGATACACCATTTATGTATGGTGGATATGTATCAGTGAATAGACCTATTCGCATTTTCATCAACTCCCTTAAACGTATTAAAAGTAATTGAACCGATAATAATCGCCAAATAATAAGTTATGGAACGCCAAACGATCAATACTGCTGACAAGGCTGATCCATGAATGAAATTGCCAAAGAATTGTAAAAAGCTGTACTCGATACCACCACTTCCTCCAGGAATGGGAACGAAAGCTCCAATGATGCTGACATAAGCACAACTCACATAAGTAGCAAGAATTGATATGGAACTGCCATAACCCAAAGAATAGATGACAAATAATGGCGTTAAATAGTAACACAACAATCCCAAAAGATTGAATATATAACCGCGGACGATTAACATTTTATTTTGGCGCAAAATGACAGCACTCTCATTAAATTCAGTCAGACGACGTTTCCAGTTTTCAACTGTCTTTTCTTTATTTTTAATAATTTTTATTTTAGTGAATAAACCGATTACTCTATTGACGACAAAATGATTAAATTTTTTAGAAAAGCTGACGAATAATAGACCTATTCCCACTAAAGTATTAATCATAAAACCCAAAATAGTCAAATTGCGGAGCAAAGGATTATCCTCTAAAAAATGAAAATGAGCATTTAATAAAACAGCTATGACCCCATGCGTTATGAGAGCCATTTGATAAAGAATAAAATCTTGAACGATAATATTAGTACTATGGGTCAATTTTATTCCACTCTTCTTCAACATGTACACTTGCATCGGTTGTCCACCAGAAGCAAAAGGAGTTATACCATTGAAAAATTGTGTTATAGTTATTTGTTTGAATATTTGACTTACCTTTATTTTTTCACGATATTCTTTGACAATGTTATGAAGTGCCAAAGATTTAAAAAACCAATATGATATTGTAAAAAACATTCCCACTATAATGAATAATAAATTGGCTTTAGCAAGAGCACTTACAATATCATTATAGTCATCTTTGATGACGAAGAACAATACTATTATCGTTATGAATACTAGTATTATTCCATTCTTTTTAATATTTTTCATTAGCCTTTATCAGGAATGCAAGCAAGCCCTGGAAGAAGTTTACCTTCCATATATTCAAGAGTTGCTCCACCACCAGTGGAAGCATGTGTAACTTTATCTTTGTAACCGAGTTTATCACAAGCAGCTACGATATCACCACCACCGAGAATCGTTTTGGCATCAATCTTAACTAAAACTTCTAAAATCTGTCTACTTCCCTCCATGCATTTGGTGAATTCGTAAACTCCAAGTGGTCCATTCCAAAAAATGGTTTTAGCACTTTTCAATACATCAGCGAATTCCGCAATTGTTTTAGGTCCGATGTCCAATCCCATTTCCTCTTCACTCAAAGAAGTTACGTCTACAAAACGATTTTCAGCATCATTATTGAAATCCTTAAAAGCATTGACATCGACTGGTAGAACAATTTTTTCAGGATATGTATCAAGCATTCTCTTTGCAAAATCTAAACTCTCTTCATCGATGACTGATTTACCCATATTGATACCTTTGGCTTTTAAGAAGGTATTGGCCATACCACCACCGATCAAAATGCGATCAGCTCTAGTGACGAGGTTTTCGATGACACCAATTTTATCTGATACTTTACTACCACCTAAAATTAGAACAAATGGTCTCTCGGGATCATCCAATCGTGACAATTCTTGCAACTCTTTTTCAACTAAGAAACCAACTCCAGATGGCAAATTACTCGCAATGCCAACATTAGAAGCATGAGCACGATGTAGAGTACCAAAAGCATCATTTATAAAAATGTCACCTAAATTAGACCAATATTTAGCAAGTTCAGGATCATTTCCACTCTCTTTTTTACCATCTAAATCCTCATAACGCGTGTTTTGAACGAGAATGACATCTCCATTGTTCATGGAAGCAATGGCATTTTCTAACTCTAAACCGCGCGTCTGATTGACGAATTTCACTTCTTTTCCTAAAAGTTCACTCAATCTGACAGCAACGGGAGCCAAATCGTTTTTAGCTAAATCAGCTTCTTCCTTCACCCTTCCTAGATGTGAGAACAAAACGACTTTAGCATTGTTATCAATTGCATACTTAATAGTGGGAACACTAGTCACAATGCGATTGTCATCAACTATTTTTCCTTCTTTCATCGGAACGTTAAAATCACATCTTATCAATACTCTCTTATCACTCAAAGCAAAATCTCTAATATTTCTTTTCATATAGCATCTCCTCAATTTTCTAAATCAATTATATCACATACCCAATAAAGGGACAAACAATTGTTAGATAACTTGACATATATCAAATGATAATAAAAAGAGTAGATATCACTATCTACTCCTTCACATATCAAACTCTATTTATTAGCTAAATATTTAGCTGTTCTAACCATTTGATAAGAATAACTCATCTCGTTGTCATACCAAGCAACTACTTTTACTAATTGTTTTCCATCGACGTCTAAGACACTCGTTGATAGACCATCAACTAGGGCACCACAAGATGCTCCAATGACATCACTAGATACAATTGGATCGTCAGTGTAGTTGAGCGTTTCGTTGACATTGTTCTTCAAAACAGCATTGATCTCTTCAACAGTCGTCGTTTTCTTCAACTCGAGAACTAAATCGACTACAGAACCAGTTGGAACGGGAACGCGCATTGCTGTACCTTCCATGCGACCATTCAAATTTGGTAGAACTTTACCGATTGCTGATGCAGCCCCAGTAGAAGCAGGAATGATATTTGCTGCTGCTGCTCTTCCACGACGAGCCTTAATTCCCTTCTTATGAGCTATATCCAATGTCGCTTGATCATTAGTATAGGCATGAACTGTCGTCATATAACCTTTTTCAATACCAAACTCATCATCGAGAACGGCAAGAACTGGAGCTAGACAGTTAGTTGTACAACTAGCTGCTGAAATGATCTCTTCACTACCATCCAAAGTCTCATGATTTACATTGTAAACGATGGTCTTAACATCTCCTTTAGCAGGAGCAGATATGATAACTTTTTTAGCACCAGCTTTTATGTGAGCACTAGCTTTTTCTTTGTCAGTAAATAGTCCAGTGCACTCAAAAACGACATCGATGTCCAAGTCTTTCCATGGCAAATTAGCTGGATCTTTTTCAGCATATACTTTAACTTTGCGATCTCCTACGACAATCATATCATCTTCAAAACCGATTTCATCAACTCGGTAATTGCGATGATTAGTATCGTACTTTAACAAATATGCCAATTGTTCAGCATCAGTCAAATCATTGATGGCAACGACCTCCAAATCAGGATCCTCTTCCATAATTCTAAAAACTAGACGTCCGATTCTTCCAAACCCATTAATTGCTACTTTTTTCATAAATTCATCTCCTCATATTACTTCAAAACAACTCCCGCCAATGAATTCACGCAATATTGAATCATCAGGAATAGCTTCTGATGGCATTGGCAAAAATGTTTTTAACAAATTTATCAATCTTTTTGCTTCATCATAATATTCACTCTTGGGATCGACGGAATATAACAATGGTTCAGCATAAGTTTTTAAGACTCCCAATTCATAGAGCAAAGCAGAATTAAAGGTCACATCTGCCTCATCTTGATATGGGAAAATATATTTTTCTTCTCCCCGCCTCACGGAAGCCCAACCTTCCAGCGTTGTCTCAACTTTATGACCACGGGTTCGATTATCTCTAATGATGCGACGGAGAAGGCGATTGTCAGAAGTTGAAATGCGATTGTGATTGTCAATGTTTAAACCAGTTAATGGTGATATATAAATTTTATACTTACGACTCTTCGGAATATTTTTTAAAACTTCAGGATTCAAACCATGAATTCCTTCAATTATCAAAATATCGTTTTTCTCCAACTGCATCTCTTTGATGTATTCTGGTTCACCAGTTATAAAGTTATAGATGGGAGCAATTATTTTTTCACCATTTAATAATTTGTTGACATTTTCATTCAACAAGTCGATGTTAACGGCTTCCAAGCACTCATAATCATATGTACCATCAGGATTTTTAGGCGTTTTTTTACGCGAGATGAAATAATCATCCATGGCTATAGGGACCGGATTCAATCCAAAACTGGTCAAATAATTAGTCAATTTTATCGATGTCGTCGTCTTGCCCGAAGATGATGGCCCAGCTATTAAAATGATCTTTATCCTATCTTTGTGCTCATATATATCTTTGGCAATTGTCAACAATTTATTCGCTTGAATAGTCTCATCCAATCTGATCAAATTACCAATTTTGCCACTGCTGACAACTCTATTGAGATCAGAAACGTTTTGAATGTTCATAATTTTTACCCATTCATGATACTCTTTATATATTTCAAAGCGTTGAGGATGGTGTTGATATTTCTTAATCTCTTTTAAATTATATAAGTTGGGATACATCAAAATGAATCCATCTTCATTCAAATATTCCAAGTTGTACTCTCCTAAAACACCAGTTGAAGTCGGCATTTTACTGAAGAAAAAGTCATACATATTACCCAATTTATATAGTGTGATATAACTGTTGGTATTATATAGAAGCATCGAAGATTTATCCTTATCACCAAGTTTTTCAAAATATTCAATCGCTTCCAAACGCGAAACGTTTTTAGCTGAAATGGGGATGTTTTGTTCAATCACTTCATTCATCTTATTCTTTATTTCTTTAATCATGTCACGAGTGATCGGTTTGCTAAGTTCGATATATAAGCCCTTATCAATGGTGTGTCTTACGAATACTTTAGTATTTTTACCATATAATTCTTTAACAGAATAAGTGACTAAATAAATTAGACCATTTAAATAAATGCGATTTCCCTCACAATTGCTGAAATCAAAAAAATCTATTTCTGAATTGCCCTCTATAACTTCTGACAACTCTTTATACATGCCTTTTTCACGTGCTACAATTATTGGATAATCAAAACGTGATTGATATAATTTAGCCAGTTCTTCAAAAGTAGTACCAGCTGTTAAAATTTTTTCTTCGCCAAAAATCGTAACCTTCAAATTTTTATCAATCATGGTCTACCCTCTTTCTATCTATAAACATTTTATCATACTTCAGCAGCTAATTCACTCATTTTTAAATTTTATTTTCTTTTTGACATTTTTATGTATATTATAACTAGAATGAACCTATTATTTATATAGGTGATGATATGAACTTAGTACCAATAGTAGTAGATCGTGAAAGACTTGGAGAGCGAAGTTATGACATATTTTCGAGATTGTTAAAAGAGAGGATCATTTTTATAAGTGGTGAGATTGATGATGATTTAGCTAATTCCGTCATAGCTCAACTACTATATTTAGATTCCATCAATAATGATGACATATCGCTCTACATAAATTCCCCAGGTGGAAGTATCACTAGTGGCATGGCCATTTATGACACGATGAAATTTCTCAAAAGCGATATTTCTACTATCTGCCTAGGAATGTGCGCAAGTATGGCCGCTTTTCTCTTATCGAGTGGAACTAAGGGAAAGAGATACATTTTACCAAACGCTGAAGTTATGATTCATCAACCCCTAGGTGGAGCTCAAGGTCAAGCAACAGAAATTAAAATAGCTGCCGAAAGAATTTTAAAACTAAAAGATAAATTGAATCACATAATGTCTGAGAATACTGGCAAAGATTTATTGACGATTGAAAACGATACTGAAAGGGATAATTTCATGAACAGTACCGAAGCTCTAAACTATGGATTAGTCGATAAAATAATAAAGAGAAAAGAATAAACTTTTCTCTTTTAATCAATCATTTTGTAATTTGTCAGCTAATTCTTTTAATTTTCTAAAGCGATGATTCAAGCCTGATTTAGTAATTTTAGTATCGGTTTCTAATGATATTATTTCGCTCAATTCAACTAGTGAAGATTCAGGATATTTTTGACGATATTCAGCAACTAGACGCAACTTATCATCCAAAATATCTAATCCAACTTTTTCTTTGATGGTTTCAATATTTTTTAATTGAGCATTACATGTGTTAATAGTTTTCTCAGTATTAGCTTGTTCACAATTGTTCAAACGATTAGTGATATTCTTTTGTTCACGAACAACTCTAACACTTTCATAATATAAAACCGCTTTATAAGCTTTGATCATCTTGAGAAAATCAGCTATTTTATCAGCTTCTTTTAAATAGACCATATATTTAGTATCGCGTAAGATAATCTTACTATTTAAGTCAAAATGATTTAATAACCTCTGTAGAAAAACAGATTCATGTTTTTTATCAAATAGGAATTCGAGATGGTATTGTGAAGTTTGGGGATCATTGATACTACCTTTAGCCAAAAACGTTCCCCTTATGTAGGCTTTCATCTCTTCCTCTGAATCAATTATGTAATTGTGCGGTGTTTCGATAAACTTTTTATCACTATCGAAAATGGATAAATCGTTTAAGATCAAATTGACTTTATCTTTAATTTCGATGTAGTAAACATTATTTTTATTGAAGGCAACATTTTGTTTTGTCGTCATTTGACAATGGACGTCATAAACATTTTTGACAATAGAATATATTCTTTTAGCTATCATCATATTTTCGGTGTAGAGTAAAATTTCTTTTTTAGTGAAATGACCATTATTTCTTATAAAGGCCGATAGTTCTGCTATGTTCTCTGTCTTCGATTGTTTTAATTCACATATTTCGTTTTTAACATCTGTGGCAAATGACATATCAAATCCTCATCAAATAAGAAAACACGATTGTACTCAACAATAGACTATCATGTTTTAGTGTTCCATCATCTAAAACCAATAAATCACTCTCTATCACTTCTACACCTAAATTATCTAATTTCGCATAATCGATGATCACTTTGCTCTTCTCTTCCTCACGACGGTATTTATCGATGATGGATTGATCGATTTCCGTATTACTTGCCACGACGACATCAATCTTTCTCTTATCCAAATAACTATTGATGACATCAATGTGATCGCTAACGCCAAAATCATCAGTCTCGCCAGGTTGTGTCATCGCATTACAAATATACATCAATTTAGCTTTTGAATTGCGAATGGCACGACGCATTTCTTTACCGATAATATTAGGCAAAATACTCGTATACAAACTACCCATACTAAATATGATCAAATCAGCTTCTAAAACAGCATCTATCGCCTCCTTTGTAATTTTTGGTTCCTCTTTATAAAAAACTCTCTTTTTGATATCGTGATTAGCCGTTATTTCCTTTTCTCCTTCAATAATTTTACCATCAACTGTCTCAGCCATCAGTGTTAGACCATCTTCCGAGATGGGATAAACTTTATGACGGACATCCAATAATTCACTTAGGCAAGCAATTGAATCTTTCAAACTTCCAGTTATCTCATGCATGCCAATCAAAATCAAATTTCCCAGTGCGTGACCATCGAAATCACTATAAGTTGAAAAACGATAACTCATCAATTTTTTAATCTCTGGACTAACTTCCGAAAGATTAGTTATCACTTGTCTTATATCACCAACAGCAGGAATGTTGAACTCATCGCGCAAACGACCGGTTGACCCGCCATTATCAGCAACAGTAATGATAGCCGTTATGTCCACTGGAAAATCTTTTAAACCTTTTAACAAGTAGGAAATACCAGTACCGCCACCAAAAACAACTACTTTTTTATGCATAAATAATCACCACTATCATTATACTACATTTAATCGCCATTAATATATAATAATCCTTAAACAACAATAAAAAAATCTATATTTTATTTTACTAAAATATAGATTGCATAACTGACTATTGTGAGTAACATTGCCATTATCGGATAAAAGGCTATACTTATGAAAGCAGCCTCCTTATTATTGTCATTAGTCATAGCTCTACCCTCTTGAGTAGAATACGATAAAACGCGACTATTACTATGAGGAGTGTGATTTTGAGAATTTCTTGCTTTTAATTCTTTTAAATAATCATTATAATAAGCTGACGAACCATTCACTAAGACATCACGATAATAATTATCATTATCAGTAGCTGGCAATATACACGTTTCCATTATGGCGAAATTATCTTTGATATAATCGTTGGGAAAATGAGTATAATCAGAGAAACTGCCCGTTGGAAGTGAAAAATAAGTTCCAACAGCCAACTTGGCCAAATCGACAACATTGTTCTTGCGCTCTTCTTCAGTCAAGTTGGGTTTGAATCTAGCAAATCCCAAACCATTTTCATAAACGATAGAACTGGAGTTGATATCTACTGAATACCCACGTTCATGGATCAACTTCATTTGATTATCTAAAGACAAAAAAACATCTCTAACCGTCTCTGGATCATTATTATATGAAAAAAACTGTCCTAGTGTCTCCATCACTATCACCCTATTATAAGTATAGCATTTTTAAATTTTATTTTGTATATATATTTTAAATTTATTTTTAATTATTCGAAGACAGTTGTCAACTGTTTTATAACCGATATCCAATAATAGTGATATTTCTTTGTTAGAAAAATTGTTGAAGCGCAATTCATATATCTGGGCTTGAAGATCAGTCAATTCAAATTTGAATGCATACAATATTTCACCATAATACTTATCATCATAAGCATTTTCAACGCTATCATTGATGTCGTATAACGTATCCTCTAACAAAAGATCATCCGTGCCAATATTTTCAGAAAAAGAAACTGCCATTGACAGAATCAACTGCTTATTCCGCAAAGTTTTCTTAACATATCTCGCCATCTCTCTTTTGATGATGACACTAGCAAAAGTATAGAACAAGCATCTATCCTGACTCATATAAGAATTAATGGCATTGATCAAACCGATTGTGCCCTCTTGAATTAATTCATCTCGTTCCACGCTCTGATCATGAAATTTTTGATAGTAGACATCAGCACATTTACAAATCAATGGCCGATATTTATCAATCATTAAAGAATAGGCATCTTCATTATTTTCAGAAATCATGTACAACAATTCATAATCATTTAAATCTTTGTAGATAATAACGCCCCCCTATTTGTTTGAACGTATCACCTCATAAATCATAATTCCTGCTGCGACTGATGCATTCAAACTGTTTATTTTTCCATACATAGGAATTCGAGCAATAAAATCACAAGACTTTTTAACGCTTTCACTCATGCCAGATCCTTCGTTGCCAATGATTAGAGCAATTTTGCCTGAATAATCGATATCGCGATAGTCGGTACTGTTTTCCATGTCAGTTCCAACGATCCAAAAGCCTTCATCTTTGAGTTTTTTAATCGTTTGATTGAGATTGGTAACCATAGCTATCTTGACGTTTTCCAAGGCACCAGCACTAGTCTTCATGACGGTGGAATTGACAGAGACACTGCGATCTTTGGGAATGATCACCCCACTTATTCCTGCCGCTTCACAAGTTCTAATGATAGCGCCTAGATTGTGAGGATCCTCCAAATGATCTAAGATGACGACTTTAGCATTTTCCTCATCGATAAAAGTATCTAAGTCCACATACTCAAAATCCTTGATGTACATGATTATACCCTGACTGAAATATTTATCAAATCGTGAAAAATCTTTTTTACTCATCAAAATAGGTTTGATTTTTCTCTTTTCTATAAGAGAAAGTACAGAATCATCATCAAAATCTTCTTGAATAATTATTTTTTCTATTTTATCATCACTTTTTAAAATTTCTTTAGCAACATTTTTTCCATATACTAACATAATTTTTCTCCTAATATCTCATTCATTATCTCATCTATTCTAGTTCGATCATTTTGCAATTCTAAATAACCAATAATGGCTTCTAAGGCCGTCGCATGTTTATAAGTTAGGACATCACAATTTTTAGGATGTGAACTGTTCTTATTATTGCGTGCTCTTCTTATGACAGCCAACTCGTCTTCATTAAAAAAATTGGCATCGCACAATTTCTTTAAAAACTGGGCTTGATTTTTCGCCGATACAAAATTAGAGGCTTCTCTTTGTAAATCGTTGACTTTAGATATTCCTCTATTGATCAAAAACTTTCTTATATAATCTTCATAAATGGTATCGCCCAAATAAGCTAAAACTAGCACATTGATCGCTTTGACATCCATAAAATCACCTAAATGTAGTCTACTATAAATCGTAAAAAATAGCAAAAAAAAGAGAGCAATCTCTCATTTGTCCTGCAGTGCCATCATGTACCATTTTCCATCGATTAACACTGTGTAAAACTCGGGATTAATCTCTTCAATAACTTTATCTTCACCATCAGAAATTTTTTCATTGATATAGACGTGTTTGTAATCTGTCACCTCGGGAACTACTTCACAACGTTCACTTAAAAACTTATTCAATTCTTCCTTATCGGGACCATTGACCACTTCAGCTCTTATCTCGTTATATTCGAGATAAAATGATTTATATGCTAAACGATCATTCACCCTTTTAGTTATCTCTGATATCACTTCATCATTTTTGGCAAGACAAGGAACCCAAGCCGACAACATGTTTTCGACATTACCAGCATCATAACTGTTAAAATAAGTGACGATTGGATCCATGTAACTATTTTTTTCAGCTTCATCAGGTTCGCGCAAGAAGAAATACCAAACAACGAATACCAAAGCAGCAATTACGATGATGGCAGTCAAGATGTTCATCATGTGTTTACCACTATGCTTACCGCTCTTATTTTTAACACCAGATCCTTCCACATCATCATTTTTAGAGGCTGATGCCAAAAGATCAGGTTTCTCCATTGGTTGATTCATCTTCTCGGTTTCTAAACGCTTGCGCTCCTCTTCATCACGGCGCATCTGTTCAGCTATTTTTTCATTGTTTATTTTTTCCTCTTGATCATAGACGTTTCCCAATAGATCTGGTGCTATTTCACCAATTGTCGGTTCAGGCATAGTTGGAACTTCAACTGGCTTTTCCTCTTCTTCAGATAACCCTTCATCAGTTGATACTGATACACTTTCAATGTTCAAATTATTTATATCAGTACCATTATCACTGACTGAAATCTCCTCTAAGACATTTCCTGCTGAAATGACGGTATCTGATGTTTCATTAGCTTCAGAAGCCGTACTACTTTGTTGGTTAAAGTTGACATTATCCGTCTCATTAACTGGTAAAACCTGTGGTTTATGTTCCGTTGAAACCTCTTCAGAAACATTCGCATCGCTAGCTGAAGCAGCACTCTCAGCATTCTCTTGAGCAGTGACTTCTGGAACACTCACTGTTGGCTGTTCGACTGAAGTATTTGCTTCGTTTTCTTCTACATTCAAATCGCTATTACAAAAAGGGCATTTAATAGCGTCATCATCAATCGTTTGACCACACTTTGGACATATTTTACTCATGATACATCACCCCTATTCTTATTTAATAATACTATAAAGTTATCAATTTCACAACTAAAAGAGACATAAATTCAACTAATTTTAGAAATAGTTTCATAATTTTTTAACATCTTTTCTAATGGTATGGCACAATTGGCTGGCGATGGAGAATACAAATATATAGCTTCGATTTTAGTCTTTTCAAAGAGGTATTTATTGTATAATTCAAAAGCTTTTTTCCCCGTCGTATAGATATGTTTAATCTTGCTCTTCGAAATGATTTGGTTGACGTCATTAACGCTAATATTTTTGATTGAAGCATCACTAGAACCATTTATCTCACAAGACGAGCACACATCCCATAAGGCTATTTTATGTTTGGTCAAAAAAAGTTTCTTATCAGTGATATCTGGTCCGATATGCTCATTAAAAACAGTTCCCAAGAGTGACCAAAAACGGTTTTGGGGATGCATGTAATAAAAATTGGCCTCTCGTGACTTAACCGATGGCAAAGTCCCCAAGATCAAAATTTCACTATCTGGATTATAAAACGGCTCAAGCACATGTTGTTGTCTCATATCATCAATCCTTTCCATTAGCTAAAAAAGCCTAGTTTTCTAGACTTTAATACTTATTGTTAAATATGTGCAAAGATAGTTCATTGTAAAAAAGAACGTTCATATTCTTTTGTAAGAGTTCACATTCGTGCTGGTTCAATTTATACTCTTTTTTGACGTAGTTGATATTATCTTCCAAAACTTTGGCTCTTTTGACAATATCATTATATTTGATGAAGATGATGACAAACATCACTACCAATGATAGACTCATCAAATCGAGGGCTTTAGAATAAGCAGCAATGATGAATAAGATGAAGAAAATCTTATTTGACCAATCTAATATCAAAGCTTTGACTTTTTCTTTAGAGCGATCACTCTTACTAAAAACAATGGCCTTGGTCACTTGGTTTAAAGCAATACTCATAGATGCCAAATTACAACTGTCATAAACTTCTTTAGAAAGACGAATGACATTTCTGGCAATATCATAATGATCATTATGTTTACCACGCATCTCCGTGACGTATAAAGAAGCTAAATCATTTTTATTTAAAACGTCTTTAGAGACGAACAATCCCGAAGCATCCTCAATATCTATCTTCTTATTTTTCTCATATAACAAGAGACAATACAATTGATAAAACAATGAATAGAGAACGATTAAAAAATACAAAAGACACTCAAAGCCAAACATATTAAACTATTTCATAAGTTGTTCCATCTCTAGTATCGATCAACTTAACTCCTCTTTCCAATAATTCATCTCTGATTTGATCAGCTAAGGCATAATTCTTTTCCTTTTTTGCGCGATCGCGTTCAGCAATTTTCTCAGCAATTTCAGCTTCTAATTTTTCATCGACTGCTCTATCTTCTTCTATTAAGTTTAGAGATAATACTTCATCAAAACTGTCGATCAAATACAATTTAGAAAAATCAGATAACTCATCATCTTTTAATACATCATAGACTAGTGTTAACATTGATGAAGTGTTCAAGTCATTAGAAATAGCCTCTTTGAAACGAATTTGATAAGCATCTGTCTTATTTTCATTCAAGTCAGGAGTGCGATCCAATTGCTTAATCCTATTTTTTAATTTCTTATAGGCTTGTTCTGCCCCATCTAAAGCATCCCAAGAGAAGACCAATTGATTGCGGTAATGACTATTCAAACAAAAATAGCGATAACTCAAAGGATCATAACCCTTTTCTTCCAATAGTGAAACTGTTAAAAATTCACCACTCGATTTACTCATTTTGCCAGTAGCGACATTCAAGTGTTCGCCATGAACCCAATAATTGCACCACCTATGGCCAAAATATGCTTCACTTTGAGCAATTTCATTAGTGTGATGCGGAAAGATATTGTCAACGCCACCGCAATGGATGTCCAAATACTCTCCTAAATATTTCCCAGAAATACCCGAGCATTCAATGTGCCAACCCGGATAACCGACACCCCAAGGCGAGTCCCATTTCATCTCTTGATTTTGAAATTTAGAACTCGTGAACCAAAGAGCAAAATCAGCGGGATTTCTCTTAAACTTATCCTCTTCGACCGTTTCTCTAGCGCCAACTAATAATTCATCAGGATTTTTTCCAGATAGGCGATAGTAATCCTTGGCTTTACTTATATCAAAATAGATGTTTCCATTCGATTGATAGGCATAACCATCATTCAATAGTTTCGTTATCATTTTTATATAAGTATCAATGTGTTCACTCGCTGGTGTCACGACAGCTGGCTTTTTGATGTTCAATTTTGCACAATCTTCAAAAAAAGCATCGGTGTAGAACTGAGCTGTCTCTCTAATCGTCTTGCCCTCGCGCAAAGCTCCTTTGGCCATTTTATCTTCACCAGTATCACCATCACTAGTCAAATGACCGACATCCGTTATATTCATGACGCGATAAACGTCATATCCCAAATAAACTAATGACTTCTCCAAGACATCTTCAAAAATATAAGTGCGCAAATTGCCAATATGAGCATAATTGTAGACTGTTGGTCCACAAGTATACATTCGCACTACCCCTTCTTCATAAGGGATAAAATCTTCCACTCTTTTTGTTAAAGTATTATATATTCGCATAAGACACCATCCTAATCCAATCTACTAAGAACTAAATCTTTACCCAACAGATGAATAGTATCAGCTAACTCTGGACCATGCATTTGACCAGTCGTTTTAATTCTGATTGGCATGAACAACAACTTTCCTTTATTGCCAGTTATCTCTTTCGTTTTTTCGATTGCCGTAGAAATGTTCTCCACTGTCCAATCATCTATTTCTTCGATTTGCTTCTTAAACTCAACAACTGTTTTATTGACTTCTTCATTAGTCATAAAGTTTATGGCCTCTTCATCTAATTCAATATCATCTTTAAAAAAGAGACGCACTTCATCGACTATTTCTTGTCCAAAAGAAAGATGATTTTGATAAATAGTCAATAATTCATCTAACCACTTATCACTCTTTTTATCTAAATCATATTCTCTCTCTAAGAAAGGTATGACTAGTTTTTTAAAATCATTTAAAGACATTTCTTTGATGTAATGAGCATTGACCCAATTCAATTTCTTAATGTCATAAACTGCTGGAGAATTATTGATGCGTTTGACATCAAATTTTTTGATCAACTCATCCATTGTAAAAATTTCTTGGTTATCTTCTGGTGACCAACCGAGAAGAGCCAAATAATTGACGATAGCTTTTGGCAAATAACCGAGATTGTACAAATCCATAAACGTCGAATCACCATCGCGTTTAGAAATCTTTTTTCCACCCTCTTTAACGATGTGTGGCAAATGGATATACTCGGGAGAATCCCAACCGAAGGCCTTGTATAACAATAAATATTTAGGAGTTGAAGACAAGTACTCATTACCTCTCACGACATGCGTTATTCCCATCAAATGGTCATCGATGACATTGGCAAAATTATAAGTTGGATAGCCATCCGATTTTAATAAAATTTGATCTTCCAACACTGAATTTTCAACACTTATTTTGCCATAGACCAAATCTTCATATGAAGTGATGCCATCTTTAGGCATCTTTTGTCTTATGACATAAGGAATACCAGCCTTTTTCTTTTCTTCAACTTCTTCTGGAGTCAATTTTTGACAATGGCCATCATACATAAAAGCAACTTTCCTAATCTCAGCTTCTTCACGCAATTTTTCTAATCTTTCCTCGGTACAAAAACAATAATAAGCTTCACCACGTGAGACTAATTCTTCAGCATATTTGCGATAGATGTCCACTCTTTCGCTTTGCGTATAAGGACCATATTCCCCACCTTCAAGTGGACCTTCATCGATGTGAATATCACACAATTTTAAAGTATCATAGATGAAATCAACTGCCCCATCGACATAACGGGTTTGATCAGTATCTTCGATGCGCAAAATGAAATCACCATCATTTGATTTAGCAATTAAATACTCAAAAAGAGCACTGCGCAAATTACCGATATGCATAAATCCCGTTGGACTAGGTGCAAAACGCGTTCTAACTTTTCCCATAATATCACCTGGTGTTATTATAGCACGACTCGACGCCAACAAACAATAAAAAGCCCATAAATAAAAGAAATAGTTAACACCATTTCTCTCTATTTGAAGTGACAAATTAAATATTGCAAGCAATTTATTTCTTAGCTTTGATCAATCGATAATTATCTTGATCAACCGGCCTGACTACGACATCGCGAAATCCAGTATTTTTTAACAACTCAACTTCTCTGTCGATGAAAAGAGGAGTATCATTGTGAGCATATACATCTTTATATTCATAATAATCAGCAAGCATCTGTTCTTCTTCTTCGAAACTAAAAGCCACTTTGTCACAATTGATGAACTCACCATTTTCCTTTAGCGAATCATAAATTTTTTCATAGAGTCGTCTTTTGTCCTCCTCTAAAAAATGGTGAAGAGCAGAAGTCGATATGACCGCATCATATCCATCGCCAAAATCGACTGAAAAGAAATCTCCACAAACAGCTTTGATGTGATCTATGAAAGGTCTTGTCTTCAACTTCTCCAACATCTTTTCTGATATGTCAATAGCTGTCACTTGAGCATTGGGAAAACGTTTAAACAATTCGAACAATTCCAGTCCAGTACCAACGCCTAAATCCAAGACTTCATTCACATCAGGAGCTAAATTGCTCGTAATAGCTCTTTTAGTATCCATAAACTTAGCATGGGTATCGTCATAAGTATCAATTTTTTCATTAAAGAAGGAACGCATACTTTCATTTCGCTCTTTTAAATCCATGTTTATCACCAACTTGAAAATATTATAAAATAAGATAATTAATATATCAAGGTTTAAACACTCATCTTTGTTTTAAACACCCGTTCTTTTAGCTGAGTCATAGTTTTCAAAATGTATTTTGATAATAGATCGATGAAGTAAGAAAGAATGAGTGAACAACAGAAGACAATAATTGTAACTGGCAATAAATAGATGACCTTTTCTTTAATAGTAGAACAAGTCGCATTGACATGGTTATATAACCAAACATCAAAGACGCGTGATACTAAATATCCACCAAAAGTCAAAACTGACAACTTGTTAATAAATTTAGTTAACTTAGCACTTTTCAATTCAATTTGTTTATAATTCAATATCAAATTGGCAATTAGTACAGCTAGTGACATCACTTGAAATGATTGCATACCATCAAATATATCCCAAGCAAAATGATGATTATAATTGCGATAGAAATTGAATAGACCAGATACAACAGTCATTATGAAGATTAAGAAGGCATTAGTTTTCCATTTCATTTTAAGTTTGAACTCTTTCAGATATCTTCCCAAGAAATAGTACATGATCGGATAGCCACTGCTAGACCAATAATCAGGAACTATCTGTACGAACTTTTTAGATGATGTATGATGAAAGAAAGAGCTGAGATGCGTCAAATCATAAATATTAAAAATAGATGGTAAGACAAACAAAAATAATAAGACTAAAATGAAATTCTGTTTATATTTCTTGTTTGATAATGATTTATCTTTCTCCCCCCCCCAGAGCCTATTTAAAAAGGGAATCAATAAATATAAACCGATATACATATCGACATACCAACCATATGGTGCAGCATGAAAAGAGAGAATGCTGAAGACATAATATCTGAGTAGTAACAATTCTCTATGTTCTAAGAAATGCAAGCAAACCAAACAGACAATCGCACACAAGAAATACGTAAAAAGTATTTTTCCCAATTTTAAGACATAGGCCTTATTAAACTCTGGTTCTTTTGTCAAAAATCCAGATAAAATGAGAAAGAGCGGTACACAAGTCATAAATATCGGTCTGACAAGATTTAATAAAAGCATGGTGAGTCCACGATTGGATGCACCATAAAAATTGATATTAATCAAAGAATGAACTAAGATGACTAATATAAAAGCAAATATTCTTAAAACGTCACAATTCAAATTTCTCTTACTCTGTTTTTGGACCATAACTACATCTCCTCATTTTATCGTTTTTCCATAGTATTCCACATCTATTTCTGTTCCATCAGGATAGACTTCTTTAGCATCTTTGATGTGCTCATCAAAACCATAATGAAAATAGATTTCTTTATTGTTTAACTCCTTAGGTTCGACTCCCAAAGTAACTCTTTCATATCCTCTATTTTTTAAATCTTCAATTGCGTATTTGAACAACTTAGAAAAATAACCCTGCCCTTGATATTCTGGCACTGTTCGAAAAGCCATCAAATAAGCCGTTTTATCGTTTACTAAACCCTCAGCATTTTGGATGACAGATGAATCGAGTACCGCAGTACATTCACAAATTATTCTTTCATTTAATAATCCATAATAGGGAATGATAAGACCTCTTTGAAAATTGATAATATTTTTTTCTTTCCATATCACCCAATTATTTTTGTCATCCCTAGCCCTATCTATTTCATAATCCCATTTCGTATTCATATCATCAAGATTAGCTATTTTACAGATATAATCTTCCATGACATCATCTCACCTAATTCCATTGTCTAATAGTATATAAACTAATTTCATTATAACATACATAAATCTTCCCATAAAGTTCTAATTTATTTTTATATTCCTTTTATCATGTTATTAAATATAATACAATAATTATTTTAATACGATTATAAAGATTTTAGTGTATAGATACTTTTATTTTTTTGAAATCTCATTATTGTCGATTTATTCAATTGTATATTCGTTGCCAATAGATAAAACAATGACTATTTTACTGCATCTAGCAAATAAAAAAGCATACACTTTTTGTATATGCCTTTATTTAAAATTTCCAAAATAGTAGACAGTTTATCATTTCGACTTTGGAGAAGATGTTTTCTTCTTAGACAAAACTTTACCTTTGCCAACTCCATCAGTTTTTTTAGAGTTATTCAAGGAATCATTTACATTATCCTTATAAGTCACCAAGGCTTTCTTAGCTAGTTTTATCACTTCAGATTGCTGCATCCCTAAAAATTCAGCAATGGATTCTGTTGAAAACGATTTACCATCTACATAACCCAATTTTAATGATACGATGACTGCTTCTTTAAATGATAACTTATCCGTCAATTGATTGAATGATGGCGTACGCAATAAATCTGATATCTTGGCACGATCCTCTTTTGTCATCTTATCTCCATCAGTTTTTTTTCTAACTCTGCCATCATCTTTTAAGAATGTTTTATATGGCGTCTTTGCCTCCTTGTATCTCTTTTTAAATTCTTCTATGTTCTGTAGAGATTGTTCAGGATTAGCGGTATATATTGCTAACTCTTTGATGTGTTTTGATTTTCTGATCTTCATAAGGGCCCTAGCTTCAATTTGTCTAACTCTCTCTCTAGTTAAACCATACTGTTTACCGACCTCTTCCAAAGTCATGGGATCATTACCATTAAATCCATATCTTAAAGTCAATATTCCTATTTCTCTAGAATCCAATTTACACTTTTCAAACAATTTCCTAACTTGCGATTGCCAAATTCCATCTATTGTTATATCTTCTGGCGTCTCATCAGAAGAAGGTATAAAATCTCCCAACTCGGCATTTTCTTCCTCACCTATATAAGTATTAATACTTATCGTATCATCTTGAAGTTCACGCAATAGATTTACATCTGATACTGTTATTCCCATCTCTTGTGCTACTTCCTTGGTTGTCGGACTTCTACCCAATTTATCCTCCAAATTAGTAACTGCTTTTTTATACATTCCCACTCTTTGGTACATACCTACTGAAATTTTTAAATTTCTTCCCTTTTCAGCAATAGCTCTAGTCATAGCTTGTTTTATCCAATAAAAGGCATAAGTTGAGAACTCATAACCCTTACTTATATCATATCTATTGACTGCGGTCATCAATCCCAAATTTCCTTCTTGGATGAGATCTAAAAAAGATAATCCTCTACCAATATATTTTTTAGCTATGTTGACCACTAATTTCAAATTGCTCTCAATGAATAAATCTCTAGCTTTAGAATCACCTTCAGCAATTCTTTTAACAAGATCTCTTTTTTGTTCAGCCGACAATAGTGGCTTTTTACCAATCTCTTTTATATACATTCTAAGTCCATCCATAGAACCTAACTCTGATACATCATAAGCATCTTGATCTATATCTTCAGATTCATTTATCTCAATACTATTCAACATGCAATACGTATCTATTGTTGATAATAATAAATTGTCATCAAATTGTTCTTCTGCTTTGCCAGAAGTTATTTGAATGCTATATTTATTAAAAATAGTGGTAACCATTTCGTTAAAAATATCATTTTTATTGATGAGTTCAATCAATAAATCTGAATTTGGTAAATAATTATATTTTTCCAAAAAACTGCTCAATTTTTGAAAACACTTTATCGCATCTTCATCATTGGAAATATCAACAATATTTTGAGTTATATAATTATTTAACAGAGCAAATGCCATTTTTGGATCGGACAACATCTTTTTAATCATCTCAGATAAATGAGATTTCGTTTTTCTCTTTAGATACTCTATATAATCTTGATTCCCTTTATATGTTTTTTTTGAGTTTGAAATTTCTTGTAAAACTATTTTTTCATAGTCTTCATTAGAAAGATTCATATATTCAAAAGATAAATATAGTTCATTCATAATCGGTAGCACTGAATTATATATTTGTTTAGAATCCAATTGTTGCACTTTTTTTAAATCTAATTCCATATACTATCTCCAATCCTTTATATATATTTATTCCAGAAAGTTCCCTTTCCATATTCATTTTATCACAAAAACAGTTCATCTATAAGAAAGGGTTTGTCTAATATTTTATCACTTTTCTCATTTTAGTAAACATTTTTAAGTCCTTTTATATAATTTTTTATCATAGTAAATCTATTATATGAAACTTCAGTAGGTTTAATTCTTATAGTATAATTGTAGTAAAATTGTAGTTTTTTATTGACGTATCAAAATTTTAGTTATAACATACTCTACGAGGTGGAAGATAATGGATAATAAAACTAGCGCTATTAATATTCAAGTGGATAGTAATGTTAAAAAAGAAGCCACTATGGTTTTGACGGACTTAGGTTTATCTATGAGTTCAGCTATTAACTTGTTTTTAAAACAGGTCGTTAAAAAGAATGGCATACCATTTGAAATAACGAATAACGTTCCAAATAAAAAAATATTAGACGTCGTATGTGCATTAATTATGAAAGATGGAAAATGTTTGATAGCTAGAAGAAATAAAGACGATCACTTAAATGGTAAATGGGAATTCCCAGGAGGGCGCAGAATAGGTCTTGAAGATGAGAAAAAGACATTAAAAAGAGCCTTTGATGAAGCATATGGTATTGAGACAGATATCAAGAATTATATCACTCACAGCATATGTGAATATCCTGGACATATAGTAGATTTAAAATTATATGAATGTGATTATATAAAGGGAGAATTTAAGTCAAATGTACATTCTGAATACAAATGGGTTGATATAGAAGAATTATTAGATTATGACTTGGCAGATGCAGATATAACTTTATCAAAATTTTTAATAAAAAAAGTTATAGAAGATTATAGAAATTAGGGATTTGAAATGGAGGATTAATATGGTTGATTTAAAACAATTACAGAAAAGAGTATATGAAAATAAAGTTAATAAAGGATTCAATGTCACCGATTTAAACGTCGAATTCTGTTTAGCTTATGGTGAATTAGCTGAAGCATATGTAGCTTGGGAGAATAAAAAAGATGATCTAGGTGAAGAGCTAGCCGATGTTGCTATATACTTAATGGGTATATCTGAGATATTAGGAATTGATCTAGAAGAGGAAATTGTGAATAAGATTGAAAAAAATGCTAAAAGAAATTATGTAAAGAAAAATGGCATTTTTGTAAAAAAGGAGAATTAAAATGATTACAATAGCAGATATAGGCGATAATGAAAAAGTAATAAATGATGAAGAATTAGAAATATTTTTTAATAAATATGATGTTAATGAATTAGAAATGTTCTCTAACATATTTGAGTATGTACACAACAAAGAATTGTTAGAGGCACAAGAAGTAGCCAAAAATGTCTACTATGAAAAAAGGAAAAATATGAATGATGATTATGAAACATCTAAGTATGACGACTACAATTTACTAAAGATTTCATATAAGAATGATTTATTAAATGACGAGGAACTAGCTTTTTTACAAGCAATAGTAGAAGATGCTTCTTTCTATTTATCAACTATCAGAGATTACGATTATGAAAATATAATAGAAGATTTTTCAGAAGATGATTACAATATTGATCAAATGCTTAGACTTGAAGAAAGTATAGAAAAGGAAACCAGCAAAAGAAAAGTATATACAAAAGATAAAATAACTATGAACAGCCAAAAAAGATAGCAATAAAATGCTATCTTTTCAGTTTTAAAAAAGCAATTTTCTTCTTATTTTATAATCATTTACCACTTTTGTTATATTACAGTTTCAACTTAGCTAAAAAATACTTTTTATTATATTTTTTTATTGTTCAATCAACTTATTCTCATTAACTTGTTTTTGTAATAATTCTAAATCTTTAATACTTTTGTTATTTTTTAAGGCTTCCATTTGTCTTCTTGCTGAATTGTTTAATCTAATAAGTCTTTCTCTTTGAGGAACTTTTTCTTCAATTAATTCTG
>CANQJR010000014.1 GCA_947624275.1 uncultured Bacilli bacterium
CACTATTTTTAGACGTGGATATTTTTCTTTGGTAAATTCAATATATGGATAACTCTTATCATCTTTTAAAAGAATATTATATTTAGGATTATATTTTTTTATGAGAGTTATTTCCAAAATGAGTGATTCCAACTCAGTAGTAGTGACTATGTATTCAAAATCAGTTATATCATTGACTAACATCAAAGTTTTTCCCGTTTGCGTCTTATTGAAATAACTTGATACTCGTCTCTTTAAATTTTTAGCTTTTCCGACATAAATGATGATGCCATCGCTGTTCTTCATCTGATAAGAACCGGGCAATTCGGGAACTAACTTCAATTTTTCTTTGATATAATTTTTAGTTTCATCAGTCATGAAATCACCACCAATACTATTTTCTATTTTTCTGAAAGTCTCTTCTCTAATCTCTCGAGAAAGACGACTTGTTGTACAAAAATCATTTTTTTAGCTTCTTCAATATCAAAATAAGCAAACTTGTCATTCTCTGGATATTCTTTTAATTCTCCACTATCAGCTGGATATCGCAATTGAAAAGTATTACTTTTACAATCTTTCAAATCGTAATAAGCCTCTTTTTGAAAGATGATGACCAATTTGTGATTAGAAACTTTTTTAGAAGCTAAAAAGACTAAGTCACTACCATCGACATCGATATTGGTCTCTTCTTTAAATTCTCTAACGGCAGCATCGATTACTCTTTCACCAGAATCAATTTCGCCTTTCGGTATTCCCCAACAGTGTTCTTTCGCCGTTTTCCAAAAAGGTCCACCAGGATGACATAACAAAACTTTTAAATGATTTTTTTCTCTTTTATAAATTAATATACCAGCACTCTTTTTCATATGATCTCCATCCATTTATTATTTTATTACTTTTATCGCATTTAGTCTATGTCTTAATTTTACATAATGATCATTTTTTGTTAAAATGAACTTGGTGATATGATGAAGACAATTATCAATAACACGATTTCAGAAATAGAAGTAAATAGATCGCGTTTCATTACGCTTCTATTCAAAATTAAAAATCAGGAAGAGATTAAAAATATATTCGATGAAGTAAAAAACAGATATCGTGATGCCAGCCACTATTGTTATGCCTATATCGTCGATGACAATCGCAAATCGAGTGATGATGGCGAACCTGGTGGTACGGCAGGAGTTCCGATCATGGAAGTGCTTCTAAAAAGAGAATTAAACCATGTATTATGCATCGTCGTAAGATACTTTGGTGGTATCAAGTTAGGAGCTAGTGGACTCGTTCGCGCCTACTCCAAAGCTGTCACGTCCGCGCTATTTGAAGATAACATTGTCACTTTAGTTCCAGGATATAAAATTGAATTGATTGCCAACTATGAATCACAAAAAGAGATCGACTATCTATTAAAAGATTATCAAGTGGACAAAGAATATTTGGACAACATAAAATATACTATTCATTTACCACTCGATAAAATATCCATCCTCGATGGACATGGTTATGATTATCACCTAATCGAAAAAATTGATATCGAACAAAAATAAAAGAAGTTGTAAAACTTCTTTTATTTATATTTATCAACTACTTTATCTAAATCCGGAACGTTCAATTTATCATTTGCGACTAATTTATCGATGTAATCAGTAGTGACCAAATCGTGTTCTAACATGATATCGATCGTCTGACGATTAAATTCATCTTTATTTTTAATCACTTCCGAATCAGTCAATTTGCCAACTTCTTTGACAGTATCGTTCATCTTGCCCACGATATTGCTCAAAACGGGAGTGGAATAAAGAATTTGATCTTTAAACTTGGACTCAGATACTACCGTTTGATTAAAAATGGGGAATGAGAGTAAAAAACAGAAGACAAATACCAAGATGTAACCATCGATAAGCCCCACTAATAGACCCAATATTTTGGAAAAAATCCCTAGTACTACCGTCAAATCTAACAATTTCTCAAAGATCTTCGTGACCAACAAAACGACGTTAAAAATGATGGATAATACAGCAAAGACAATGAGAAAAGCTAGAGTCTGATATAATAGAATGTTGAATACGACTAATCCTTCAAAGGCACCACCGAAATTAAAAAATGGCAAATGCAAAGAAAGGAATTCCGCTAATGGTGCTTTGACGATCAAAGAAACAGCTATCAATATTAAATAGCCAATGGTCATGACCAATTCTTTGAACACGCCACGTTTTAGTCCGACAACGCCACCACACAATATGAATAGTACGATGACGACATCAATTATATTAATACCAAAATTGTTCATTTTAACCTCCTATTCTATTAAAGTATAACATTTACAAAATTCAAAAGGAGAAAAAAAGATAAAATTTTGTTAAATTTTACCTCTATTTACACTATTTCTTTTTCTTTTTATATTCCTCTTTTAATTCATATAGAATATTTAATGCTTCAATAGGTGTCGTCTTCAATGGATCAATTTCCTCCAAACGTTCTTCGATGACATTTTTAGTCTCTTCCCGCTCATCTAAATTTAAAAATAGGGATGTTTGCGTGAACGTCTCTTCCTTTTTATTTTTACTCTCATAGATATTTAAAATATCACGAGCTCTTTCGATGAGAGATTTTGGAAGGTTGGCCAAAGATGCGACATGGATTCCATAACTCTTATCAACAGCGCCTTTTTTGATGCGGTGGAGAAAAGTGATCTCTCCTTTTTCTTCAATGGCACTGACGTGGACGTTTTGAAGGCGTGGCAAATCGACTGCTAGAGTAGTCAATTCGTGATAATGCGTAGAGAACAGCGTTTTGGCATGAATCTCGTCATGGATGTATTCCAAAATGGCTTGGGCTAAACTCATTCCATCATAAGTAGCCGTTCCACGTCCCAATTCGTCAAAAAGGATCAAACTATTTTCTGTTCCTTCACTAATGGCTGTATTGGCTTCTTTCATCTCCACCATGAAAGTTGAATCACCACTGACCAAATCGTCACTAGCGCCAATTCTCGTAAAAATCTTATCAAAAATAGGAATAGAACATTTTTTGGCTGGTACGAAAGAACCGATTTGGGCCATGATCACAATGATGGCCAATTGACGCATATAAGTCGATTTACCAGCCATATTAGGACCAGTGATCAATAAGATATCCGTATCCTCATCCATGATGATGTCATTAGGAACGTAATCATCTTTGCTGACTTTTTCAACGACGGGATGACGACCATCTTTAATATTGATGCGGCGATTCAAAGTGATTTCTGGCTTGACATAAGCATTCTCTTCAGCCACTGTAGTGAGTGAGGTCATCATGTCAACTTCAGCTAAAATGCGACTTATCTTTTGAAGGCGACCAATGTATTTCTTGACCTCATCCCTAATCTCCATGAACAATTTATATTCGAGATTGATGATGCGCTCTTCAGCACCCAAGATGATGTTCTCTTTCTCTTTCAAAATGGGTGTGCTAAAGCGCTCACAATTGGCAAGGGTCTGTTTGCGTTCATACCCCCACTCCTCTTTGACATTAGCGACATTACCTTTGCTGATCTCGATATAATAACCGAATATTTTATTGAAACCAACACGCAAGTTTTTAATGCCTGTACGCTCTTTTTCTTCTTTTTCAAAATTTAGAATAAAATCCTTGGAACCACTACTCAAAGTCTTTATTTCATCGAGTTCATCGTCATACCCCTTTTTGATCAAGCCACCTTCATGAACCGTTATGGGAGCATCTTCATTGATAGACCTTTCTAATAAATCATATAATTCATCTAAAGTTTCAATGTTTTTAGAATAGTCCAATTCCTCCAAAATTTTATGAATGGCTGGAAAAACTCTTAACGAATTCTTCAATTGTAATAAGTCGCGAGCATTGAGATTGCCATAGGCAATGCGCCCAGCTAGACGCTCCAAGTCGTAGACCTGATCCAAGTTCTTTTGTAAATCCTCTTTTAAGATGAATTCGTTTAACAATTTTTCAATGATTCCATAGCGACGATTTATTTCTTCGACATCAGTAAGAGGATTTTCAATATTGTACTTCAAGAAACGACTACCCATAGCTGTCTTTGTTTTATCCAATAACCACAACAGAGAATAAGTGCGGTCTTTGTTGCGAATCGTCTCAGTGAGTTCAAGATTTCTTTTCGTATGAACGTCAAAATACAAATAATTTTCACTATTTATTACTTCGGCGCGCTGCAAATGAGACAAATCTCCTTTTTTCGTCGTAATGATATAAGCGAGGAGATGTTTGATACTGGTGATGTTTCGAACATCATCAATATTTTGATAGATGAATTGGTAATCATCGCGATCGTATAATTCGTCGACGATGGTCACTAAAACATTATAACTGCTGCGAAGAGTATTGATGATCTCACGATCTATTTTGTCGTTCACGATCACTTCTGTAATATTTCTTTTAGCAATTTCTTTGATGACTTTGTTGACGTCGTGTTCTAAAATCATCGTGTAGAAATAACCCGTCGTGATATCCGTAAAACTTATGCCATAACAGTATTCAAAATCATAAATGCTTCCCAAGTAATTGCTATCTTTTTCGTTTAAAAAAGAATCCAACCTCGTCCCCTTAGTCACGACTTGAATGACATCACGATCGACCATTCCTTTAGTCGTTTTAGGATCCTGCATCTGTTCACAAATGGCCACTTTATAACCTTTTTCAACCAATTTATCCAAATAAGTTTGATAGGCGTGATGAGGAACACCACACATTGGCACCCTTTCATCCAACCCTGCATTGCGTCCCGTCAAAGTCAATTCTAATTCGCGACTTCCAATGATGGCGTCTTCAAAAAACATCTCGTAGAAATCCCCCAAGCGATAAAAAATGATCGTGTCATTATATTTATCTTTAATATCTAAATATTGCTGCATCATCGGACTTATCTTAGTACGATCGACATCATGTCTGTTCATATTTACCACCACGCCTTTTATTATATCACTTTAACGATGATTGTCATAAATAAAATTAAATTTTAAACGCCCATTTGCGGATATTTTTTCTTATAAATAATTTTTCGCAAAAAATCGATGGGAATGACTGTCATCGCTAACATCAACATCGTCACGAACTCGCGGAAAGTCAAACCACTAGTCCTAAAGAGTGGTCCACCATAATAAATCAGAATGATTTGCACGAAAGTGATAAAAGCCATGATCAAAATAAAAATTTTATTATCCCAAATATTGGCCATCAAATTGAGACGACTAGTTCGAGCATTCAAGCTGTTAAAAATATCGATGAAGATAAAAAGGCCAAAAAAAGCTGTCATCAAATATATGTCATCGATGCTCGATCTGAACAGATTGCGAATCAGTGGCAACTTTAAGAAACAGATGCACAAAAGAGCCGAGTATAGACCAGTGAACAGTATTTCGGATACCATATAGCGATTGATGATCGATTCATCTTTCTTTTTCGGTTCTTCCTTCATGTATTCGACGATTGGCGGTTCATATGCAAAAGCGAGTCCTGCTAGAGTATCCATAACCATGTTGACCCAAAGCATTTGAATGACGGTAACCGGCGTTTCAATGCCGATGAATGGTCCTACGACTGATAGAAGAATGGCACACATGTTGATGGTCAACTGCACGATGATGAATTTGCGAATACTTTTGAAAATAGTTCTTCCGAATAGAATCGCTTTTGATATGGATAAAAAGTTATCATCTAAGATGACGATATCACTGGCTTCTTTGGCCACTTCTGTTCCACTTCCCATCGCAAAGCCGACATCTGCTCTTTTCAAAGCGGGTGCATCATTGACGCCATCACCAGTCATCCCCACTACTAAATTCATACTCTGGGCCAAACGAACTAAACGGCTCTTATCACTGGGTAGACTTCGCGCAACAATACGTAGACGCGGTAAAATGGAACAAACCATCTCATCACTCATCTCAGATAATTCTTCACTCGTCAAAACGAGATCTCGCTCATCAGTCAACAAACCGATTTCTCTTCCGATTGATACAGCTGTCTCGCGGTTGTCTCCCGTTATCATGACGGTCTGGATATGCGCATCAAAGACGAGTGACAGACCCAATTTCGTCTCCTTGCGAACTTCATCTTTTATGTAGACGATGCCAACTAAAGTCAAATTGTCCAAACGGTCAATCAAAACTGAATCATTAGTGGCTAACAACAATACCCTAATCCCCTTTTTAGTCGCTTCATCGATCGCACTAGACAGTTTCTCATGATTATTAAATTTGGCAATATTTCCAAAACTGTCATAGTAATGATGACACTTGTCCAAAAGTTTCTCTGGTGCTCCCTTAACTAAATTGATCTTTTCTTTACCATCATTAATTCGCGCTAAAGAATATTTATTTTTACTGTCAAAAGGTACTATTTTCTCTATTTTGATGGCAGCGTCTCTTTCTTCACCCATGAAATTGATCAAACTCTTATCCGTCATATTGCCACCGATAGCCACCTTTTGTTCCGCGTCAAAGGATGCTGAATTGTTGTAAAGAAAAGATTTTTTGACGATGTCCAAATATCTCTTATTGGCGAAATCAGCTTTCGTTTTATATTCTTTTAAATCGCCATTTATAAAACTGGTAACCTCCAAATTGCCATAAGTCAAAGTACCAGTTTTATCCGTGAATAAAATGTTGATGCTTCCCGCCGTCTCAATTCCCATCAATTTGCGCACTAAGACATTGTTCTTCAACATGCGTTTCATATTCGACGATAGGACTAAAGTGATCATCATGGGCAATCCTTCAGGAACCGCTACGACGATAATGGTGACGCTCAAAGTGAGTGCATATAAGAGATGTTGCAATAAAAAGGGAATGTTTTGTAAAGAAGCCATTATCAGTTCTAAATCAAAATTATTATTGATGACTATCACTGAAAACAGATAAGAAAATGATACTAAGAAAGAACTGACATAACCAATTTTACTGATGATTTTGGCCAAATTGACGAGGCGCAATTTCAAGGGACTAATCGGTTTATCCTCTTGTAATTCTTTAGCTAGTTTGCCATAAATAGTCTCTTCACCGACTTTGGTAACTCGCATCATGGCCTCTTTTGAATAAATGGTCGTTCCACGATACAACTTGTTCTTCTCACTTGGAACATTGTTCAAATTGGTCATTTTTTCTTTATAAACTTCTTTTGATTCCCCATTTAGACTAGATTCATCAACGCTGACATCACCATTTATGATGATGCCATCAGCTGGCACTTTGTCACCTGAGGATAATAAGACGATATCATCTACTACCACTTCATCAATTTTTATTTCGACAACGCGATTGTTGCGCAACACGCGACAGAGCATTTTACTAGCCTCTTCTTGCATTTTGACAAAGGCTTTTTCACTACCATATTCTGATAGAGTTGATATCGTCGTCGCCACAAAAATGGCCAACATGATTCCCACGGTCTCATACCAGTCGAAATCCCTAAATAAAAAAATTACTTTTATACCCAAAGCAATTAAAAGAATTTTGATAATGGGATCTTTTAAAGCATTTATCAATAGACTCATAAAAGTATTATTATTTTTACTAGTAATATCATTAGAACCATATTTTTCACGATTTTTGATAACTTCTTTGTCAGTCAATCCAGTAATATTATTCTTATTCATAATGCCTCCTAAAAAATATTATTATGAATAGAATGCATCTATACTGGATTTTATTCGACAAAAAAAGAGACGCTAAGATTAATTACTTCGAGTATAGTTCTGTAATTTAGATAGCGTCTCTTCAAAAGTAGTCGCTTCGATCAAAGCGATGTCATAATGATTTTTTTCTTTCAGTTTTTTTGCATCATCATAATTTTCACCAGTTGGAACGACGAAGACATCAGCCTTTGACTTGACAGCGCCTTTCAACTTGTACTCAACTCCGCCAATTTCTCCGACTGTTCCATCTTTTTCAATGGTTCCCGTTCCTACGATTTTTAAACCGTTAGTCAAATCTTCTTGCGTCAATTTGTTGTAGATGGCTAGCGCTAGAGTGAGTCCTCCACTAGAACCACTCTCACTATTGCCAAAATGAAATTTGATCGCAGGATCAGTTGTGTAATCATATAGGCTAAAGACAGATATGCCCGTATATTTTTGTGAATCTTCTTCATAAACGCGCAATTTTACCTCTCTTTCGCGTCCATTGCGCTCCATTTTTAATATGATCTCATCATCGACCTCTTTTTGCGAGACATAGGCGCGATAGTCATCGATATTCTCAATCGCAATGCCATCATAAGAAAGAAGTTTATCCCCCACTCTAATATCGGCATATTCTTTGACGAAATCGACGACATAATAGATGTAGTAGTTCGTCTTTTGGATATTAAAATCGCGCTTGGCCGCCTCATAAGCCACTTTAGTCGCATTTTGAAGTGATTCCTGTAGTGACAATTGGTCACGCATGTTCACATCGCTGACATTCTCTTGGTCATCAATGGCATAATCGTCTAGCGAATAAAGCGTCCAATCAGGAATGATATGACTCAAAAGAACAGTTGGTATAGTTCCTCGAAGTTCATTTACATAAGCGAGATTGAAACTTCCTTTTTGCCCATATGAATCAGCAATTTCGACGTGGTCACTGACATCAGTCGTTCCCCCAGATACCAATATGAAATATGGCAAAGGATAAGTTAAAAAGATATAGAATCCCACCAATAAAATCAATTCGCGATAATTTTCAATTATATAATTCTTAATACTTTCATATATTTTTTTGAACACGATAAATCACATCCCAAAATAATTATACCAAAAAGGAAGATAGTTATGAAAACAAAATTGAAAAGTATTACAATCATCATGATATTATTGGCGATAGTAACGTCTATTTTGACCTATCCCAAAGACACTATTGACAGTGTATTAACTGCCGTCAACATTTGGGCATATAACGTTTTTCCATCACTCTTCCCCTTCTTCATCTTATCAAATTTATTGTTGAATTATGGATTCGTCGAATTTTTGAGCGAACTGTTTACCAATGTCATGTCGTATTTTGGCCTATCAGGAAATTGTAGTTTTCCTCTTTTAGGAAGTATCATATCCGGTTTTCCTAGCGGTCCTAAATACATCAAGCAATTGTTGGAAGAAGATTTGATCACTATCGAAGAAGCAAACGCCTTGATCAAATTCACGCACTTCTCCAATCCTCTTTTCATCATGGGAACGATTGGCTCTCTTCTCTTAAAAGATCAACGATTGGGAATCATGATCTTAATTGCCCATTTTGCGGGCAATTTTATCATCGGTTTATCGTTTAAGAAGAAAAGTCATAATCCCAAGACCAAAATATCTTTGAAAAGAGCCATCAATAAAATGAATGAAAAGAGAGTATCCAATCGCGACAATTTCATCACGATACTATCGAACGCCATCTATGAGACGATCGACGTCTTAATCCTTCTATTGGGCATTATAATCATTTTCTTGATCTTGACCAATCTGTTGGCCAAAACGCTCAATTTAGATGAAAACATGATGATATTGATAAGAGGAATATTGGAGATGACACAAGGCATAAAATTTGTCAGCAATAGTCATTTCTCTTCATTGATCAAAACTGTTTTAATAACTTTTTTTCTATCTTTTGGAGGCCTTAGCGTTCACTTACAAGTAGCTAGTATCATTAGCGATACCAAAATAAAATACAAGAACTTCTTATTGGCGAGAATCATTCATTCCTTCATTTCAGCAATTCTTGTATTTGTTTTATATAATATTATTTTTTGATCAAGTCGACATCGACTATACATTTTTTCTTATACTCATCGACATTTGATTCATAACAATTAGTATCAACTTTATTGTTAAAGCACGAACTGACTTTACTAGATACGTTGGCATTGCAGACGATAGCATGCGATATCGTACCATAAAAATAATTAGTGTTCTTAATTCGGCCGATGTTTCCGCCAATCGCTAATTTGAGATCGGAATCGACGATTTGGGAATTGGCAGGAATTGCTAGTTCTTTACTAGCGCCATTGACATAGATCAATATTTTATTACTAGCTTTATCAAAAACACCGACGATCGTATAAAAGGTATCAGCACTCAAAGCATCACTGCATATCTCTTTATAACTCAAATTGTTCTGATTGCCAGTAGAGAGATAAGTACCAAAACAAGCTTTTTGATTTTTGAGGCTCAAGCCAAAGCCACCCATGGCCCAATTGCCGAAGAAATGTTGGTTAGAACTAAAATTACTATTGTCAAATTTGACACGCGCTATTACCGACAACTGACTTTTAGCATTGACATTTTGAATCTCAGTCACTGATCCTGCATACTTAGTTCCATCCGCTGTCTTAGTAGCTGCCGGTTCGACAGGTTTACTCGAACCGCTCGTGCCACCTTGAGTGTAATTGTATGCTGGGGCGACGATATTGATACCATAATTGCCAGATAGATCATTATGATAGATGGGAATGCTGATACGATATATCGTTATATCGTTTTCTATCTCATCAGCTTCTTGTGTCTCGTGGTAGATATATCCGTTTCCGAACTCCAGTAAAATCGCATCTGGTGACTGATAGATGATGTTATCATATTTGATGTATTTGATGTCGTAATCGTTACCATCATAAGTGACAGTTCCATCTTCAACTGACAATTTCTTTTTAGTATTATCATTAAAATTCAAGACGATACAACGATTGACTACATTGCCACCGATATAACAAGATTCGATCGATTTCAAATTCTTTTCAACGATATCATTTTGAATGGCTAACGTCACTTGATCGCGATAGTCGAGCATTTGTGAGCGAATCGACTCTGTATTCTGTCTAGTTCGATAACTGAATAATAACTGATACATGGAAAACGCTAGTGTAAAAACGAAAATAAAACTCAAAATTAGTTCGATGACGGTAAATCCTCTATTATCTCTTTTCATTATATTCCCCTCTCATTCTCAAGCCTTTATCTCTAAATTGGCAAATTCCCCATTGTTGTAATAGACGATGACGCGATGATAATTGGCATAAGTCGTACCACTCGGTTGAGAAAAGCCGTCTAATGATTGGATGTAATCATAACTGGCACGATCAAAATAGTCATTGTCGCCACGCATTATCTCATCTTTCAAAGTTTCAATTTGGGCTTTAAAACTGTTGGTGCGATAGCTGGTCAAATAGACAAATTTGACATTGAGATATTCAGAATCCAAAAGTTTCATGCAGTAATTGCGACGATCCAAAGTGTCACATAGTGTCTCCGGTGTAAAGGCCGTATAATAAGTACCACCTGTTGGTAACACTTTAGCCATGTTATCATCTTCCATGAGCATCGTTCTGATGATATTGGTATTGTATACGCCATCGATCGTATCATATTTCTCTAAAGATTCATATTGCCCTACCAAAGGAATTACATTGACAAATAAAAATGTAAAAAGGGATAGGACAAAAACCCCTACAACTATTGCTTCTGCTAATAAAAAACCATTTTCATTATTTTTTTTCATAAAAAAGTCACTTACCTTTATTGATTATCTTTCTAAATTATTATATAATAGATTAGAATAAAATACTAGACGGAAGTTTAAAAAGGGGCAAATTTATTATGGTAGAATATGATTTTGTTAAAGTACCAATAGTTGATATTGTAAATCAAATAATTTTATATGCCGCTCAACATAGGGCAAGTGACATTCACTTCGATCCCTTAGAAGATGCATTGATGATAAGGATGAGAATTGATGGAGCCTTACAAAACCACTCTCTTGTTCCTAAAATATACGAAAGAAACTTAATAACCAGAATTAAGTTAGTGGCAGCTATGAACATTACCGAGACTCGTCTTCCTCAAGATGGTGCAATCAAAGGACGCATTGGTAATAAAGATTTGGACATGCGTGTTTCCATTTTGCCTACTAACGAAGGTGAGAAATGCGTTATCCGTCTTTTGGATTTCCAAGTCGGTTTGAACGGTTTAGACTCTCTCGGATTTACCCCTGAAAATTACGTCAAAGTAGAAAAGATGTTAAACATCCCTAACGGAATCATTTTGGTAACCGGTGCTACTGGATCTGGTAAATCAACTACTACTTATTCAATGCTTCAAGCTTTGAACAAAGAAGAGACTAATATAATTACAGTTGAAGACCCAATAGAGATGAATATTGAAGGTGTCAACCAAGTTCAAGTAAATTCCGAAATTGGTATGACCTTCGCTGCGGCTTTGCGTTCTATCTTGCGTCAAGACCCTAACATCATACTAATCGGAGAAATGCGTGACGAAGAAACGGCCCAAATAGCTGTACGTGCCTCTATCACTGGACACTTAGTTTTGTCAACAATCCACACCAACAATGCCTTAGCTACTATTGAACGTCTTATCGACATGGGTGTTGAACGTTACATGTTGGCAACTTCAGTAACGGGTATCATTTCACAAAGATTGGCGCGAACGGTCTGTACTAAATGTCGCAAACTTCGAACGACTACTAAGTTCGAGAGATATATGTTCGCCAAAGTTTTGAATAAGAAAGTCAAAGAGACGTATCAAGCAGTCGGTTGTAGCGAATGTCACAACGGTTATACTGGTCGTGTAGCTCTCCATGAAGTTTTGTACATCTCTGAACATTTGCGCGATTTAATTTCTGATGAGAACATCGATAAAGAAGAATTGCGAAATGAAGTTTATGGTGCAGCTGATACTAAAACCCTTCTTCAAGATGCCCTTGAAAAAGTAATTTTAGGTTATACCACTTTTGAAGAAGTATATCGTGTTGTTGACATTGACGTCGATCTAGAAAATGCGATTAAAAGTCAAATGGGTGTTAAAGAGAAAGACAAAGTCAGCATGGAAGGAAGCATGCTCATCAATGGTATTGACGAGGTTGACTGGAATACATTTGATGGAATATTTGAAGATGAAGTTGAAGTCATTGACATCGATAAAGAAGACGATAACGACTTACCTACTCTCGACAGATCTGTCATCAATGTTCGCGTTCTAAGAAATGACTTTAATAAAACTCTTGAAGATAGCGATGAAGACTTCATCAAATTCTTCCTTGATGAAAATAAGAAGATTAAAGATGAAGATACTGAAGAAAGACGCAAGAAGTTATTAGAGGAAAAAGAATTAAGAGATCGTCAAAAAGAATTAGAAGATGATTTGATCGATGACTTTGATCTAATCGATATCAATGAAGACGATGACAAAATAGTTCCACCAATGAATCCATATCGCAGTTACTTCGAAGGAATTAAAGACGATGATGTCGTCGTATTGGAAGAGAACACTAATAATACTGCCATCAATAATCGCATCAGTGGTTATAGTGATTCCGTTCCTAAGAAACAGGTCCTCAATTTGGATAACGTCGAATTCAATTATAAAAATTTATTAGACTTGATCGATGCTTACTCAACTGATACCGATACTATCCAAGAAGTCATCAACAATAATGATAAGATCGATTCATATTCCAATGATGGTCCAACTATTGAAGACATCGTCAATGCTGAAATAAAGACCAAAAAAGCCAAAAGAAATAAAAGTCAAAAGAAAATAAAAAAGGATTAGAAGTTTGATTTCTAATCCTTTTCATTATCGATATCTTGTAAAACAATTTTTAGAATGTCTTCATGAATTTCATCACGCGTTCTGATCCTTCCAGCATCGACACATGAAATAGTCGACCAATTGTACAATTCCGAAAGTTCGATATAAGATGCTTCAGCATGTTTCAAATGCTCAGCATTTTTTTCATGTTCATCTAAGAATTCACGATTCTTTTTGAGTTCTAGTGATTGTTCATAAGGCATGTGTAAAAATATCGTTATATCAGGCTTGGGCAATCCTAAAAGCCAATATTCTAGGCGATCAATCCACTGATACATATTGATGCGCTCTTCCCTATCGATGATTTTTCCTCCTTGATGAGCCATGTTAGAAGTCGTATATCGATCGAGAATGACGAAGTATCCCTTGTCCAAATAATCCAAGGCAGTTCCAATGTTATATTTGCGATCAGCGGCATAATAGAGTGACGCCACTTTGGGATCAACCCGATCAGCACCTTCAGCAAAATAGGAAGGATGTATTTCCGGTTTTCCCAAATAACAACCGCCAACTATTTTACCAGTCGGTGTATCATAACACGGAAAGCCCATTCTAAAACACTTGTACCCCATTTGCTGCAACTTCTCTTCCAATAATTTAGATTGTGTCTCTTTACCGGAACAATCCGTTCCTTCAATGACAATTAATTTACCCTTCTCCATCATTTTCTCCTATATACTAAATGTTTATAACTGATGCCATTTTCCCAATGTTCATCAAGGACTTCACACTCGAAATCATTTTTATCAAAATGAGGAAAATAGACGTCAGCTTCACTTTCAGCATCAATTTCCGTCAGATACATCTTTTGACACAGATCAATAAATTGTTGATAAATGCTGGCACCACCAATGACGAACATCTCTTCATCAACATTTTTGACATCTTCCAACATCGCTTCTTTGCTAGGATAGACTTTGATATCATCAGCCAATTGGGGATTGCGCCTCGATAGAACGATGTATTTGCGACCTGGCAAACGCTTGGGAAGTGATTCATATGTATTATAACCCATGATAATTGTTTTATTCATCGTCGTTTCTTTGAAAAATTTTAAATCCTCTTTTAAATGCCAAATTAGGTCATTATTTTTACCCAATTCGTTATTGCGACCGATAGCCGCTATTAAAGATAACTTCATATCACTGTGAAATTGGGAACTTTATCGGACCCATGTGTTCATATTTTTTGACTTTTATATCTTTTAATTCACGAGAATTATCTATTTCAAAGAAATCTTGTATATTAGGATTTATCCATAGTTCAGGAGCTGGGAGATGTCCTTGCGTATCGAAGCGATGGATCTGTTCTTTGATTCCATCGATTTGATTGACATAGATATGGGCATCTTTCATACTCCAATCCAAAGTTCCAGGCTCTAGTCCTGTCACATGAGCTAAGAGGCACAAGAGCGTGGCATACTGGGTGACGTTAAAAGGTACGCCGAGTGGCACATCACAACTGCGCTGATGAACCCAAGCATTCAATTTTCCATCAGTCACATCCCATTCACTACTCCACACACATGAAGGTAGAACAGCAGTTGGCATGTATTCATCTTGCCATAAACTCATGACCATGCGCCGATCGTTGGGATTATTTTTGATCTTATCGATTAAGTTATCGATCAAATTGTATTTGTTGACAATCCAACCATAGGCAGTTCCAATCGTATGAGCCCACTCTTTGCCAAAATTCTTTTCCACGTCGGTTAAAACCATTTTTCCATTCTGATCGGGCATCATCTGTTGAGCACGCCAAATACCATCTTCGCCTATTTCCCATTCATCCCAAATTTTGACTCCGCGCTCTTGAAGCCATCTGACATCATTAGATTTAGCTTGATATATCCAAAGCATCTCTAAGATGGCATTTTTAAAATACAATTGTTTAGTGGTCAAAACTGGAAATTCCTCACTTAAGTCAAAGTGTAAATGATAAGAGGGAATCTTAATCGTATTCGTCCCCGTTCTATTCTCTTTTTCTACGCCTTCCTCTAGTATTTTTTTACATAATTTAATGTACTCCACATCCCATTTTGACATTGCAAAACCTCCTATTCAACAATATTATTTTTATCATCAAAATTGACGTTGATAAACTTACGACTGGCTAAATAATCGCACATGTGAACAAAGTTCTGATACTTCGTCTTAGGATAAGGCAATACCTCATTGCCATCATAATCTTTAGTCCATGGTCCCATGTGTGATGAAATGACTGAATCTAAAAAGTTCATTTCTTCATCACTAAAGTTTAAATTGCTCTTATTCTTTTTGATGAATTGACCAACTAATAGAGGATGATCAAATTTAGTATATTTAGCCTGTTCTTCACCCAATTTTAGACCATCGTGTAACATTAGAGCGATGATCATCAAATCCTTTTCATCACTGGTGTACTTGTTACCAATGGCTGGATCTGCCAACAACTCTTGAGCCATTCTAACAGCTGCCTTGGTGTGGCGCACCAAACCTCCTTCACCTTGAGCATAGGCAGGATGATACTTTCCCGTTGAAGCCGCTGGAATGGTGAAGAAATAGTCTGGCAAACTGTCGATCAAATACATGGCATCATGGCGATAACTCTCATTTTCAATATATTTAAATTCTTGTTCAAATACTGCAACTTTGTTCATCAATAGCCTCCAATAACTTAACTAAAATGTGATTAGATATGTATAACTTATCCAATGGTATGGATATATGTCCATCTCTATCTTCCAATAATTTTTTATCAATCATATCCATTATATCAAAATTTTCTTCGAGTTTTAATCCATATTTTTGAAAAAAGAGCTTTTTATCAATTCCTTCTGTTTTTCGCAAACCCAACATTATTTCATTTTCCATGGCCATTTTTTGATCAATGTCGTCTTCTTCTTTGATATATTTACCAACTATATAATTATTGAAACTTCTCGTATTCAAATAGCGTTTGTGATCAACATATCCCCCACTCGATAGACCAAAACCGTAATACTCTTCATTGTTCCAATAAGTCAAGTTGTGTTGCGATTCACATCCCTTTCTAGCAAAATTGCTGATCTCGTATTGCTGGTATCCCAAATCAGTCAAAAAATGGACGATGTGATAATACATATCGGCTTCCAAATCTTCTGAAATGGGTTGAACCCCATCTACTGACAAGCGCGTATTTGGTTCGATGATTAGAGAATAAATGGATATATGAGAGACATTTAGTTCTTGAAAAAAAACTAAATCGCGATCCAAATCAGCCATCGTCTCCTTGGGAAAAGCATACATGAAATCGACGTTGATATTGGAAAAATATTTTTTAGCCAGATCGATTCTAGCCATTATTTCATCTCTCTTTTCATTATATCGATTCAAAAATTGATAAAATTTAGAATTGATTGTCTCAATCCCAATGCTCAAGCGGTTAACTCCTCCTTTTTTTAATTTTTGTAATAAATCTTCATTCAAATCTTGAACATTGCATTCAAAGGTAAATTCATATGACGAAGCAATCTTCAAATGAGAAATGATGGAAAACAACTTATCGAGTTCTGATGATGCTAGACATGATGGCGTTCCTCCACCGATGTAAATCGTTTCTAATTCTTCACCACGATATCGTCTTCTCACTTCTCTTTCTAAAGCATCTAAATATTGAGAAACCATTCCTGAATCATAAAAGAATTTACAAAAATCACAATAAGAACAAATAGAGCGACAAAAAGGAATATGTACATATAAAGACTTGACCATCTCGATATTACATACCCCTTTTATTCTTGTATTCTTTCATTAGCTCTTTGTTCTTTTTCTTCTCTTGGCTCATTATGTCATGACGCACTAAACGAAGATCGTGATTTTTAAACTCTTCAATATTGTTCAAAGTTATCGTTCCCATGAATTTGTCGCGTTCTAAAATTCTTTTAGCCGTTGGACTCAACTTTTGGTATAACTCTTGATTTTGATTCAAAGTTTGATCGACTAAATCCTGATTGTTCATGAACCACTCGTCCAATTCTAATCTGTTAGCGAAGTGACCAATGCGCAATTCATTGAACATGTTAGCGATATAAAAACCCACAAAAGCTGTAGTCAAAACTAAATCGAAGGTCGGATGAAAAGCGAAGAGAAGCACGCTCCCCAAAGCTAGACGAAAATTGGTTTTAGAATGTTGTTCATCGATGACCGGTTTCATTTTATCACTGATGTAGTCCAGTTGCTGCATCTGTTTAGAGAGTAAAAAATTATTCGCATTGTGATCGATGTTATCTAGGGTATAAGTACTACCATCAGAATGTTCCAAGACGACGACATCTTTTTGAGAATTCACCTTTCCTTTGAGAATGAAATTATTTCTTTCCAAAGTTTTAACGATATTGTTCGTTTTGCTTGGCAAATTTAAATTTTTAATCATTTCTGGATAATTTCTCATATTCTACCTCATATCTTTCATATTACCAATTATTTTTGATTTTTAGTTCTATGACTATTATTTTCCAATTCCGTCTTAATATTTTTAAAGCGTTCCTCGTCCATTTTGGGTAGACGAACCGTTATGTCGCGATAGACTGACCACATATTAGTATCGGTATTCTCCGCTATTTCCTCGATGGTAAAACCTTGTTCAAACAGAGTGGCATTCATCTCTACTCTCTTTCTAATCTCCGGTTTATCAATGCTGTCAGAAGTGTTCTCATATATTTTCTTGCGAATGTTTTCAACTTCATATGGACGCATCTTGACGTAACGCGTCAAATAGTCGCTGACAGTACAATTGCTAATGGGAAAATACGTCTCAGATATATGTCGAGCCAATTGTCGCGTCGACATGCCAGTCTCACCAAAAATTTGTCCCACTAATATGACCCTTCGCATTCTCTCTTCTGGATCTTTTAAATTCTTTGCCATATTTCCTCCTATTTATCACTATCCATCGTCAAAATACTCATGAATGCTTCTTGTGGTAATTCGACGCTACCTATCTGTTTCATTTTCTTCTTTCCTTCTTTTTGCTTTTCCAAAAGCTTGCGCTTACGCGTTATATCGCCACCATAACATTTAGCTAAGACATCTTTTCTAAGCGCCTTTACCGTGCTTCTAGCAATGATCTTATTACCAATGGCTGCTTGAATAGGTATTTCAAAAAGTTGACGAGGGATTGTCTCTTTCAAGTGCTCGACGACGCTCTTACCACGATTGTAACTGAAATTGCGATGGACGATTGTACTCAAAGCGTCAATCATTTCACCATTCAACAAAATGTCCATTTTGACTAAGTCACTAGGGCGATAACCGACCAATTCGTAATCGAATGATGCATAACCCTTAGTATAAGATTTTAACTTATCGAAAAAATCGTAGACAATCTCTGAAAGTGGCAATTCATAATGAATATTGACACGCGTAGCGTCGATATAATCCATACTCAAATAATTGCCACGTTTATCTTGACAAAGTTCCATGATCGGACCGATGTATTCACTCGGTGTAAAGATATTAGTCTTGATATAAGGCTCTCTAATCTCTTTGATCTTGGTCTGATCGGGCATCTTATTGGGAGAATCGATCAATAGCTTATCACCATTTGTCAAGACGACTTCATAAATGACGGATGGAGCTGTCGTAATTATATCGATGTTGAACTCACGCATGATTCTCTCTTTTATTATATCCATGTGAAGAAGTCCTAAAAAGCCACAACGGAAACCGAATCCCAAAGCACTAGAAGTCTCTGGTTCAAAGACTAGCGAAGCATCATTCAACTTCAACTTATTCAAACTGTCGCGCAAATCTTCAAAGCGATTTGATTCGATGGGAAAGAGACCACAAAAAACCATTGATTTCATCGGTTGATAACCGGGTAAGCGCTCTAGAGCGGGCCTTTTCGCATTCGTTATAGTATCACCGACTTCAATATCTGAGATGTTCTTAATACTAGCGGCGATAAAACCGACTTCGCCAGTCGATAGTTCTTGTCTTTTCTCCTCTTTAGGAGTGTTGACCATCAATTCGACGACTTCAAATTCAGCTCCAGTCTCCATTAATTTTATAGTATCGCCAACTTTTAATGTACCATTGACGATGCGAACGGAAATGATGACGCCACGATAACTGTCAAAAACACTATCAAAGATCAAAGCTTGTAGAGGGGCCTTTTGATCCCCAGTTGGTGGCGGTATCACTTCGACGATGCGATTTACTAATGTCTCAACGCCCTCCCCCGTTTTCGCACTGGTCAAAATGATTTCTTCATCAGTAAAACCTAAGAGATCATGAAGTTCTTTTTTAACTTTCGGAATATCGGCATTGGGCAAATCGATTTTATTAATTACGGGAATGATGGTCAAATCATTTTCCATAGCTAAATAGAGGTTAGCGAGGGTTTGAGCTTCGATTCCTTGAGCAGCATCGACGACTAAAATAGCTCCTTCACAGGCCGCTAAGCTGCGACTTACCTCATAGGAGAAATCGACATGACCTGGCGTATCGATCAAATTCAAATTATATGTCTTGCCATGATAATCATACTTGAGAGAGGCCGTATTCAATTTGATCGTTATTCCTCTTTCTCTCTCCAAGTCCATACTATCTAAGAGTTGGGCTTTGATCTCTCTTGCGCTAACGGCGTGTGTAATCTCTAAAATGCGATCAGCCAAAGTGCTCTTACCGTGGTCAATATGGGCAATGATAGAAAAATTTCTAATATGTGCTAAGTCCATAACATCACCTTTTTTTATTATATCAAAAGATGGATAAAAAGATAAGATAGAGATTGAAAAAAGATAAATTTAGAATATAAAAACATCTTTTTATTTTTTCATAAAAAAGATGTTTTATTTTTAAACAGAAATCTTTTCTCTTTCAATACGTTTTTGCAAATGTTTCATGGCCTCTTCTTCGTCATTGAAATAGATCACTTCGTCTTTTAATTTTTCATAAGTTTCGTTACCCTTGCCAAGAATGAGAACGATATCCTTTTTTTGAGCCATATCGATAGCTCTTTTTATAGCTTCACTACGATCGATTACCACTTCGTACTTATTGGTATCTTCGATATCTTTAATCATCATGTCGATGATGTCCTTTGGATCTTCACTTCGCGGATCTTCATAACAAAAGATGGCATAACTGGCGTTGTCACAAACCGTTTTTCCAACAACGGGACGTTTCAAATAGTCGCGTTCTCCAGCTTGACCGATGACGACAATGCTGCGATTGATATCGAGAGTATGGACAAATTTTAAAAGATTTTTAATGCCATTTGGCGTATGGGCATAGTCGACCATGACATAAAAGTCTTGTCCGATGTTGGGAAGCATATCAAGACGACCAGAAACTTTGACATCTTTTAAATTTGGTAAAATCTCTTCCATTTCTTTACCAGTAGATAAAACCGTCAACAAAGCCGCAGCTAAATTATAAACATTGAACTCACCCAATAATGGGCTATCAAAATTGTACTCTTTGTCGTGATAAACTAACGTTATATTAGTTTTGTCAGGACTGATCACATAATTTTTGATATAGAGATCACATTCCTCGTTTTGCCCATAAGTCCAATTGTTTTTGGCAACAGAATGACTTCGCACTTCTTCATAATGTTCATCATCGCGATTGAAAATGGCCTGGCCATCAGTCGCAATCTGTTGAAATTGTTGACACTTGCACTGCAAATAGTTTTCGAAAGTGCCATGGATGTTCAAATGCTCACTAGTGATGTTAGTGATCACCCCAGCTTGATAAGTTATGCCATCTAAGCGATGACGAAAAAAGGCTTCACTCGATGTCTCCATGACGACATATTGACATCCAGCATCGACGAATTCGTCTAGATACATATACAATTTATCACTATCGGGCGTCGTGTTGTTAGTATCTCTTGAAAACTTGCTACAACTGCGACCATTGGTACCGATATAACCGCAATTCTTGCTTCCTAATAGAGCTTGGATAATTGTCGCTGTCGACGTCTTTCCATCAGTACCACCAACTGAAATCATGTACAACTTTTGATCGGGATAATCGTAAAAGCGACGACATAATTGGGGAAGTTCGCTATTGGTATCAGGAACTGTGATGACAGGAACACTTTTTGGTCCGACATCACGACTCACGACGATGGCTGATGCTCCTTTGGCAATGGCATCATCGATGAAGTCATGGCGATCTCTCGTCACTCCTTTAGTACAGACGAATAAATCGCCTGGCTCTACTTCTTTAGAATTTATTTTTATTCCTTTGATGATCACATCATGATCACAATCATATAACTCACTTAATTTTTTCATAAGTCATCCTCCAATAACAATTATACACTATCTCATAAAAAATGAGCAAATTAAGTTGAATTATCTAAAATTTTACATTATTATAAATATTGGTGAAGACTATGAAAATAAGTTTAATAGAAGCAAATCAGGACTTAGGAGTTAGAGTTGATGGAGCGCATTTGGGTCCACCCATTCTAGCGAAACATTTTCAAGATAGCGATATCAATATTTATAGCGTCAACAAAGAAAATGTCGAAAAAGAAAGAGATCGTAAAAATAGAAAAAAGAATTTAAAATACGTCAATAAATTTGATGAAGAGTTATACAACTTAATGCTCGATATCAAAGAAAAAGAGGAATTCCCAATCGTTCTTGGCGGTGATCACACCGTAGCGATTCCCTCTGCTTTAGCATCTATCAAAAAAGAGGAAAACTTGGGCATAATCTGGATTGATGCCCATGGTGATTACAATACTTTTGAGACGACGATAACGGGAAACTTACATGGCTTACCCCTCGCAGCCAATAACGGTCTATGTCATGATTTGACCAAATTCCATCATGGCAACTATTATCGCCATCAAAACACCGTCATCGTTGGAGGAAGAGACATCGACGACTGGGAAATGCCCAATTTGGTTCGCGATAATATCAAAATATTTACAACTGATGACATACATCGCTATGGTGTCAAAAAGATCATGGAAGAAGCTTTTAAAATCGCCAGTTCTGGAACGAACGGCGTCCACGTAAGTTATGATCTCGACGTCATCGATCCCATTTTAGCTCCCGGCGTCAGCGTTCCAGCGATATCGGGAATTTCTACTGATGAAGCTTATCAAATAACTGATGAACTCATAAAACATAAAAAATTGATAAAATCTTTAGATTTAGTCGAATTCAACCCACTATATGACGTCGATCAAAAGACTGAAAAAATTGCTTTGAACATTTTAAAAAAAGTAATTGAGGAATTGCCTTAATTACTTTTTTAATTGTTAAAAGTCTTTAAAAAATTTTTACTCTTCAAATACAAACCCGAATAGAGATCATAATACTCATCCAAGAATTCACTTATCTCTTTAATCGTCTGTTCAGCTAAATCTAACTTCGAAATTTTGACAATGTCGACGTAATATAACATTCTGATGATTTGAATAGCTTTGGAACTGACAATTTTTTCATTGGTATAACAATCTTTGCACACGAGACCTCCCATTTTGCTGCTGAAGGTCACGATATCGGTATTATTACCACAGACATTACAAGAATCGACATTGATACCAATTCCCAAATAATCCAAATACTTTAATTCGATGATATTAGTTATGGCCAAAGGATTAAAACCGTCTTCAATCTTATCTAAAGCCGCAATTAACATATCATATATTTCTACTTTAGGGTTCTGTTTATAAGTCTGTTGCGTCAATTCTAACAGATAAGTCGCATAACTGATTTTCACGATATCCGTCATCATCTGTTTGAAATATCTTTTGATATCGACACTGATTAGTGTCGACAAACCATTCTCTTTATAATAGATATTAAAATCGCCATAAATGAGTTTACTACTAACAGTTCGCAAATTGCTTTTAACTCTTCGACATCCTTTGGAAATGACACCAATTATGCCCTCATCCCTAGTCAATACCTGTAAAATTTTACTCGATTCACTATAATTGGTCTCACCTATGACAATTCCTTCAATCTTCCTTATCTGTGACATCATCTTCACCTTCTAATTCTTTAGCCATCAAATAATATTTTATATCACCAGTACTTTTGAATAAATCCCAAACGATCTTGTAACAGTCCATTTTCATCACCTATTATATAATGATGATTAAAAAAAAGATTTATTCATATTATTATCTCTTTTATGGACAATTCCTCTATTATTATATTAATTTTTATAAAAAAAAGAAAGTTAGTATTTTTAAAACTCTCTTTTCCAAAGACCATGTTTATTACAATATGCGTATAAAGTGCCATGTTCAACATCTTTAAAAGTGACTTTAGCTTCTCTTTGTGGGGCAAGATGAACTGTCTCTTCACGATCATCACTCATGAGCATTATCCATTCGATGTAATGTTCATCCTCCATGACGTGGTTAACAGTCACAACCAATTTTCCATCTTCTCTTTCAAAATTGGGTATGTGTTTCTCAAATGCTGCATCTGTAGCGTTTTCTAAAACGTCAACCATTTTTTCACCACAACACTCAAAACCGCATTGGCACTGACAATCGCTCATCACTCTGACCAAGGCGTTGCATTTTGGGCATCTTTTCAATAACAAATTTGACATCATTCCATCTCCTTTAAACCAAATTCAATCAAATATTTTTCTTTATCACGCCAATCGGCAATCGTCTTGACGTGGGTCTCTAAAAAAACTTTTTTTCCTAAAAACTCTTCAATATCGGCACGGGCTTGCGTCCCAATTTCTTTAAGCATCTGTCCCCTCTTGCCAATGATTATCTTTTTGAGATTGTCACGCTCGACGACGATCAAGACGCTTATGTCGATGATATCACCTTTGTCTTCATAGTTCTCAACGAGACAATTGACGGTATGAGGTACTTCTTTTTTGGTCAAATGCAATATCTTTTCACGAACTAGTTCACTTATCAAGAAATTGCGACTGACATTTGTTATGACTCCATCCTCATAATATTTGACATCATCTTTTAAATATTTTTTAATCGTTTTAATCAATTCTTCGACATTGTCACCTCTTAGGGCAGAAATGGGAAAAATCTCTTGAAAACTATATAAATCTTTTAAATCGTCTATCATCGCTAGAAGTTTTTCTTTGGGAAGACGATCAACTTTATTCAAAAGAAGAAAAACAACTTTGCCCTCATCTTTAATCTTATCGAGAATGAATTGATCTCCTCTACCAAAACCCTTTTCCGCATCGACGATAAACAACAAAATGTCGACATCTTCAGCCATTAAATAGGCCTTTTCATTTAAATAAGTACCGAGACGATTTTGTGGTTTATGTATTCCTGGCGTATCGATGAAGACGATTTGCGAATCATCATCATTATAAATACCCTGAATAATATTACGAGTCGTACCACTGATATTGCTAGTAATAGCTATTTTTCTTTCCAACAAACTGTTCAACAATGTCGATTTCCCAACGTTGGGACGACCAATAATACTGACAAAACCACTTTTCATAAAACCCTCCTAGTAGTTGAAGACTGATGAATATAAATTGTTCACTTGAAGGACGACTTCTTGTCCGAACAAGTTCATGCAGATGACTTCACATTCACCAGTAAAAAATTCTGTTATGACAGCTCGATCCAAATATTTCAAATCTGAAATCTTTTCACTGCCAACCATTAAATACAACTTTTCAAAATCGCCCTTTTTATACCCCGAAGTAATCGCTTGCGCAATGGCGGATTGTTCAGCAAATATGGCATCGCGAAAGACGGCATTTTTGACGTTGACACCATAGAACTCCGTTCCATCCTTCATGACGACAATCGATGCAAAATGAAGAGAATCACTGGGAACACAACAATTCGGTAACAATTTGACTAACTTTTTACGATATTTTTCATTATCCATCTCTTTTCACCTCTAACTCAAATCTTTCGCATCAAAAGGATAAGGACACAGATCGGCAACTGTAAAAGTTCTGATATCACCCTTAGTATTATAACAGATGACTGAAGCATCTTCGGAAAATACTTCGTGGATCACTTGACGACATAAGAAACATGGAGTTGAAACCGTCTCACCATCAGTTATGACGTACAAAAGTCGGAAGTCCCCTTTTCCATAACCTGCGCTACATGCCGCAGCAATCGCATTCTGTTCAGCACATAATCCATCGCGAAAAGAAGGATTTTCGACATTGACACCAGGAAAACTTTTTCCGTCTTTCATGACGACAATCGCTGCCGTGCGAAAACCTGTGAGTGGCACATAACTATTTTTCTGCAATTCACGTAATTTCTCTAACATAATATCCTCCTAAACTAAACCAATGAAGACCAATAATTTAGGTACGAAAATTATCAATCCAACAATGGCTGCTGT
>CANQJR010000015.1 GCA_947624275.1 uncultured Bacilli bacterium
ATGTTGGGGTATATAGATTATAAATTTGATAAACATTTTTAATTAAACACTACACATTGACTATCGCCAGGTGGCGAAGGGGCCGAGATCGTATACCCATTACGCACTTCAGAGGAATTGCCACGCTCTATTCTTGAAGCTATTGGTGAAGAAGGTCAAATCATGCGTAAGGTTTATCAAAGGGTTTTACCTGAAAATCCCTCTAAAGATTATTACTACATCATGCGTGAGACTCCTAACACTACGGCCTTATTGATTGAATATGGATTTATTGATAATCCGCGTGATATTGCTAAACTTGAAAATAACTTGACTGACTATGCAGAAGCTGTTGTTCGAGCTGTTACTAACTACATTGGTGTACAATATGTTGCTCCCGATGGTACTGTTGTCGAAGGCGATACTTACACAGTAAAACCTGGTGACACTTTATACGCCATTGCCTCTCGCTATGGCATCACCGTTGATGAACTCAAGACATTTAACAACTTAACATCTAACAATCTTCGCATTGGTCAAATATTGAAAATACCGACTGTCACTGGTGATGATGATAGTTCTCCACCTAGCGTTTTACCACCCAATAATAGTGATGTAACTGAATACGTCGTCGTGGCTGGTGACAACCTTTATAACATAGCGCGCAAATTTAATGTTGATGTCGTCGATATCATCAATCTCAATAATCTTTCCAGCACCATTTTGATACCTGGTCAAGTCTTGCTAATACCAGCTGACAAGACCGTTAATACGACATACGTCGTCAAAAGAGGCGATACTTTATACGCTATCGCTAATAGTTATGGCGTAACAGTAGATGAGATTAAGCGATTGAACAATCTAGTTTCTAACACTCTCAGCATTGGACAAGAACTCATAATTCCAACGGATAAGACGATCACTGAGACCAATTTTGAAGTTTATACAGTAGTGCCTGGCGATACTCTATATAGCATAGCTAATCGTTATGGCATAACTGTGAACGAATTGAAACGAATCAACAATTTGTCATCAAATCTCTTAAGCATTGGTCAAAAGCTACAAATTCCCATTGATTCGACCACTTCATCCACCTTTGTATACAATGTTAAACGTGGTGACACCCTATATGGAATAGCTAACAGTTTCAATGTTACAGTTGATGAACTTCGATTATTAAATGACTTGACTAGTGACTTTTTAATCGTTGGGCAAGACTTATTGATACCCCAAAAATAGTTTGATAACAATCTGAATAAGATTGTTATTTTTTTATATAAATCTTTAAAAATCTTTTTTAAAATCGACATATTTAAACAATTTTATTGTTGCAATGTTTATTTATATGTTATACTTTTAATGGAGGGTAGATTTATGAGAAAAGTTTTAAATGGATTGTTTATTTTTCTGCTAACTTTAGGTATTGCAATTCCCGTTTTAGTATTTGCTGATGATGCTGAAAAAGAACCTGTAACTGTTTATATGTTTAGAGGTGAAGGATGTCCTCATTGTGAAGAAGCTCTAGAATGGTTTAATTCTGAAGATACTCAAGAAGAATATGGAAAATATTTTAAACTTGAAACTTATGAAGTTTGGAACAATGGTGGCAATGCCATGTTAATGGATTCTGTTGCTGAAAAATTAAATGTTGAAGCTGGAGGTGTTCCATTCATCGTCATCGGTAAAGAAACTTATGATGGTTTCCTTGCATCTGATACGCAGACACTCATCGATTACATCATGAAAGAGTACGAAAAAGATGAAGAAGATCGTATTGATACTGTTGCTACTGTAATTAAAGAGACGAATTGGGAACCAACTGAAAGTGAACCAGCAGGTGATGGTACTGGCAGTGGTAGTGATTACGCAGCCGAAACTGTCGACACGACAAACTCTAAGACGACTGATATAATAATTGGTGTTTCCTTCTTAGTAGTTGTTGCTGGTGTTGTCTTCGCAGTTATCAAAGCGAGAAAATCTGCATAAATAACAATCAGAGATTTCGAGGTATCAAATTTGTAATTGATACCTTTTTTTGTGGTATTATATTATTATCGGAGTGAGAGTATATGGAAAGTGATAAAAAGAATGTTCATGTCGATCTAGAGAGAGGTTTAAATCGTTCAGAAGTTTTAAAGCGTCTCAAAAGAGGGCAAGTAAATCAATATGAGAACGCTACTACTAAGACGATACCTCAAATCTTAAAAACTAATTTGTTTACTCTTTTCAATTTAGTCAACTTAGTTTTAGTCATATTATTGCTACTAGTAAAATCATATCGAAATATGTTATTCGTCTTGGTGGCTTTTATCAACTTGGTCATTGGTATTGTAAATGAGATAAGGGCTAAAAAGATCATTGATAAATTATCTTTGTTAGTAACTAATAAAACTACTGTCATTCGTGATGGCAAAGTTCAAAAAATAGATGAGAAAGATATCGTTTTGGACGATCTAGTCCTTTTGAATTTGGGAGATCAAGTCATCGTTGATGCCACGATTTTAGAGGGTGAAATAGAAGTCAATCAATCATTTATTACTGGTGAAGAAAGAGCTGTTTTTAAGACGAAGGGTGATACGGTTTTATCAGGCAGTTATGTCATCAGTGGCAATTGCAAATGCCAAGTGAGTAGGGTGGGAAAAGATAATTTTACCTCTAAGATTACTGATGAAGTCAAATACATCAAAAAGAGCAATTCAGAAATAATGCTCTCGTTGAAAAAGATAATTAAAATGGTTACTTTCATCATCGTTCCTTTTGGTTTGGCCATTTTTGTCAAACAGTACTTCCTTTTAAATTCTACGATTGATAAAAGTATTATTGCCATGACGGCAGCTATTGAAAGCATGATTCCTAACGGTTTAGTTTTGTTGACCAGCACTGTGATGGCAGTTGGTGTCATCCGTCTCAATCGCTATAAAGTTTTAATTCAAGAATTGTATTGCATTGAAACATTGGCTCGTGTCGATGTCATCTGTTTGGATAAAACGGGAACATTGACCGAAGGTAAAATGGAAGTTGTCGAAGCTATTCCACATCGCCATCATCGTCTTGAAGAGCTTGAAGATGCGACTAGTAACATCGTTCGTTATCTCAACGATAACAATGCGACTAGTGTGGCACTGCGACAAAAATACAATAGTAAAAATGTCTGGGATGGTAGCGAAAAAATACCTTTTTCGTCGAAGAGAAAATTTTCAGGAGCAACTTTTGTTAGACGTGGTACATATTTGATTGGTGCTCCCGAAATACTTTTGAAAGATCAATATGCAACCATTTCCAAAGAAGTGGAGGGATATGCTGAAAATTATCGCGTTTTAGCATTAGTTCACACGATGAAAAAAGTGATTGATGACGATGTGCCAAGTGATGTGGAAACTATCGGCTTCATCCTCATTCGTGACAAAATCCGCAAAAGTGCCAAAAAGACTTTGGATTATTTCAAAGTTCAAGGTGTCGATGTCAAAATCATTTCTGGTGATAATGCCAAGACCATTACTAACATTGCTGAACGATTGAATATTTCAAGTATCAAAGTTGTCGATATGACGACTGTTAATGATGAAGACATCCCTTCCTTGATATTGCATTATAATGTCTTTGCCCGTTCGACACCAGAACAGAAAAAAGTCATCGTTCAAGAACTGCAGAAAAAGGGGCATGTAGTCGCCATGACGGGAGACGGAGTAAACGATGTTCTAGCTCTTCGCCAAGCAGACTGCAGTATTGCAATGGCTAGCGGTTCAGCCGCTTCTCGTAACGTCAGCCAATTAGTTCTCTTAAACTCCAATTTCGATTCATTACCAGAAGTCGTTTTAGAAGGTCGCAAAGCGATTAATAACATTGAAAAGACATCAGCTCTTTTCCTCTCTAAAACTATTTATGCCATTGCCCTTGTCATCATTTTTTTCCTCGTTCCACTATCTTATCCTTTCTCACCCATTCAATTGACCTTACTTGGAGTTACAACGATTGGCATTCCATCATTTTATTTGGGACTTCAACCAAATCACGACGTCGTCACCAAAGACTTTTTTAAAAACATTTTGAAGAAGTGCTTGCCGAGCAGTTTGACCATGATTGTTAATGTCCTCATCATCGCTATCGTTACCCATGTATTGAAAACGGATCACCAAACTGTTTCAACTCTATGCCTTTTCTCGGCTGGAACAATCGGTTTTCTACTATTGTATGAATTATCTCTTCCTTTCGATGTTAAAAAGAGAATTTTATTTGTGAGTATGCTGACTATCTTTATCTTTAATGCCTTGATTTTTCACCAATTTTTTAACATCGTCATCTTAAATGGGTACTATTTGATTTTTCTACTAATAATGATTTTGTTTTCATTCGTTCTCCACAAAGTCTTATCCACATTCATCAATAAAATTATGTACAAAAAAAACTAGTAATTGGGATTCACATCGTGATTACTAGTTTTATATTTTTAAAAAATCTCTAAGTGTTCAATTTCTCCTTTCTCTTTTTCTTCTTTATTAATGGTGTCAATTTTTGATGCATGTCTTGTTCTATCTTTAGCCCAATTTCTTATATCTTCGATCTTTTCACGATTAGTCGTATACATCGAAATACTATTTTCAAATGCTAATTTGATACTATCTTCGGAGATTTCTAAGACGTCAGCAATATTGCGATATGCAATGTTACGAATGACTGATTCAATATCAGAACCTGAATAATTTTCGGTTTTGTTGACTAACTCATCAACAAAAGTATCACTTGCCTTAACTCCTAAATATTTGTTCAAGTACAATTCAATTATTTCTTTTCGTTCGTCTGCGTTGGGCAAATCGACAAAGAATATTTCATCAAAACGACCTTTGCGCAACAATTCGGCCGGTAAATCTTTGACGTTATTAGCTGTTGCCACTACGAATACATCTTTGGAACACTCCTGAAGCCAGAATAGAAATTGTCCGATCAATCTAGTGGTGACACCACTGGAATCATTTGTTCCTGATAGACCTTTTTCAATTTCATCAATCCACAAAATACAAGGAGAGACGTGTTCAGCTGTCTCAAATGCCTCTTTTAATTGTTGTTCGCTCTGACCGACATATCTTCCTTGAATTGTAGCAAAATCTAAACGGTAGAGAGGTCTTCTCCAACGCTTAGCAATAGCCTTGGCCGATAAACTTTTACCACAGCCAGGTATTCCCATTAGCAATATGCCACGGGGTGGTTTGATACCACGCTTTTTCATCTCTTCTCTTTTTTCAGGTGTCAATAATTTTTCTTTTTCATCTAACCATTTTTTTAATCCTTCAAGTCCACCATAAGCAATATTTTCTTCAACGCCAATCTTTTCTAAACCATTGATATTAGAGAATAAACTATCTTTAGCAAATCGCAAATCGATCAGATCATTTTTTAAAATGCTACCTTTAGCAATCAATGCTGAAATGACATTTTTAACTTCTATTTTACTGATTCCTAACAGAATATTGGCAGCTTCTTTAGCATCGTTGATATCCCATTCAATTCTTATTTGTTTTTGATAAGGACGTAAATTTTCAACGATGATGTTGAAGAGTTCTTCTTCAGTTGGAAGAGCTAAATCAACTACCATACCTTGTCTTTGCAATTGCACCCAAAGAGGTTCAGCTGTGATGATGATGATGCTTGATGATTTTTGTTCAGCTAGTGTCGCTATATCTACTAAATACCTAGCGGTGAAAGTTTCTTCATTCAATTCTGACACATCACTCAAAATATAAATTTGATTTTCACTAGTTTTCAATTCCTCGACGATGTAATCGAGGGCACCCATCAATAACTTTTCATTACTATATACTTCTTGCGTCAATAAATTCGTGAAACCTTTAGACATCGAATGAACTTTCATATTCATATTTGTCTCTTTGGCTATTTCACTTAGAAGTTCTAAACTTCTCGTCTTTTCTATGGTATTGATACCAATTAAAGGAATTCTTGCAAGCAAGTATTGGGTCAACATTTTTTTAGTTTCATCATAATTCATAACTTCCTCCTAATTATTAAAATCGAGATTATTGATGAGAAATAATATCTCACTATCTTGGCAATTAGAATAACTGTCTTTGACTGAAGTATTCATCTCTTCACCAAAAGTTTTAATATTATTTATCAATTGTTCTCTAGTATTTTCATCGAACAGTTTTATTGAAGCGAGACTTTTAGCTAGAGCAATCTCTTTTTTTAAATCATTAATTTCGATATTTAAACTGTTTTTATCTTGTCCAACAGTTTTACTTTTCAATAAGAATTTGTCCAAATTATTATTTAGACGATAGTTTATCAAGTCGACGACATGATTTAGAAAGCGTATTTTGATATTGCCCTCATAAGTCAACTCACTGTTATTTATTTTATCAACGGCTTCTGTTGGCAATGGTGCATCTTTGAGAGATTCGAGATAGTTAATCCATTCATAATAGGTCATTGTCTCATCACCCTTCGCACTTTTTCATAAAGAGGTGGTAAGTCCCAATCTGGTAAACTTTTAATGAATTCGTCGTTGGTTAAAGAAGGGTTCTCTTCTTCTTTTTGCTTTTGTTCTTCCGATACTTGCTCGAATAGATCAGGCTTGGTATCTTCTTTTAAAAATTGTTCATCAAGATTCATATTTACCTCCTATTTCGATATTTCTTTGACTGTTTTCACTATTGATATAATTGCGATAGTCAAGACCATTTATAAAAGTATTTATTTGGTCATGGATTTTACGACTTTCTTGGCAGATGAAATAAAAATCGACAACTTCAGCAATAGTGTTCAACAAGATGTATCTAGCATCACTTTTGATTTCTTCACATCTCTTTATTTTGATTCTCCTTTCGTTATAGTTTACATAAAAATTATATCCATCAAAAATGATGATAGCTAAAATAATAAAAATCATAAATATTGGTTGTTTCCAAGTTAACACAATCAATATGAGACCGACAATGGTTGCGATTAACATTTTGATATCGAACAATTTCTTGCCATATATGTCTTGATAATGCTCATTGTCGATGTGTCTATCCAAATCTTCGATCAATTCTTTTTCATTTTGACCATTGGTGGTCGTGCCATGCCAGGAATCAATGTCTATGTTGATGCTCAAGTTGTTGGATTCAAAATTTTTACTGACGTTGTTATAGGCTTCGTCGATCCAATCTTTGGATAGGGCAAGGGCAAACTTGCGCGTGTTGATAGTCGGTTTTATATTTTTATATTCGAGATTGACATTGGTCAATTGTGAATAAAAATCAGTTGCTTTTTGAAAGGCGAATTCTGTCTCTTCAAAACGCTCGTTAGCTTTGTTGACGTCACCATTTTCTTCGATGATCAGACGATTCTTAGCTATGTCTCTTTTCAATTCTAATTCTTCGTTCTCATAATTGAAGACGAGCATATTGATCAGTTTATCTATTTGTGAAATGGTGGAAACGCTAGTTTTTTGTTCTTCTTTGATGACGTTTCGAAGTTCTGATAAAATGTTTTGTTCCGATTTGGCTACTGATAATATGGTGACGATACGTTCACTCTCTTTGGTGTATTTTTTAATGAAGTCAAAATCGGCAAAATTTTGTTCTTCGATCAAGCTGTTGATGTATTTGGTCCAACGCTCGACTTGAATTTCGCGATAAGCTGGTTGAGCTTTTAATTCCTGCATCCAATCGCTTATTTTATTGAGGCAGATTGCCTGGGCATCGCGGTTTAGACTGCCGTTCGTAATGGCATCGAGAATCGTGATGATCTTTCCTTCAATTGCTGAGGGATCTTGCATCTCCAAATATCTGTTTAACCAACGAAGGGCGGTTTCGTTACGACCGGCGCGTAAATGGATCAAGCAGAAGAGGAGACTAGTCTTTTCATCATCACGCGTCATCGCTTCTTTGAGGGCGCGATTGGCCAAATCTTTGTTGTCCGTCAACCAAGCACAAAGGCTCACCAGTGCTGGTGCCAACCAGTAATTAGGTGTATCGACGATGATTTGTTCACTGATGTTTTCAATCGTTGATTTCTTAATCGCATTGATATCAGTGGCTTGAAAAATACCATTTATTTTGCGGCGCACGTTATCATAATGGCCATAGCGTTTGTTTAGTTCATCCTGGGATAGCATAATGGATTGCTTGGCATTGGAAACGATGGTACTACCACGAATTTCGACCATGAAATTTTTAACTTCGTCTTCAATTGTTTTGACGCTATCCGTCACGCGATTGACTTTGTCATCGACGACGTCGACATTGGTTGATACTTCGCCAACATTTTTGGCGAGTTGACCGAGATTATTCTCGATTATGTCCAAGTTGGCAGCGCTTAAGACAACAGCTCCTTCTCTAGCCATAGTAAACACCTCATCTATTATTCTCATTATAACATTTATTGTAAACATTTTGTCATTTATTTAGTATATTATGTGTAAATTTACTTATATTTTGTCAACAAATATATAGTTGGTTTTATTTCTTTTTTTGTGTATAATTTAATTAGGTGATAGTATGAGTGATATTGAAATAGCACAATCATGTGTTAAAAAAGAAATTACGGATATTTGCCACGATTTAGAATTGGATGATGATTTATTGGAAGTCTACGGAAAATATAAAGCTAAAATCAGGTATAACGATATTTTGAACAGTCGCAATGGAAAATTGATTTTGGTGACCGCTATTAACCCGACGCCATTTGGGGAGGGGAAAACGACCGTCAGCATCGGTTTGTTGGATGGACTTTGCAGTTTAAAGAAACGTGCGATAGGTGTTTTGCGTGAGCCTTCACTTGGGCCAGTCTTCGGTTTCAAAGGAGGTGCCGCTGGTGGAGGATATTCCCAAATTGTGCCAATGGAAGACATCAATTTGCATTTCACGGGTGACCTTCATGCGATAACGAGTGCGAACAATTTGATTGCTGCTGCTGTCGACAACCATATCTATCAAGGAAATACTTTAGGCATCGACCCTCAAAACATCACTTTTAAAAGATGTTTAGACGTCAATGATCGCTCTTTGCGCGATACTTTTAACATTACCGCTGCCAGTGAGGTGATGAGTGTCTTCTGTCTTGCGAACGACATAAATGATTTACGCAACAAATTGGGGGATATCATTGTCGGTTATAAATTTGATGGAAATCCTGTCTACGTTCGCGATTTGAAGTTGGAGGGTAGTCTTACCGTCTTGTTGAAAGATGCCATCAATCCCAACATCGTTCAAACGCTTGAAAATAATCCCGTTTTAGTTCATGGTGGACCATTTGCTAACATTGCCCATGGTTGTAATAGTATCATTGCGACTAAATTGGGGATCAAACTGGCTGATTACGTCGTGACGGAAGCTGGTTTCGGTTCGGATTTAGGAGCGGAGAAGTTTTTCGATATAAAATGTCGTAAAGCTGGTATTAAACCGGATTGTGTCGTGTTGGTCTGCACTGTTAAAGCTCTAAAGTACAATGCTGGTGTCGCTAGAGAAGACCTCCTCAAAGAAAACGTCGAAGCGGTGCATCTCGGGCTACCAAATTTGAATGTGCACATCGAAAACATGCTCAAGTTCAACTCCAATTTAATCGTGTGCTTGAACAAGTATGAGACGGATACTCTAGAGGAGATTGACGTCATAAGACAATGTTGTAATTGTTATAACGTTCCTTTTGTCATCAGTGACAGTTATGAAAAAGGTGGAATAGGTTCAGTAGTACTTGCTCGCGAAGTGTGCGATGCCTGTGAAAAAGAAAATGAATTTAGAATTTTGTATGATGACTTTATCTCTGTCGAAGAAAAAATAGAAAAAATATGTAAGGAAATATATCATGCTCGTAACGTCGTCTATAGCGATGTCGCTCTTCAGAAATTGGCCAAAATCAAACAGTTAGAGTTGACTCATTTGCCAGTCTGCATATCTAAAACGCAGTATTCGATAACGGATGATCCGAATAAATTGGGCTATCCGACTGATCACGAGATGTTCGTACGCGATATTGAACTTTACAATGGTGCTGGCTTCATAACGGTTTTGATGGGCGCAACGATAAAAATGCCGGGACTTCCTAAAGTTCCCAACTATGAAAAGATTGATTTGAATGATGAAGGAGAAATAGTAGGTTTAAGTTGATGATAAATGTTCATAATATTATTGGTGATATTATGAACTTTTTTAATATCTTTTGGAAATCTTTATTTTCGATCATCATCTTATTCTTTTTGACAAAATTGCTCGGTAGAAAACAGATAAGCCAATTGAATCTTTTCGATTATGTGATAGGAATCACTATTGGTAGTGTCGCCGCGGAGATATCGACGAACATGGACACAGATTTTTGGGGTGGTATTTTAGTCATGGTCGTATATGTTGCCGTTGCCATGGCGGTCTCTTTGGCCACTGAAAAGAGTATCGTATTGCGACGCTTCATCATCGGAACGCCAATCGTCGTCATCGAGCGAGGCAAAATATTGGAAAAGTCTTTGAAAAGAGCTAAGTTCGATGTCAATGAACTGTTACAAGAGGCGAGAATAAATGGTTATTACGACTTGAGTCAAATTGAATATGCCATTATGGAGGCCAATGGTAAAATAAGTTTTTTGCCGAAGAGCAAATATATGCCAGTCACGCCTTCCGACATGAAATTGAAAGTTGCCCGTAATGGTCTCGTCGCCAATGTCATAATCGATGGCAATATCATGAGAGAAAATTTGGCATCGATTGGCAAAACTGAAAAGTGGTTGAGAACTAGATTGCACAATTTGGGATATGCTGATATCGATAACATCTTGTTGGGAACTTGTGACAATAAAGAGAAATTGACCATATTTGAAAAGAATATAGATCTGATTGAAGAAAAAGACTTGGAGTAGCCCGTTTTGATAAATGTTGCTCACTAGGATTATCTGTGTTATAATAGTTTCACAAAAAACGAAAAGGAGTATCTATGAAAAGCAAAGACGCAAGACATTGTTTGCGAACTTTTTTGGAAGTTAGCCAACTTCAAATCGATTCTAGGAATGCCAAGGTTAAAAGATTAGATTTTCGAAAGACCTTTTTGAACACGGCCAAGAAAAGAGAAGTAAATGAAGAAATTGATAAGTTATTAGAGGAGAGAAATGCCATTCAAGGGCGACTTGATTCAGTTAGATTAGAGATGTTGGACATCATAAAAAAAGATCCTTGTCTATTGAGCAATGATTTGTTGTGTAAAAAGGGTTATTATTCAGTAAGTCAATTGGTCGATGATGAAAAATCAAAAATTTTAGAACGCGGTTCATATAGAGATAACCCCTATAGCATTGCTGACGTTTTGAACGTCGTTCTCTCTACAACTGCTTCCGATAATGATTTTTCTCTATTTACATCTGCAACGATCAAAGCTACGCCACTTGATGTGGAAAATGCTTCTCGCAACAAACAAAATGTTAAAAAAATGATTAAAAAGATGTAGTTTTGCATATAATATTAATATCAAACTGGATGTTTGATTAATTGGGAAGAGAGGTTTGTGATAAACCTTTCTTTTTTTGTTATTTTGTATTATTATTGAGATGATAGAGGTGAAGATATGGAAAATAATGATTTAAACAATTCCTTTGAAAATCAAAACAGTGTGATGGGTGAGAATAAACAGCTAAAAGATAAGAAGAAATTACCTTTAATCATCATCATTATATTGATTGTTGTCGCTTTAGTGGCAGGAGTATATTTTTATAAAAACATGAATTATGGTGAGGATAAAAGTAATCCCAATAATGATGGTTCTAGTTCCGAGAACGAAGAAACCGATATCAATCCCATAAAAATTATCGACATAGATGAGGCTCCTCAAAAAATAGTTGTTCAAAAAGAGGATATTTCCTTGACGAAAGATGCTTTGACGACGTCTACTAAACCTAAAAATTATCCAGAAGATTATTTGTATTATCGCGATGGATTTGTCGGTTATGAAGATGATTCTGACGAAGGGGAATTCGTCAAATTGTATGAATGTAAAAATAAAGAATTAGGTAAGTGTGGTTATGCTGAGACCAATGGTGTTCATGGGACTTATAATCTTGAAGAGGGATTGAAAATTGCCCAAATGGGACTTTCCATCATCAATGATCAATACATTTTTGTCTATGATAGTGATGTTTATCAAAAAGATGTCTATAGTCCATATTTCAGCAAAGAAGCACCTTTGATCGTTTATGACATCAAAAATAAAAAAGAAGTGGGACGCTATTCTTCTTTATATGACCCCGTCGATTGTAAACGTTCTGACGATAGCGTAATCTGCGATACGACAGTTGCCACTGATTTTGATAATAAATATGGTCTCATCAGATTTGGTGATGGAAAAATAGAAAACGTAATTCCTTTTGAATATGAATATATTGGTGTGTATAACGATGAGTACATGCTTGTTCAAGATGGACAATACTATGTATATGATTTAGATACTGAGACAAAAATTGGTCCATTCAATAACCAGATCTCTAGTTTTTCCGATAATTTTATTGTGACCAATGAGGGAAGTTACAATAGTGAAGAACTAAATTATCGTCTATATGCGACGAGTGGCAAAAAATTAGTGGTCAATTCTGGAAATAAATATATAGTTGCCGATGAAGATTATGCCATCGTCGTTGATTCAAAAGACAATTTAAATGTCTATGACAAAGATGGAAAGCCCATTCTTGAAAAGTCTATTCAACTTGCCGAAGATGGGGAATATCACGTTAGATGTTGCCAATCTTTGTTGAAGTTCAGTTATGCTATTGAAGATGATGTCATGAATCTCACGGTTGCTTCTCGTGACCAAAACGATAGCTTGACCATGGTTGAATATACAATCGATTTAAAAAATGGTTCGATGAGAAAGAATTAATTCTTTCTTTTTTTGTGTTTAATTGTATATATTTGCTAGGAAAAATAGATAAAATTTGTTATAATTAATAAGAATTAATTTTTTTACAGGAGGAATTATGAGTGATATGTTAACTGAAAAAGAAGTTCTACATGTTGCAAGACTGGCTAGGATTAATCTTACAGATGAAGAAGTGATGAAATATCGCATTCAATTGAAACAATTATTGGATGATGTTGATAAGATAAAAGATGTCAAAATAGATGACGATGAACAGTTGATCACACCAATTGATGAAAAAGCAGTATTGCGTAGTGATGAAGCAGGTGAAATGTTGGAACCTGAGGATATAATGAAAAATGTCCCTGTTAGCAATGGTAATTTTGTGGAAGTTCCGGTGATGATCAATGAGTAAATATTTGGATTTGAGCATTAGAGAAATAAATGATTTGTTGAAGAAAAAAGAGATAAAGCCAATTGATTTGGTAGAGGAAGCTTTTGAGCGTATTGAAGAGAATGCTGAATTGAATGCTTTTATTACTCTCGACAAAGAACAGGCTTTGAAGACAGCGAAAGAATTGGAAGATAGGGAAGTCGACAATGTTTTATTCGGTATTCCTATTGCTATTAAGGACAATATCGTCACTAAAGATTTGCGCACTACTTGTGCATCACACATTTTGGATAATTTTATTCCCATTTATGATGCGACTGTCATTAAGAAAATTAAAGAAAAAAATATGATTATTATTGGTAAGACCAACATGGATGAATTTGCGATGGGATCAACTAGTCAAACCAGTTATTTTGGTGCGCCTCATAATCCTTGGGATACTAAAAAAGTGGCTGGTGGTTCAAGCGGTGGTAGTGCTTCCTGCATCAGTGCTAGGTTAGTACCTCTTGCTCTCGGTAGCGATACTGGTGGTAGTATTAGACAACCGGCTAGTTATTGTGGAATCGTTGGGATGAAGCCAACTTATGGAAGGGTATCGCGTTACGGATTAATCGCCTTCGGTTCCAGTCTCGATCAAATCGGTCCCATGACGCGCAATGTCTATGAAAATGCTCTTTTGTTGAACGTCTTGTGTGGAAGAGATGAAAACGATTTGACGAGCAGTCATCGCGAAAGTGAAGATTTCACGCGCATGATTGGGGAAGACATCTCAGGAATGAAGATTGCTGTTCCCAACTTTTTCATCAGTGACATCGTCAGCGATGAAGTCCGTGCCAATTTAGAAGCGGTCATCGAACTGTTGAAAAAACGCGGAGCCATAATCGAATATGTCGACATCGATTACATCGAAAATGCGGTTACGCTATACCAAATTATTGCCATGGGGGAAGCCAGCAGCAATCTTGCCCGTTTTGATGGCGTTCGCTATGGTTATTCGGTTGCTGATCCAAAAGGCGTTGATGAACTATATGCCCTTACGCGTGGTGAAGGTTTCGGTGAGGAAGTCAAGCGTCGCATCATGGTCGGTTCTTATCTTTTGAGTGGAGAGAATGCTAAGACGTATTATGCTAAAGCTCTACAAATTAGAAAAGCCATTCGCGATTCATTTTTGAAAACTTTTGAAAAATATGATTTAATAATTGGTCCTAATGCCACTACTACTGCCTACAATTTGGGCGAGGGCTTAGACGATCCACTCAAGACCTTTTTAGATGACGTCTTAGTCATTCCCGTCAACATGGCAGGTTTACCTGGTATGAATGTGCCAATGGGATTTGGAAAAAATCATCTTCCAATTGGTCTTCAAATCATTGGTAATAAATTTGATGAGGCCAAGATGTACAAGTTGGCTGCCTTTATCGAAAAAGAATTGAATTTGGATTTAGACCCTAGAGAGGTGAGATAATGACGGATTATAAGAAGACGATCGGTATTGAGATCCATGTCGAATTGAAGACTAAGACCAAAATATTTTCAGATAGTATTAATGGGTATGGAAGAACAGCCAATAGCAATGTCAATGTTGTGGATTTAGGATATCCTGGAACTCTTCCAACTCTGAATGTCGAAGTTATTCGCCTCGCTTTGAAGGCCGCTTTGATATTGAACTGTGACATAAATAGGGAGATGCATTTCGACCGCAAAAATTATTTTTATCCCGATTTGCCAAAAGGTTATCAAATAACGCAATTTGAGACACCGATTGGAACTGATGGCTATGTCGAAATTGAAGTTAATGGTGACAAAAAGAAAATCAGAATCCATGATATCCACATCGAAGAGGACACCTGTAAGAGCATTCATTATAAGAATCATTCATTCTTAGACTTCAATCGTGCTGGAGTACCTCTTGTGGAAATCGTCACTGAAGCTGATATGCATTCTAGTGAAGAAGCGATGGCCTATGTGGAAAAATTGCGTGAATTATTTCTATATGCTGACATATCTGATTGTAAGATTGAAGAGGGAAGCATGCGCTGTGATGTCAACATCTCCGTCAGTAAAACAGAAGAGTTGGGAACGCGTGCTGAGATCAAAAATATCGGTTCAATCAGTAACGTTGGTCGTGCCATCGAAAAAGAAGCTGAACGACAGATTGCATTACTTGAAAAGGGTGAGGAAATTGCCTTTGCCACTTATCGTTATGATGAGAAAAATGATGCCACTATCATGATGCGCGTCAAAGAAGCGGGTAATGATTATCGCTATTTTCCCGAACCAGACATTCCTTTTGTCCTCATCGATGATACTTTGATCGATGACGTTAAAAAGACTATTCCCATGCTTGCCAGTGAGAGAAGAGAGAAGTATATGGCTTTTGGTATCAGTTTGTTAAATGCCAATAAAATCATTCAAAATCGTTCACTATCGAACTATTTAAATAAATTCTTAGACAGTGGAATAGACTTAGTAATAGCTAGTAACATCTTACTTGGTGATATCTCATTCTATTTGAACAAGACGGGTTTGGACATCGAGTCTACTAAATTGACTGACGAAAAGTTCATCGACATCGTCAAAAGAATCTCTAGTGGCGAATTGAATAGTAAGGTGTTCAAAGAGATATTGGATGAATTGTTAGAAGAGGATACTTCCGTTGAAGAGATCATCTCTCGACGCGGAATAAAGATAATCAATGATCCTACGGAATTGAAGACTATCATTGAAAAAGTCATTGCCAATAATAGCGCTAGCGTCAACGATTATCAAAATGGTAATACTCGCGCTATCAAGTTCTTGATGGGACAAATCATGAAAGAAACTAAAGGCAGTGCTAATCCTGAATTAGTGAACAAATTATTAGAAGAAGAATTGAATAAGTAACTTTATAAATTTATAATACTAGTGTATAATTAAATATACCGAGGAGTGATTAGATGAAACCTACTTTAAAAGTGTTGAAAAAGAATATATTTACCATCCTTGTTTTGATCGTTTTTGTCGTTTGTATGTATGGATTGACTTATTTTAAAAAGTTGTATTGGGACGGCAATAATGAGGCATCTTATGGTGAACGTACAGCTGGACTTGCCGAACATGCGATAACTGATGATGATATGAATAAAATTTTATCAAATATTGAAAAAGATGCGAATGTTGAAGAGGCTAGGCAAAACTATGAAGGACGAATTATCAATATGTTGATCACCGTTAAAGATAATTTGAGCAAGAGTGACGCCAAAAAGATTGCGACAGCTGCGTTAAAAAACTTTACTTCTGATGAACTTGCCTATTATTCTTTTCAATTTTATATGATTAAAAAAGATGCTAGTCAAAATGATTTCCCAATAATAGGTTATAAACATTATACTAGTGATAGCATATCTTGGACCAAAGACAGGGAGGTTACTAAAGATGAAGATAAATAAAAAATTATTATTTCTTCCCTTGATCATTGCTATCGCCGTCTTTGTCGTGGTCTATTATTTTTATAATGAAGATGATAATTCTTTAAATGTCACTGAAAAGAATTGGATTGAGAATCATATCACTTCTTTAGTAGATGTAGAAGTCATCAGTGATTATCCAATCTATGGTGACAAAGATGGTGTGTTTTTGAATTTTATTTCTGGTTTTGAAAATGTCACAGGAGTGCAATTCAATCAAATCTCTTACTTAAAAGAGGGTAAGACGACTACTAATGGTTATCGTTTCCGCGTCTTATCGAGTGAGGAAGAATTGAGCGATAAGGACTTGTTGATCAATGAAGACGTCTATATCTTAGTCGGAAAGAACAAGGCGACCTTTAATAGTGTGACCGATTTGAAGGACATGAGTATCGGTGTCTTGTCGAGCGATTCTGGGGATGTCAGCTATTATTTGAGCAGTGGTAACAATTTGACTTATAAGAGTTACGATGATTCCACTAAATTGTTTGAAGCTTTGGATAAAGGCGATGTCACTATGGTGGCCGTTCCCCATATCATGTATTTGAACAACGTCTTAGAAAAAAATAAAAATTATTCGATCAATTTTACGATTCCTGAGATGAATAAGCGCATTGTCTTCACTCTAAGTGATGATGATACTAAGTTGAATGACATCATTAAAAAGTATTTTAACTCTTGGAAGAATAAGACTTTCGTCAATGTTTACAATGATCATCTATTCGATTTTTATGTTGAGAGTAGAGACATAAGTGATAGTGATACTAAGAAGTTACAAGCTAAGACATATACTTATGGTTATGTCGAAAATTATCCTTATGAAGTGACTTCTGGCAATGAGTTATATGGTATTTGTGGTGAGTACATCGATAGGGTCAATCGTTTATCAGGAGTTGACTTCAAATTTAAAAAGTACAATTCTATCAACGATTTGTTAAAGGCCATTGAAAATAAAGAAGTGGATATCTATTTCAATTATTATGATTTAGCTAATGAAAATTATAAAGAAGTAAACTCTACTTTTGTTGAAGAATACGTCGTTTTATCAAGACTTAAAGATTCTCATGTAGTACCTTCTTTTGAATCTTTAAAAGGTCAAAAAGTAAGTATGATTGGCAATACTTCATTATTCAATTATTTCAAAGATAATAGTAAAGCTAACATAGATGAATATGATAATTATGACAAGTTGTTGAAAGATAGTCATGATAACATCTTGATAGTTGATAGTGAAGTGTACAATTATTATCGCAATTCTAAGTTTAAGAATTATGAAGTTTTATTTAGCAATCGAATGACTAAGGATTATTCTTTCATGGTCATCGATGGTGAAAATTATTTTTATGACATGTTGAACTATGTCGTTGGTACTAATTCTTATTATCGCTATCGCAATTTAGGAATTATCAATATCGATAACAGCAATACTTTTAAAGCTAGCAGTTTTGAAGAGTTATATATAGTCATTCTCGTCTTGATTTTAGTGCCAATCGTATTCTTAGTGGCACTATACATCTTGTTCAAGAGAAAGAGCGTCGTTAAAAAGGTTCGCAAAGAAGAGCGAAGAAAATATACGGATAATTTGACTTCGTTAAAGAACAGAAGTTATTTGAACTTCAATATGGATGCATGGAATAAGAGTGAAAAATATCCACAATCCATCGTCATGATCGATTTGAACAACGTCAAATACGTCAATGACAATTATGGTCATGAATCAGGTGATAATTTGATCGTTCAGGCTGCGTCTACGCTAGTCAATACGCAACTTGAAAATAGTGAGATCATTCGTACTGATGGTAATGAATTCTTGATTTATTTAATCGGTTATAGTGAGAAACAGATTGAGACTTATACTAAGAAATTGACTAAAGAATTTAAAAATTTACCTTATGGATTTGGAGCTGCGGTCGGTTTCAGCATGATAACGGATGGAACGAAGACCATTGATGATGCGATTAATGAGGCAACACTCGACATGCGCACTGATAAAGAGGAATATAAATAGAAATGGCTAAGAGAGTTACGACTTTAATCGAGCGATTGAAGAAAAATATTCAATTGCCAGAGATGAAAATTCTTCCAGGACAATTGGCCTTTTTCTTCATTTTGACGCTCATCCCACTAGCGGCTTTGGTCATTGTGGTGGCTAGTCGCTTACACATATCAAACGATTTCATCACTTCGCTTGCCCAAACTAGATTTCCTGACACTATTGTGACACTCGTTCGCTATGTCGCTTTGAGTAGTGGGGCCCATACTAACTTCATCATCTTTTTCATCTCAGCCCTCATCTTGGCTAGTAATGGGACCTATTCGATGATTCTCGCTTCCAATCAAATCTATAAAGTGAAGGGAAAAGGTTTGATATATGATCGCGTTAAAGCTATATTCATGTTACTCATATTAATCTTTTTGTTAATATTTGTGACATTAGTTCCCGTCTTGGGTAACTTCATCGTCAAGACCATCAGCATTTTAGTAGCTAATGACGTCTTCAGCAATTATTTGACCACGATTTATCAAGTATTACATCTGCCCATTTCATGGTTCTTCATCTTTGTGTCGATCAAATTGTTGTACACCATGTCACCAGATGTGCGCCTATCTAGTAAAAAAGTGACGTATGGCGCTCTTTTTACCAGTATATCTTGGGTCATATTTACGAGACTGTATTATTTCTATTTGAATGTGTTTGGTGGTTATACCAGTTTATATGGCAATATCTCTGGTATTATCGTCTTGATGTGGTGGATATATTTTTTATCGTATTTCTATGTCATGGGAATTGCTTTAAACGTATCTAAATATGAAGAAACTGAGGAATGAATAATTCCTTTTTTAGTGTAAAATTATAATTAATATGATATAATATCTTATATGTGAGTATTTAGAGGTGCTTATGAAAAAATTGAAGAGTAAAAATAAGAAAATAAAAAATAGAATCATAAATTTTTTCAATGAAGTTATTCATAATCCTTTTGGTTTGATTATGGATGTATTCAGTCATATTAAGATCTATTTGACTACGAATATCTTCTTTTGCCTATACGTGTTATTCAATGTGGCAAACGGTGTCATGGTCAGATATTTTACTACGGGTGCCACCGACAATATATTTGCTTTTCAACCTCTATTGGCCGATATGGCCGTCATCGTCATTCTCGGTGCTTTCGGATATTTAATGCGTCATAAAATCAGAGTTTTTTATTGGTATTTCATCACTTTATTGGGAACGACTATATGTATAATTAATTCGATTTATTACACTTTTTATTCTTCGTATGTGTCTGTCTCATTGTTATCGATTGCCAAGTATGGAGAGGATGTCAGCGATGCCATTTTTGACATCATTTCTGGACGTGATTTCGTTTATGTGATTTTGCCATTATGTCTATTGTTCATCTACATAAAACTCTATAAGAAAAAATATTTTTCTGAACGAGAAAATATCAATAAAGAACCGCGCAAAGCTTTGAGTACAGCATTGTTCGGTTTGTTAGTCGGATGTTTCTTTGTCTCTACTTTGAACTCTACGGATTTGAGCCGTATTGCTAAACAGTGGAATCGTGAACACATCGTGGTCAAATATGGTATTTATGTCTATCAGATAAATGATGTCATCAAGAGTATTGAACCCAAGATATCAGCGCTCTTTGGTTACGATGAAGCCCTTCGCAAATTCAATGATTATTTCAAAGATAAGGCCGATGTCGCCTCTAAGAATAAGTACAGCAATGTGTTAGAGGGCAAGAACGTCTTAGTCATCCATGCCGAAAGCATTCAAGATTTTGTCATCGATTTTAAAATAAATGATGAATTAGTCGCACCAAACTTATCCAAGTTGGCTCATGATGGCTTATATTTTAGTAATTTTTATACGCAAGTCAGCGTCGGTACTAGTAGTGATAGCGAATTCACATTTAACACTGGATTGATGCCATCGAATAATGGAACGGCTTTTGTCAGCTATTTCAAACGTCATTACATAAGTGTGCCATTGCTGTTGAAAGATAAGGGTTATTATTCCGTTTCTATGCATGGTAATGTAGCGTCTTATTGGAATCGTCTAGCCATGCATAAAACGCTCGGGTATGACGATGTCATTGGTAAGAGTGAATACGACATAGATGAAGTGATTGGTTTAGGTCTTTCTGATAAATCGTTCTTCAGACAATCAGTAGAGAAGTTGAAGACGATCAGTGATGAGCATGATAAGTTCTACTGTACGATGATCATGTTGACCAATCACACGCCTTTCTATGTCAATGATGGTTATCGCGTTGAATTGGATGTCAAAGAAGTTGATGAAAATGGCAAAGAGGTCATTAATACTTATCCTTATATGGAAGGTACTAAATTGGGACGCTATTTAAAATCAGTTCACTATGCAGATGAAGCCTTGGGAGAGTTGATGCAAGAGTTGGAAGAAGCCGATTTATTGGATGATACTGTCATTGTTCTCTATGGTGATCACGATGCTCGTTTGAATAAGAAAGATTATATAAGACTTTACAATTACGATTATACAACTGATGGCGTTCTCTCTAAAGATGATCCAAATTATATCAAGTTCGATAGTTATGAAGAAGAATTGAACCGCAGTACGCCATTTATCATTTGGACTAAAGATAAGAAAATAAATGGTGCCAATATGAATCGTGAAATAAAGACAGTCATGGGAATGTATGATGCCATGCCAACTCTTGGCAATATGTTAGGCATTTATAATAAATATACGTTTGGCCATGATATGTTCAGTTTGAAAGAAAATGATAATGTCGTCGTCTTCCCAACTGGCAATTGGTTGTCCAATAAGGTTTATTACAATTCGCAAAAGATGGAGACTTATATGATTGAACAGACCGTTCTGCCAGAGAATTATGTCAAAGAGAAAACGACTTATGCTGAACAAGTTTTGAGCAATTCTAACAATATTATTGTATATAATTTATTGTCATCAGTAAATGAGGAAAATAAGTCAGATATTGATGAATCAGAGATTGTAGAAGGGGCAAGATAAGATGAAAGTTTTTAAGCGCATATTGATAATTTTAGTATTAGTACTCGTAGTAGTCGGTGGTGTTTTTGTATATAAAAAGATGAAACCGGAGAGAGCGGTGAAGCCGGCAGCGGAAACGAAACGTCTTGATAATATCAAGGGCTATGACTATGTTCTCTACGACAATAGTAACAAGTTGTATCGAGATCTATTCTTTCAACTAAAAGTCGTATTGGAAAAAGAGGAAGTTGATGAACAGAAGTATGCTGAATTGATCAGTAAGATGTTCATTGCGGACTTTTATACTTTGAATAATAAAGTTACTAACAACGATATTGGTGGCGTAGACTTCATCTATTCTAAAAACCGTGAGAATTTTAAGTTAAAAGCTAGTGATACTCTATACAAATATATTGAGAGCAATGTCTATGGTGACCGTAAACAAGTTTTACCAGAAGTGGAGTCTTTTGGTGAAGCGACTGTGACTAAAAAAAATTATAGTTACATATCTGGTAAAGACGATCCGATTGCTTTGTCAGTAACTGATCCTGAAAGTTATACTGTCAAAATAAATTGGACTTATAAAAATAATTTGAATTATCAGAAGAGTGCCATCATTCAGTTGGTTCATGAAGGTAAGGTTCTCTCCATCGTCAGTGTTCAATAAAATAAATCCAGAATTGATGTATACATATCAATTTTGGATTTTTAATTGGTCAAATGTTGACTGAAAACGTTCAGGGGGGGGTATAATTTATTTAAATAATAATGTATAATTTAAAATAGAGGTGAGTCTATGATTTTAAAAGTTGAGAATTTGGTCAAAGAATATGGTAAAGGAATGACTCTTACTAAAGCTTTAGACGATGTTTCTTTTACGGTTTCTGAAGGAGAGTTCGTCGCGATTGTCGGAGCTAGTGGAAGTGGTAAGAGTACTTTACTTCACTTGATTGGTGGTGTTGATAAACCGACGAGTGGCAATATCATCGTTCGTGATAAAAACATTTATAAAATGAATGATGGTGAACTAGCTAAATATCGCCGCAAAGATATCGGTTTGATCTATCAGTTCTACAATTTGATTCCCATCTTGAACGTTGAGGAAAACATCGAACTTCCCGTTTTATTAGATAAGGGTAAAGTAGATGAAAATTTTAAAAGAGAACTTATCTCTATTTTAAAACTTGATGAATATCTAAAATATTTACCCAATCAATTGTCCGGTGGTACTCAACAGCGCGTGGCCATTGCTCGGGCTCTATTGAATCGTCCAGCCATCGTCCTAGCCGATGAGCCAACTGGTAATTTGGATTCCAACAATTCAAAAGAAATAGTTGCTCTATTAAAATTTTTGAATGAAAAATATCATCAGACGATCGTCATGGTAACGCACGATTTGACGATTGCGAACGAGGCTAAAAGGATAATTACGGTCAGTGATGGAAAGATCGTCAGTGATGTCCAAAGAACAGAAAATGCAAGTAGCGTCACAATAGGAGAACAACCAATAGTTAATAGCGAGGTTCAAAATGCAAATGCTCAATAAGTTCACTTGGCGCAATCTGTTGAACAATAAAAAGCGCACTATCGTGACCATCATTGGAACTTTTCTAGCCGTATCACTTCTATTCGTCGTCGGTCTCGTCTTTTCTAGTGTTCGCGATAATGAGATAACTAATGCGATTATCTATGGTGGTGATCATCACGTCGTCATCGATAATGTCGAAATGGATGAGAATCTTCAAAAGATCATTTACGATAACCCCAAGATTGATCATTGCGATACGATTGAACTGGTCGATACGATCTATGATGAAAAAAAAGAGGAAGAATACATCATTCAAAGTGCCAGTTTTGATTACTCTAAAAACTTCACTTTAGCGGAAGGTAGTCTTCCCACTAATAATAATGAGGTCATCATCAATTTTGACTTTGCCAAATGGAATGATGTCAAAATAGGTGATACTTATAGTAATGATGAGATCGTCTATAGAGTTGTCGGTATCTATAAGACATCTATCTTTGACCACTATGATCACACTAGTGATTATTCGGTCAATACCAATGTTTTTTATACTAGATCAGAGGGAATGTATCCCGAAAAGTATTACATCTATTTCAAAGATATCAAGGACACCTATGATGAAACCTATAAGATAGCTGAAGAAGCTGAACTTAAACTTTTGGAATATCCTTTGAATCGCACTGATAATCGCTACGAAAATGTCTATCTCAATACTAATTATTTGAAGTGGTTCGGGGTTGGCAACAAAGAGTACATGCACATGATTAAGATGTGGATTATCGCCATTTTGTCTGCCTTAGCTCTCTTTTCTTCACTAGCCATCTACAATGCTTTTGCGATATCAGTGTCAGAGCGCAAAAAGATGTTTGGCATTTTTCGCAGTATGGGCGCTAGTAAAAAGATGGTCTTTTTAAGCGTCTTATACGAAGCATTATTGATCGCTTTAATTGCCATACCTTTGGGAATTGTCTTCAGCGTCATCCTCGCTTTCATCGCTTCTAACGTCATCAGTCACAATTTTCCTGATACCAATTTCCGAATCGTCATCTATCCGACTTTTGCCTATCTTTCTTTGTTCTTCTCATTGATCATGATTTTCTTATCAGCTATTATTCCAGCCTTAAAATCCAGTCGTGTCTCACCACTTGAAGCCATTCGCTTGACCAATGAGACCAAACTAAAAAAGAAATTCAAAAGGCGAAGAGGTCTAATTGGCCTATTTGGTGAAGAAGCTGTTTTAGCTCGCAATAACATCAGGCGCAGTAGCAAGAAATACACGAGTGCTAAACTGTCATTAGTGATAAGTATCATTCTCTTCATGGTCATTGGCGATTTAGTCAATTTGATTCTAGGAGAAATAGAGGAGTACAAACCAGTCGAATACCCCATCAATCTATCAGTTGAAGCTTCGGATAAAGGTTTAGACCTCGTCAAAGAAGTGATTTCCCTCAAAGAAGTCGATAAGTATCTAGTCATGCGAGTAGCGTATGGTAACATTCCCATTGAGACGGGATATTTCACCGAAGAATATTTGCGTAAAGGTAGCGATGACTATGATAAAGTCTATGTTACTCCACCCATTTACTCTTATGATAATAAAAATTATAATGCTTTGAAGAAAAAATATGGTGTTTCGGAAGACGTCATCTTCGTCAATAAGAACTATTATCGCTATTCTGATACAGATTATGAGGAGACTATTCAGATGTGGAAAGATGGTATTAAATCCATTAATATTTATGATGTGAAGATGGAGGAAAATGAAGACTTTACCTCACAAAAGGATCGTTACAAATATGTTTATGACATCGATAAACCATATTATACTTTGAACAATTTATATTTTGTCGATGGTGATTTCAATGGTATCATCATGTCTGATACTGAATATGATAAGTATTTAGCTGTGGCTAAAGATCATTTATCCTTTGTACCCGATTATGAAATTCATTTGAATGCTAAAAAGTACAAAATTTTAGATGACGAGATCAAAGCTTTAGAAAATGCTCATGTCGAAATCGATAATTATTATAATGACCTAGTAGAAAGAGAAAATTATTATAAATCGATCTACGGATTCGAAATTGGTGTCTATGCTTTCTTCGCCTTTATCATTTTGATCGCAGTCAGCAATGTCATCAATACGATAAATACGAGTATGGATTTGCGCAAGCGCGATTTTGCGGTTTTGCGAAGCGTCGGTCTATCTAAAAAATCCTTCAATGCAATGCTTTTTTATGAGGGATTGGTACTCGGATTTGATGCTTTAATTTGGGGTCATTTGATCTCCGGCATTCTCATTTTCTTAACGATGATGTCCAATATCTTTGGCGATGAAATGGTACCATATCCTTTCAATTACTTATTCCTTTCCATCATTGGCATTTATCTAATCATTTTCATGGCCATCTATTTTGCTTCTCGCAAAGTGAAGAGAGCTAATATCATTGAAACGATTAGAAATGACAATATTTAGAAAGTTAAATTGATGATTAAGAAAAGAGTTATTAATTAAAAAAATGAATTTGTTTTAATAATTCATTTTTTTTAACAAAGAAATAGTTATTTGTGATATTATATTAACGAATAAATTTTAGGAAGTGGGAAATT
>CANQJR010000016.1 GCA_947624275.1 uncultured Bacilli bacterium
CATCAGTTCCAGTGTTGATTACTGAAGCAGCACTACCAGGTGCGCCCGTCGTTGTTGTACCAACAGTAACGGTAGCAGGACCAGTAGGTCCTGTAGGGCCTTGTGGACCAGTTGGACCGATTAAGAAACAACTATTACAATTTGGTACTACTGGCCTACCACCACAATTTTGTTCAAACATCATTTTCCCTCCTTCATTTTAATATATGAAAAAGGTCAAACTATATATAGTTAATTCATACAAAAAAGATTGCGATATGCGATCTTTTATGCCATAGTTTTAATTTTTCCTCTAACATCTGGAAGTGATGTCGAAACTTCAATATGACTATCATTAGTCACTCTACAATCCAATAATGTCAAAGTTTTTAGCTGTTTTATTCCTTCTTTAATCTCACTATTTCTCTCTTGGTCATAGACACCCTGTTCTTTATCACTTAATGAAACTTTTTCAGTCCAGTTATCAATTGATGTCAAAACTTTATCCAAATATTGATAATGAGCTCTTTCACCAGAATGATTATCAATGATTAAAGAATATTTTTTCCCAGTTTCTTGATCAGTGAATGAAAAACATCTTTTATCATCTTTAATGCCACCAATTTCAACACTATCTACATCACGAGCATCGAAACCACAAGCATCGATAACCTTTGATTTTATACATGGTATGGCATAGTCTAAAAGAACTTGATAAGACTGATTACTCAATTCTTTATCAACGCTCTTCTGATAAGCTTCCAAAGTTAGAGCCAATTTTGTAAAATCTCTATCCTCATTGCTTAAAACATTATTTTGAACTTTAGTATTTTTTACTTTTTCTTTAAATTCATCGATTAAAATGTTTACTTCATCCAAAGAAAAGTTTGTATTCAAATGATATTCATTCAATCCTTTAGTATATTTTGTGAGCTCTAAAGCCGAAAGTTTATCTGAAAGATCTACAATCTGTTCCAATTCATCAATATTTTGAATAATATGACTATCTTCCATCTCAATAATATCGTCTAATGTCGTCTCATCACTTATATCATCAACGATTTTACTAGTCGTTAAACCATAATCATCATAATCAGGTTCATTATCAAAGGAAGTAGCAAAACTGGCAACACCAATTACACCAGCTAGAAGTACTACTGGTAAGCCATCCTTTAAAAATTTTGGTATATTGACATTGCTCACCTTTCCATGTTTACTATAATACTTCTCAGTCTGATTCTGTCTAATAGCATTTTTCTTTTTATCATCTTTTTTAACCATAAATACCCCTCTTTCAAAAGATGTGCCTATTATACCATTTTTGATAAAAAAAAGCAATATTTTTATATGCCCTCTAAGTCAAAAGCGGGTATAAAACTATCACTTTGAGTTTCTCCTTCTTGGATAAAAGCCTTTTTAACTCCCAAATCACATGCGTAATTGACTAACTCGGCATACTCTTCGTCACTAACTCTTCTATTCAAATTCTGATAATCTAAATCATACAATGGAGTGTATTGATTCATAATACTAATATATATATCATCGCGATAAGTATCATATAGATATTTGACGATTTTCTTAGCATCATCGACGTGTCCTGGTAATAATAATATGCGCACTATTACCCCTTTTTGCATGATGCCATTTTTAAACGTTGGTTTGCCCACCTGTTCATACATCTTTTTGATGTTTTCTTTAGCAATTGCAAAATAGTTTTTCACATGAGAATATTTCATGGCAATCTCATCATCATAATATTTTAAATCGGGGAGATAGATGTCGACAGTCCCTCGTAACATTTCGATAGTTTCTCTTCGTTCATAAGTACTCGTATTGTAAACGATGGGAATATTTAAGCCTTTCCTCCTCGCCTTTTTAATTCCCTTAATGATACTAGGGACATAATGAGTGGGTGTGACTAAATTTATGTTATTGGCCTTTTTATCCTGCAGTTCTAAACAGATCTCACTAAATCTTTTGATAGTTATCTCTTTGCCAAAACCATCAGTGCTTATCTTTTTATTCTGACAAAAGAGACATTTTAGACTGCAGTGAGAGAAAAAGATGGTCCCGCTCCCACTTTTACCAGAGATACAAGGTTCTTCCCAGTAATGAAGACTAGCACGAGCTATTTTTAACACATTACTCGCACCACATATTCCTCTCTTTAAATAGCGATTGACGTGACAATTATGTCCACATAGACTACAACTGTTATACATATTTGACAAATTGATCACATTCTTTCTAAAATTCCCTTTAAAACAACACTTTTGTCAACGAAAAAGGTATTTTCAGCATAAAATTTTTGTCGATAATTCAAAAAATATTTGGCAAAATATATTTGGTTTAAACTGTAATGAATTCCTTTCTTTTTTAAAAAAGGACAAGTAAAAATTTTACAAGCGATATTTTTAATAGAACAGTGCCCATCGCATAGATGTTCACAATCATGTTTCTCTTTATAACCGTGACAACAGCCATTTTCATAAGTGTCTTTCTTGATTCCTTTGGCTATCATATTTCTTCTTCTTACACACAGAGAACCTTTAAAATCACAAATGTTCTTAGAACGAAATTCCTCATCTAAATAATCACAAATCATATCATATAATTTAGAATATCTCTTTTCTACATCGCCTTCGTCCAATAGACTTTTAACAGTTTTAATGCGTCTTTTTTTCTCGCGTTCATCAATCGTTTTATCCTCATTGATACTTTTAACGCTCTTTTCCCATATGACTTGATCTTTTGGCATAAATCTTACTCCTTTTTATCACTTGCGATGTAAAATGGTTTTCTCTCTTCAATGATTTGACTAGCAACATCTTCATTCGTAACCATTATATCTAAATTGATATTCTTGATAGTTTTTTCAATCGTCTTTCCCAATTTATTAACAAATTCTTCAACATCTTTAACTCTAGTATCAATCACGAGTAAATAGCCATCTTCACCATTTCTTTTAATACAGAACAAATGAGCTGAATCAACTCTTCCATTTTCATCAAATATATCAACCATCTTTTGTTTGACATCTAAATCAGGCTCTTTTTCATAATCGATAAAAGACATATCATTCGTAAAAATTTCTTTTATCGAGTCGCTTTCGATAATCATATTTTCCGTAAAAGGATTTAATACCACTCCTTTGACATCATCACTATTGGATAGAACAATATGAGCAATTTCATCAAAAGATAAGACGATGCTTTCTGATTCATCTCGTAAACCCCATTCATCATAAGTTGATCGATCGGTATAACATTGAAAATATTTTTCATTCATCTGATTGGTCAAAAGCATTATATTCATCTGTTCTTCATTTGCATCTTCTTTGCGAATTGGTACTAAAAATAGCGCTTTTCGAAGTAATTCGACGAATTTTTGAGCATTTTCTTCACTATCATCCAATGTCAAATTATTTATGGCTTCTTTTAACTCATCATTCAAAATTTCTTTATTTGCTTGCATAATATCACCTATTCCCATTATAACACAACTATCCCTAAACTATAAAATATAAAAAAGACCTTAACAAAATGATAAAAAAGTGTATAATAATATCGGTGATTTTATGAAAAGACCAAAAGAAAAAAAGCATTTTAACAAGAAAATATATATCATTAATATCATCTCGGTCATAATTATGATTATTATGTCTATCATACTGATAAAAGAAACTGTTTCTCTAGACGTTTTGCCAAATAGATATTTGATACCAGCAATCATAATCATTGTCATACTAGACATCATAACGACATTTATAGCCATCAAGAAAAAAATATCTAATAAGATCAAAATCATTAACATCATAGTTACAATCCTTTTGAGTGTCATCATGACTATAATAAGTTTTTATATGTCCAAAACGAATGAATTTTTGGATGACATCAATATCAATTATAAAACTTTAAACTATTCCGTCGTCGTTTTGAAAGAGACAGAATACGATGAAATGAAAGACCTAGAAAAGCAAAAAGTTGGCTATCTGGACAATGGTGATGAGGGGTTGGAAGAATCGCTCCAATTATTCAATGATTTAGCCAAAGCCGAAATGATTCCACATAAAGAGATGAATGAAGTGAGAGATTCGCTTTTAAACCAAGAATCCGCAGCCATATTATTGGAAGAATCATATTATAAAATTTTGACGGATACCGACTATGATGATGAGAGTGAAAGCGATGAGACAAAATCTGATTTTGCGAATAAGACCAAAGTCATTTACACTTTTTCAATCGATTTGAAGACGGGCGAAATTACTAAAAAAGTTGAAAACGTAACAATTGATCCCTTTAACATATATATAAGTGGTCTTGATACTTATGGAAATATCGCCAGTGTTTCGCGTACTGACGTCAACATGGTCATCACGATCAACCCTACCACTCATCAAATTCTTTTGACTTCGATTCCGAGAGATTATTATGTACAACTCCATGGCAAGAAGGGCTTGAAAGACAAATTGACCCATTCCGGTATCTATGGCATCGATACGAGTGTCAAAACTGTTGAAGACTTAGTCAATATCGATATCAATTACTATTTCAAAGTCAATTTTACCAGTGTCATCAACATAGTAGAAGAATTGGGTGGCGTGGAAGTCTATTCGGAATATTCTTTTACTTCTAAAGACAATTACCATTACACGAAAGGTTACAATCGCGTAAATGGAAGACAAGCCCTATCATTCGTCAGAGAACGAAAGAGGCTACCAGGCGGAGATCGTCAACGCATCAAGGATCAACAAGCCATGATCGATGCGATATTTAGAAAAGCTACCAGTTCTAGTATCATAACGAAATACACTAAATTGTTAAAAGTTTTAAAAAATACTTTTGTGACTAATATGCAAGCCGACGAAATAACTGATTTAGTCAAAATGCAGTTAGATGAAAAGGCCAAGTGGACGATTACCACTAATAGTGTTGAAGGATATGATAGTCGCAATTATACTTATTCGGCACCAGGACAATTATTATACGTAATGACACCAAATGAAGAAAGCGTCACCAAAGCTAGTGAACTTATTGAGAGTGTCATCAACAACCAAAAATTAGATGCCTCTTTTGCTAGCGAAAGTAGCAATGTCCACTCTGTCACTACCGTCAAAAGTTCCACGAAGACAAATAATACGAGCAGTAGTTCTAAGCCTAATTCTACATCAACACCAAAAGAAGATACGCCTAGCAGTGACGAAGAAGTACGAGATGAACAAAATGATGATAGCACCGATGATACAACTGATGGCAATGATTCATCTGAAAATACTGACACCGATGATCAAACTAAAGAAGATCAAGGTGAAGAAAATACCAATCCTGGTGACAACACTACTGATAAAGATCAAGAAGAAAAGGATGATGGCAACACTGATGAAAATGACAACTCCCACTCTGAAGAGGGAGAAAACGAAGACAAAGATCCAACTGAAAAAGACGAATTGGCAAATTGACCAACTCGTCTTTTATTTAACTTCAGTAAATTGGGTACTGACCTTTTTCAAACTCTCAACAATCTTCGGATTGAACTCTTTGCCAGCTCTTTTAACAATTTCTTGAACTGTTTCTTCACCAGTCATCGTCTTAATGAAATTATTGTAAGCAATCACTACGGAGACGATTTGAACAGCTAACGGAATCCTATCTTCACTTATACCATGTGGATATCCACTTCCATCATAATGCTCATGATAGTATTCAATTATATCTTTAGCATAATGATTGAATATGCGATCAGTCTCACGGTATAAAACACTATTGAAAATGGAAAGTCCCACAAATGGATTACTCTCAATTATCTTCTTCTCTTCTTCAGTTAGGTCCTTTTTAGACAACAATTTATGAGGAAGAGTATATAGACCTATATCATAATAAGCAACCGCATCAACTATCTTGGCAAAATGTGATTCTTCAAAATGGTATTCGTCATAATCATTGACAACTTGTCTAGCAAGTATATCGACATAACCTTTAATCCTTCTGATGTCATTAGAATAATCATTTAAATATGATTTAACTAAAGTCCTCAAAACATTTTTGATATCTTCATGTTGATTTAAGACAATTTCATTCAAGGCATTATTAGATTTATACAATTTGATCAAATTGCGAATGCGATGTTTGATGATCTGTAGATTGAATGGTTTCTCCAAAACATCAGCAATGGGATAAGAATAAGCACGTTCTTTCATGTTTTGATCATAATCACCACTAATTATTATGACAGGCATTTTCGTCAATAAATTTTGGGAACTCATATAATCCAAAACGCCAAATCCATCAACAACTGGCATGTTCAAATCCAAAAACATACCAATTATTTTATCTTTAGTCTCCGATGTCTTGATAGCGTTATTTTTCTCCAAAATATCAATTGCTTCTTGACCATTAGAAGCGAATAAAACTTTATAAGTATCTTGGAAAGTTTTAGATAAAAGCGTACGCGTCAAAGAATCGTCATCGACAATGATAATCGTCTTAGTCGCCCCTTGAGTAATGCTGTCAATCATGTTATCGGTCAAAGCTTCTTGAAGTTCTGGGAAACTATTGGTCAAATCGAGCAAAATATTATCAACGTATTTAGTGATACTTTTAATCTCTGGATCTTGAGAATTGCGATTGATGTTCATTACTCCATTCAACTTTATGATTGAATTGGAAACGGCATCAAAAATGATCTTCTGTCTGTCCTCAAGTTTTTCCTTCTTGACGACCACTCCTTCATTATCCTCATTTATACTATCAATATTTGTATCCAAAACTAAAACGAGATTTTTTTGATTGACAACGAACAATTTAGTAATATTCAAGTACCAATCATATTGACCAGAAGCATTCTTCTTGCGATATTGGAACTTGATGACATCAATTCCCTCTTCTTTTTTAGCTTTCAAATTATTGGTCGAAATACTATCGATATATCCTTTGATGTCATCTGGATGAATACTATTTAACAAATCATTATAAAAACTGGTAAAAGCAACCGTGCTATTACACTTGAAAACGCCATCAACATAAAAGTATTCATTGACCAAATCACCCATCATATCTATGACATAGATATCGTTAAAAGTATTGGGAATCAATGTCTCTACATATTTAGAACAATCATCACCAGTCATTAACTTCACCCCTATTCTTATATAAGTATACCATAAAATGCAGTGGTAAAATATATTTTTATTCTTTAAAATGTAAAAAAGTTCTTAATATTAAGAACTTTGTAAATCATTACATATTGTGCATTGAATTGATACTGATCGTTTTTTCAACTATTTTCTTCACATTGTCAATTGTAAATGGTTTCTTTAAAACATCTATAATGTTGTACTCAAAAGCTTTTTCAATGACTTGCATATCGTCATCTCCAGTAATAATGGATACTGGTACTTGTTTGAACAGATTAGTATATTTTAAATAATCCAATACAGCAAATCCATCAACGCCAGGCATGTTCAAGTCGAGTAACATTCCGACGATGTCCGTCAAATTATTATTTTTTAACAATTCAATAGCTTCCGCTCCATCTTTAGCACTCAAAATGTTATATTCACCTTCAAAAGCCTTTTTGACGATGTTGACAATGATGTTAGAATCATCAGCGACAATAATTGATTGCATAAAGTCATCTCCTCTATTCTTACTATTATTTTATCATAAAAAAATTTATTTAAATAATTAATTGATAAAATTGACACTCTTATTTACTTAATTCGAGGATTTTGACCAACATTTTGGCAACTATGTCAGATGAGGTTTGTAAAAATTGGGCAAAATCGATCTCATTGTTACCATTGGGGATATCGGAAATGCTGCGAAGGACCATGAACGGAATGCCGCACAAATGACAAACTTGGGCAATTGAAGCACCTTCCATCTCCACGCACAAGGCATCGAACTTGTCGTGAATCTTTTGAGACATATGGCGATCCGTACAAAAAATGTCCCCAGAAGCAATAACTCCCTCGCGGATGTGAATCTGTCTAAAATCATCACTTTGGCTGACAGTTTTGATCATTTCAAGCAAGGTTTCATCAGTTCTTAAAAAACGACCAACCCCTGAAATATAGCCCTTCTCATGACCGAAACTAGTAATGTCAAAATCGTGTTGGACCAAAGTCGTACCGACGACGATATCACCAATGTTCAAATCATTGGCCACGCCACCAGCCACACCAATGTTGAAAACGGTATCGACTTTAAAATGATCGATCAACACTTGCGTGGTGCGGGCAGCATTTACCTTCCCTATTCCACACTTCACCAATACGCAATCACAATTGCCAATGCGACCGCTGTGAAAGACGAGTTCAAAGACTTTCTTCCTAGTAGCGTTTTGTAAATGATGGGCAACTGCTTCTAATTCCTCATCCATTGCTAAAATAATTCCAACTTTTTTCACATTAACCACCTCAACGATTCGATTCATAAATGAGTGATTCATATAACAAATCGACTAAATAATTAGAACTTTCCAAATGATATTTATCGATTAACTCTTGAAATACATCTTCATGATGATGCGTATTTAAATATTTAAAGACTGATTCTTTCTCATTCTTTAGATCACTCAAATAATTTTTGGTATATTCGTTATCAATTATCAATAACAGATCATCACCAATAAATTTTTTAAAAGCTTGAAAAATTTCCGCAGTTGAATCGACATAAATAAAATTTTCTCGGTCATAGTTGATCATATTCTCAATATAGATATTATTGATATTTTTTTCATTCAAGCGATAATCAAAGCGATCGATCAATTCTAAACCTTTTAATTTCAACGCTGATAATTGAGCGATGTCACCTCTTTGGGGATTGAGATCAGTGGGAATCAATTCCAAAATGACATACTCTTTTGATAACAATTCATCAATCATAATTCACCTCTATAATAAAAGAAAACTAGTACTAGTTTCCTTCTTCAAAGTTAATCTCAATGGCACTATCAACATCCTCAATTTCAATCAAAGCAAACCAAGTGTATTTAGAAGTTGGATCAACTTTCTTAACTTTTTTAGTCAATTGAACATGTACTGTATCTTCGTTTTTATAAAGATTGCTGACTCTTACCAATGAAACATTATTGTCGTTGACAATACTTATTACGACCAAGGTCTTGGTTTTAAAATATTCGGCACTATAACCATTCAATTTTGTACGTAACCATTTGGCATCATTGCCACTCTTCTTAACGACTTCGACGAAATAGCGCAAATCCTCAGGGGTTCTAATGATCGTCAAATCTTTCATCGTCTCTATGCGCTTGTTCTCACGATGACTAATGACATCATATTCAATGGGAATATTGTTTTTTTCCAATTCAGATATCTCCAACCCAAACATCTCTTTGATATCTAATAAAACTTTTCCAAATAAAAAAGCAATTGTTATTATAAAAAATAATGATAAAATCTCTCCTGAAAAATTGAACCTTTTCATCTCACCAACTCCTCCACGCCTAAATTTATATACCAAATTTGCTTTATTATAACATATTTTTAACTGTTTAAAACATTTTTTTAAATAGAAATAAATTTTTCTATCTTCTCAAAATATATCTATGTATCAATCACATGAATAGACATAATTATTTATCGTTTTCAATACTATAATTATAACATATTTATCTTCTAGCCCATCCAAAGTTTGATATAATTAATTAGGTGATTAAAATGTCAAAGAAAATCATTTCTAAAAAATATGAATTATCTAGTGATAAAATTAAAAAAGATATAAAAATATTTTTGATCAGTGACATTCACATCAGCAGCATTTTTAAAAGAGAAAATATCAACATCATCATATCGGAAATAAAAAGAGAAAAAGTCGATTACATCTGCATCGCTGGTGATTTAATCGATGGCAACAACATCTTAGATGAAAAGGATAATTATTCTTTCACCATCGATTTCTTAAAAAAGTTCAGTACCATGGCCAAAGTAATAATATCCATTGGTAATCATGACGTATCGTCTCTCTTAAAAAATAGTTTTCACACAAAATGGAAATATGAGAGAAAGCCCAACTTTTTTAAAGATGTATCAAACATCAAAAACGTCATTTTATTGGACAATGAGATGTACTCTGAAAATGATATCAATTTTATCGGTTTCACACCAAGTTACCATTATTACTGGAATAGTGATGGCAATAGCAAGCAATTGATTGAAGATATGAACTCAACCGATTTAGACATTCCTAAAGATAAATATAACGTCTTATTATGCCATTCGCCAATACACGTTTTTAATGATGAGGTCTTGGCCAATGCACAAATGATGAAAAATATCGATCTCGTCTTATCTGGACATATGCATAATGGTATGGTACCACCCTTTCTCGAAAAAATATGGCATGGAAATAGCGGTTTAATAACTCCTAATAAAACTTTTTTTCCTAAAGCTAAGACGACTAGAGGAATGATTAAAAAGAATAAAAAGATCTTGATCATAAGTGGTGGCATAACTAAATTATCTTATTCAGCTCCCAATTTTTTACACCCATTTGATGATTTTTTTCCAATGAATGTCGAAATTGTTAACATATGTAAAAAAGATTGAAAAAGAATTTTGATTGAGATAGAATATTTATGAAGAAATAGGAGAAATTTATGAGTAGTATGGAAAATAATTTAAAATTGATCATCATGCCCAATATCATCAAATTTGGTAATCTCGTCGACAAGAAATTGCGAATTATAAGAAAGGAGAACAAGTCCAATATCGCCAATATAAAATTAGATCGTTTTTCCAATGGCGAAGGAAAAGGAACTCTAATTGACTCAGTTCGTGGAAAAGACGTCTTTCTTCTATCTGACGTTGGCAATTATGGCACTGAATCGATGTATAAAGCTCGCGATGTCACCTATCTAAAAAGTCCTGACGATCACTTCCAAGACATCAAAAGAGTGATATCAGCAATGAATGGCAAAGAAAACAGCTTGCACGTCGTCATGCCACTGTTATACCAGTCGCGACAAGATAAGAGAAAGAGCTGTGAATCCCTCGATTGTGCTGAAGCCCTTCGCGAATTAGAAAATCGTGGTGTCAATGGCATCATAACTTTCGACGTTCACAATCCTGGCATTGAAAATGCCCTACAACATTGTGCTTTTGACAATTTATATCCAACCTATTCAATATTGAGTCGTTTTGTTGAAGATGAAGATTATAATCCCAACAAACTCATGGTCGTAGCACCTGATACTGGAGCTATGGACCGTGCCATCTATTATGCCAATGCCTTGGGAGTCGACGTCGGAGCCTTTTATAAAAGACGTGACTTTTCCCAAGTCGTCAATGGTAAAAATCCTATTGTTGAACATCGCTTTTTAGGTGATGATGTCACTGGCAAAGACTTGATCATCACTGATGATATCATCGCGAGTGGAAGTTCCATTCTCGAAGTTGCAAGCGACATGAAAAGACGTGGCGCTAACAAAATATATTTAGTTGCTACTTTCCCTCTCTTCACCGAAGGTAAAAAAAGTATTGAGGCCTTTGACAACTGCTATGACGAAGGGATTTTTGAACGACTATACACTACTAATGTTACTTATGTACCAGAAGAAATCAGAAATAAAGATTGGTACAAAGAAGTCGATTGTTCTAAATATTTAGCTAAGATTATCAATGCCATTTATGAAAGAGAATCCGTTAGTAAATATCAAAATGGCAAAGATAGTATCATCAAAAAGATGAAGAGTTTAGGTAAATATCCTCAAGCAAACAAAAAGAATACTAATTGATCGAGTATTCTTTTAATTATGCATTATTTTTTACCGATTCCCATCTTTTTATAATCGTCATATAGTTCTTTAAATCTTTGAAAGTGAACAATTTCTCTTTGACGCAACCACAACAAGACACCAGTCACTTCGGGATCATCACTGAGATCGATAATATTTTCATAAACTGCACGAGCTTTTTCTTCTGCTGCCATATCTTCACTCAAATTGGCAAGGGGATCACCAGTAGCGGCAAAATAGGCTGCAGTATATGGAACTCCATTATCATTTACTGCATATATATCACGTCCATGCTCGACGTATGCCGTGTCAAATCCAGCACTTCTCAACTCATCTAAAGTGGCATCCTTCGTCAATTGATATAGAAGTGTCGAGATCATTTCCACATGAGCTAATTCTTCAGTACCAATGTCAGTTAACAAGGCCTTTCCTCGTTCATCTGGCATGTTATAGCGCTGATCGAGATAGCGCAAAGCTGCATTCAATTCACCGGCATAACCACCATATTGTGAGAGAATATATTTGGCCAAGCGTACATTTTTTCTCTTAATGTTCACTGGATATTGCAATTTCTTTTGATAGGCCCACATCAGTTATCACTCCTTTCCCATGGCCATGGTCTACTATCCCACTGCCAAGGTGTTTTGTTCAAGGCATCACTATAAATGACAACTGGCCCATATTTTGCTTCATATTCTTTGAGCATTTTATTGTACATATCTCTATTTCTGTTGAACTCTTGAATCATGGAAACATTATTGGGGAAATTATCTAAATATAAATGAATGTCATGCATGGCGAATTGAACTTGATCTAAATCTAATAGATATTGTTCTTTTTCATTTCTGGGATTTAACATTAATGGTTGATAATTTTTATATTGATCGTAGAGAGAAGGAAACATATTACCTCTAATGAATCCCGTATAGACACCTGATAAATTATTGTCATTTGGACCGACATTTATCATTTGTCTATCACTAAAATAATTATTCATTTAATCACATCCTAAAATAAAATATGTCTCTTAGGAATTATGGTATGGGAAAAAACCCATTTTTGAGCAAAAGACTTGATTTTTACATATAATTATAATAAAATAAAGAAGTCTTATGAAATGGCGGTATTGGTGAAGTGGTTAACACGCCGGATTGTGGCTCCGGTATGCATGGGTTCGATCCCCATATCCCGCCCCATTATGATATAACTTACTCACTTGAGTAAGTTTTATTTTTGTATTTACAAGTTCATTTTTTTTTGCTATATTATGTATGAATACTTGTTCACATATAATATAGGAGGAAAAATGAAAGAAAAAGATATTGACATGACCAAAATAAAAGAAGATTTATTGGGAGAAGATATTATTTTTGAAGTATCAAATCTATATAAAGTCTTTAGTGATGAAACGCGATTAAAAATATTAAATGCATTATTATTATCTGAACTTTGTGTATATGACATAAGTTCCCTATTAGAGATGAGCCACTCCTCCATATCTCATCAATTAAAAATTCTTCGCGATATGCGCTTAGTTAAGACGAAAAAGAAAGGAAAGAGTGTCTACTATTCTCTAAAGGATGACCACATCCAAAAAATTATAAAAATAGGAGTTGAACATGTCTGTGAAAAATAAAGTTAAATTTAATAGTGATATCATTAAAGTAATCGTGGCTTCCATCATTTTTTTAATCAGTTGGATTTTGCCAAAGTACAGCATCATTTTAATCGTTCTATCTTATGTGATCATAAGCTTTAAACTATTTTTAGAAGTTATTGAAAACATCAGTAAAGGTGAGATCTTTGATGAAAAGTTTTTGATGGTCATTGCGACTATAGGAGCTTTTATAATAGGAGAATATGCTGAAGGCTTTGCAGTCATGTTGTTATATCAAATTGGTGAATTGTTAAATGATCATGCCGTCGATAAAAGTCGTGATGACATCATAAAGTTGATGAATTTGCGAAGTGATACAGCAACCCTTTTAATCGATGGTGAAGAAAAGATTGTCAATCCGAACAGAGTCAAAATTGCTGATCTAATCATCGTCAAACCGGGAGAAAAGATACCATTGGATGGTGTTGTCGTCGATGGTGAATCATCTATCGATACATCTAGTATCACTGGTGAGAGCAAACCATTAACTGTCAAAAAAGATAGTAAAGTCATCAGTGGAACGGTCAATATGCGTGGAGCCTTGATAATTGAAGTTACATCTCTATATAAAGATTCCACCGTTAGCAAAATTTTAAACTTGATTGAAAAATCTGATACTAACAAATCTAAAACAGAAAAATTTATAACAAAATTTGCCAAAGTTTATACCCCAACTGTCGTCTTTCTAGCATTGATGATTTTCATAATTCCTAGCATCATCACCGACGATTTTGCGACTTGGGGATATCGCAGTCTCGTCTTTTTAGTGACGTCTTGTCCTTGTGCTCTCATCCTCTCCATTCCTCTAGCCTACTTTTCGGGAATTGGAACTTGTAGTCGTCATGGGGTCCTAGTCAAAAATAGTAGTAGTCTCGATAACATCTTAAACATCAATGAAATCATTTTTGATAAAACGGGAACCATTACTGAAGGAGTTTTTGAAGTGGTAAAGATTAAGGGTAATAAGATGCGTGCTAAAGATTTATTAGAGATAGCCGCCAAATGCGAATGTTATAGCATTCATCCCATTGCAAATTCGATAAAGGAACGATATGGCAAAGAAATATCCACTGATGACGTCAAGAACTACAAAGTGGTCGATGGCGGTATCACCGTATCCATCGGTCCTGATAATTATCTAGTGGGCAATTATAATTTGCTCAAGAAGAATAAAATTGTTTTTGAAAGGACGACTGATATCGGAACAATCGTCTACATCGCCAAAAACAAGGAATATTTAGGTTATATTTTAATCAATGACAAAATCAAAAAGAATAGTAAAAAAATGGTAACTGATCTCAAAAAAAGAGGCATTCGTGACCTAGTCGTACTATCAGGTGATAATGAAGAGATTGTCAAAGATGTATGTAGAAGAGTCGGCATCAGCCGCTACAGTTCTGAATTGATGCCTCAGGATAAAGTAACTTATATAAAAGAAGCCAAAAAAGAAGGAATAAAAGTCATGTTCGTAGGAGATGGCGTCAATGATGCTCCAGCCCTCCTCTTAAGTGACTTGGGCGTATCAATGGGGGGAATTGGCAGCGATGCCTCTATTGAAGCGAGTGACATCGTCATCATGAATGACGATCTGACTAAAATAAATAGAGCGATTGACATTGCTAAACACACCAAAAGTATCGTATGGCAAAACATCACCTTCGTTTTGAGTGTCAAAATCATCGTCCTCATTTTAGCAGCTTTAGGTTATAGCAACATTTTGACAGCTGTTTTCGCCGATGTTGGCGTAACTCTGATAACCATTTTAAATACCATTCGCATTTTCAATAAAAAGTATTAAAAAAGCATTTATAAATATATAAATGCTTTTTTCTTATTCAACTGTAACTGATTTAGCTAAATTTCGCGGTTTATCAATATCACAATCGCGCAGTTTAGCTACTTGATAAGCAATTAATTGAAGAGGAATTATAGCCAACAATGGCATCAAATAATCATCTGTTTTTGGAAGGACAACCTTCTCAGAGACAAAATCGTAATCGCTATCTAATTCTTGTCGCGTTATCAACACGATATCGGCACCACGAGCTTTTACCTCTTTAATGTTACTAATCGTCTTCAACGATAGATCTCTATCCGTCATTAAAACGATTACTTTAGTATGATTTTCAATTAGAGAAATAGTTCCATGTTTCAATTCACCAGCTTGATACGCTTCACTGTGAATATACGATATTTCTTTCAGTTTTAGACTTCCCTCTAAACACATGGCATAATCGATTCCTCGGCCAATGAAAAAAATATTTTGATCATTATAAATCTTTTCTGCGATAGCAAAGTAATCTTTTTCACCAGCAATAACTTTTTCAACATAATCTGGGGATTTTTTCAAAAGTTTCAAAAATTCACTCAGTTTCTGAGAAGTAATTTTATGCCTTTCATACATCAATTTTAGATTTAATAACAAGAACATTGCCACTTGTAATAAATAGGCTTTAGTAGTTGCCACAGCCACTTCTACTCCCGCTCTTATGTATAAAACATTATCAGCTTCTCTAGCTATTGTCGAAGAGACGACGTTGACAATGGCTAAAGTGTCAATGCCATCCTCTTTAGCTTTGCGTAGAGAAGCTATAGTATCGGCGGTTTCACCTGATTGGGATACCACTATTACCAAAGTTCGCTCGTCATAAAAAACTTTTTTATAACGATATTCACTGGCAATTTCCACTACTGTTTCAACCTCAGCATAACTTTCAAAAATCGCTTTCGCAATCATTCCAGTATGCATCGCTGAGCCACAAGCAACGATATGAATCTTATCGTATTTAGACATATCAGGCATTTTGTTCAAAAACGTTTTGACGCTTTCAACATATTCTCCAAGAGTTCTTCGCAAGACATCTTTCTCTTCATGAATCTCTTTCAACATGAAATGGTCATATCCATTTTTCTCGGCTCGATCGGCATTCCAATTAACAACCAATTGTTCTTTCTCAACACTTTTCATATCTTTGTTGTAAATATACATTTTTTTTGCTTGTAAACTTGACAATATCATAATTGTCTAATAAACAATACTTTTTAGTAAAATTGAGAATGGCTGAAACGTCTGATGCTAATAAATTGGCATCTTTTCCCAAACCGACGATTAATGGACTATCCTTTTTCGTCGCATACAAAATATCCTTTTCATCATCAAAAATAATTCCCATTGCATACGAACCTTTTACTCTTTGCGAAAATTTTTTAATCACTTCTAAATTGTCGTCAGTAGTCTTTTTTAGGTAATCCAATAGAGCACATGCCACTTCTGTATCCGTTTCACTGGTAAAGACATATCCCTCTTTTACTAAAAGATCTTTCAATTCCATATAATTTTCGATAATGCCGTTATGAACAATTGTAACACTACCCACGCGATGGGGATGAGCATTGATGTCATTTGCTTCACCATGAGTAGCCCATCTAGTGTGAGCTATACCAATGCTTCCAATTGAATTTTCATCTATCTTTTTTTCCAATTCCGAGATTTTACCAGTTGCCTTCTTCATGATTACATCGCCATCAACATAAGCCATTCCTGCTGAATCATATCCGCGATATTCCAGTTTTTTAATTCCTTCAATTAACACTTTTTCAATATTGGTCTTTTTACCAATATATCCAAAAATTCCGCACATTTTTCCTCCACTATGAAAAAAAGTGTGACATATACTTTGTTACAATATCGATTTTGCTTTTTACTATATATCTAACGAATCACTAATCCGTAGTAGCATCCGCCGAACATTTCGATTACTACTAACCTCGTCATCTATTTAAAGATCTGGCGCTCAATATGAAAATACAACCTTTCTATTCATATCTAATATCATTATATTACAACAATCTAGATGAGTGCAAATAAAAAAGACCATCATTGGTCTTCATCTTTCTCATAAAAATCATCATCTTCATTGTCGACATCGTCAAAACTCTCATCGATGGTCAAATCCAAATTGAGATTCGTGTTGGCACGGCGCATATCAGGATTATTGGTTAACACACCATCAATAGCCGTCGATTTCTCACGTTGAGGAACTTGAAGGTTATCTCTTCCCATCGGCATTATGCGCATTTGTCTACCATACATACCATCGTCAGTTGGCAAAACTCCATCATAATTTTTATCTGCACTCTGTTCAGGTGGAGTTTGAATCGTTGGCTCTTGCTCATCATTCACAGTTACCACATTGCTTTCAACTGGTTGAGCAATAGTGCCGTTTAAGAGGACGTTGTCATATTGATCATTAGAAATTTTTTCGGGCGCTAGGCGATTGTCACGCGTTCCCATTCCCGTAATAGTATTCGAAGTAGCAAACAATGATTCTTTGCCACGATTAGGAGCGGGATAATCCGTGATGATATTGGCATTCAAATCGTTACTAGGTCTTTCCAAAACTGGTTGTTGATAACTGCTCGGTACAGCAATTCCCTCTTTGAATATACCCTTTTCTTCATCGTACATATCTTTAAACTTTTCTTTAAAAAGTGGCAATTCCTTTTTTATGACATCGGGATATACGACATGAGTATTCTCAATGGCTTTTTCAAAATCATAGATATTTACCTCAGTACGATTGTCGAAGACCGCAAAAGAAAAAGCCGATTTCAACAGTGTTAAAGCGATATCTGGATAACGGGAACCGATTTCAAAGACACGTTTGTATTCAGAAGTTATATCGACTAAAAATCCCATTAACATCTCTTGTTGATATTTTGAATACTTCAACCTAACTCCCGTCGTTTTCTCAATTTTAGGTAACGTACCAACCATGATCTTTACCGTTTCATCACGAGTCGGTTCAGCAACATCAACTTTCTGAAAACGTCTTGCGAAAGCTTTATCACGCAAAATATAGCGCTCATATTCTTCGGTGGTCGTCGCACCGACAACTTTGATACTACCACGACCAAGTCCCTCTTTAAAAATATTGGCAAAGTCTAGAGATGATTCATCAGTAGCGCCGATCAACATGTGTATTTCATCAATGAACAAAATTATTTTCTCTTTTTCTTTTAACTCATCAATCATCATTTGAACTTTACTTTCACCACTTGGCATCGTACCCAAGAGCGAAGCTGTCTTAATGTTGATGATAGTGTATCCCTGGAGTGCTTCTGGAACTTCCTTTCTTTGAATAGCATAAGCTAATCCTTCAACAATAGCTGTCTTACCAATACCAGGTTTTCCGACTAATATAGCTGACTTCTCTGGCGTTAAAAGAATCAATAAGAGTTCTTTTATTTCTTCATCACGTCCAATTGCGGGATTAGTTATATATTCTTTAGCTGTATAATTTTCGCCATATCGTTCTAGTATACTAAACTTAGCCTCGCCATCCATAACGGATACCTCCCTTATTCTTAATCTAGTATAACATTTTTTAAATATTTTATAAACACATTTTTTAAATAAAAAAAATAACTTAACATTTTTAAATTTTATGGCTAAATTTAGTTCAAAGTAAAAATTTTTTTGATATAATGAAATTGGTGAGTAGTATGAAAAATTTGTTAAAAAAATATAGAGATTACTTAATGATTATGGGTATTACTTTAACAATATTCATAATTATCTTTTTATCTAAACACATATACCCATTTGGAAATAATTCTTTAATATATGGTGATATGTATGATCAGTTGACTTCTTTTTATTACTACGTCTATGATTGCCTCAAAGGATCTTCTTCTTTATTGATCAATTTTGGCGCATCGAGTGGAGTTAACTTTTTTGGCATTATTACTTATTATCTATTGAGTCCTTTCACTCTCTTAGTAGTCTTAGTAGAAAGAAGTAAAATCTATTTATTCGTATCCATAATAATCGTTTTAAAAATTGTTCTATGCAATATCACTTCACTATATATGACTAAAAAATTATTCAAAAATATGAATAGTTACTTAAGTGTCTTTTTAGCAATGTTTTATGGTTTTTCCATTTATAGTTTAAATTATTACCAAATAAGTTCTTGGATAGATGCGATGTATCTCGCTCCTTTATTAATAGTCGGACTAAAAAAATTATTTGATGAAGATAAACCTCTAATGTATATAATCACTCTTACTCTTTCTCTATACATGAGTTTCTACGTAACTTTTATGGTGATCATTTGTATCTTCCTTCTATCACTTTTCTACGTTTACAATTATGTGGATAAAAAAGAAATGAGCAAAAAAATATTATCGTTAGGCGTGAGCACAGTCTTAGCGATAGGTTGTTCACTATTCATCATCATTCCGAGTTATGGACAAATAGCTATTTCCGCAAGAATGGGATATGGTTTAGAGACTCTCATCAATTCTAAACTCGGTCCAATCATTGATAAAATGACCTTATTTTTATTCGGATCCATCCTCTTTGTAGGAATTGTTCTATTGTTAAAAGACTATAAAAAACATACCAAATTCTTAAAGATGTACATACCGATGATGATAACGTTATTAATCCCATTCTTCATCGAACCAGTCAATAAACTCTTACATTTTGGATCATATGCATCATTTCCTTATCGTTTTGGATTCATAACTGTACTATTCATCATCATTGGAGCAGCATACTATTTCAACAGTTGTGAACATAAAGAAATAAAATTGACTCTCAAAAAAGAGATAGTATCAATCGGCCTAGCCATATTTGCCAGTTTGACTTCTATAGCAATAACTATCTATAAATATGGTGCTTTCCAAAAAGCTGTCGATGAGTTGACTTTTTCACGAAATAAAATATTGATATTCTTGCTTCTCATCATGTTCATTACGACATTCGTTGCCAATCTCATCATCTTGGTGATCAACAAAGGATTTAACAAATTGTCATTCGTGACCATTGGCATCATCTCATTAGTCCACATCTTCTGTACATCATACATCTATGTCGGAGTTGAATTCATCCAGAGTGAAGTGCGCGATATCTATGACAGCATGTCATTAATGTCCGAAGAGAGTGAAGAAGATGACTATTACCGCTACAAAAACAATACTAATTACATCATTAACAACAGTAGTAATGTGACCCGTTTACAATCTCTTGATCATTTTTCTTCTTTGACTGATGGTCAAAATCAAAGAACGTTGAAAAAATTGGGATATGCTTCATACTGGACCAAAACATTTTCTCGTGGTGGTACCCTATTCAGTGACATTCTCTTAGGAAATAAATACATTTTAAACATGGGTGACACTCCTTATAATTATTCATTAAAAAATCAATATAATGACTTACATCTATATGAATATGATGATGATATGCCATACGGTTATTTTGTCAAACAATGTGTTAGGTTAAATGATTACGATAACACATTTGACCTTCAAAACGCCATATATCATTCAATAAGTAAAGATCGCGAAAAATTGTTTGAAACCATCAGCGATTTTAGTACTTTTAACATTGAAAATAAAGATAATAATTTTCATATTTTAAAAAGTGATAATTATGTAAAAGTTAAAATAAACGTCAAAGAGAGAAGAAAAATCTATTTAGAGTTATACAATAGTATTGATAATCGTGAAAACGAAAAGATATTTAAATCGTTAGACATATATGTCAATGGTCAATTGATTGAAAAAGATTTTCCCAATAGTGACATAAATGAAGTACTAGATTTAGGAATATTTGCTAATCAACAGGTCAATATCAAAATAATATTTAAAAATGATTGTTATTTGAAAACATTAAAAGTTGGATTGTTAAATCTCGATAAGATTGATAAATTCGTCAAAGATAATTATATTGATTATGACCTTTCTTTTAATGAGAACAAAATAAATATTTCTATTGATAGCGATGAGAAAAAAATATTGTTTATACCGATCAATTACAATGATGCATATACGCTCTATAACAATGGTAAAGAAAGCAATATCATAAAAATATACGATAATTATATCGGTATCCAGTTAAAAAAAGGACACAATGATATACGAATAGAATTCACACCAACTCATTTAAAAATATCTTTGGTATTGAGCATTGTATTCCTCATCGCAACATTAATAATTGCTACGACAAAACTATATCAGAAATTGATCAGTATAGATAAACTCCAAAAGATGGCTAAATATGCCTATTTAGGAATATATGGACTAGTATTGTTATTCATTTATCTACTACCAATCATCGGTTTCTTACTATCATGGATAATTCATATAAAAATATAAAAACAAGAATTAAATTCTTGTTTTTTTGTTTTAATTTTTATAAAGAAGATCTAAACACATATTGATATATCTGATCGTATTCAATAGACAATCCAAACAATCTTGAGCCGTCGTCTTATCAACTCTTTCTTTATGGGCTGTTGGATTGCGATAGAAATCTTTTATTTCAACTAATTTTTTAATAAAGTCGTCAATATGGTCAGCGAAATCTTTTATTCCTCTATCAATCATGAATTCATTAAATAATTCGTTGACTACATATTTACCAGTATCCATATCACGGGTAGAACAAGCATATATGAATGATCCCAATTCCATTCTCAAACTTTTACGAGAACACAATTTGTTTAAATATTTATCGCGCTGTTTCTTCTTAAAATCTTTAGGTACCAAAGAATAATCGACATGATTTAACTTCGCTATATAATCATAATACTCTAAGCCTATAACTTGAAATAAGATACTTTCTAAGCACTTTAAAGCCGAAATAGTAGCACTTGAATAATCTAAAGAGTCATTGTGCAAAGAATTCAAATATTCATATATCAATAGTGATGTCTCAATCAAAACATAATTTTCTTCAGTCATGTGTTTTTTAGCTTTGTCGCTGAACATATTCTCAATAGTTTCTCTTTTAGAAGTTTTAACTATTTGTTCATTCAAACGATACATTGCACTATCTTTTAATCTTTCAATTTTAGGAACGATATCTTTAGAGAAATGATAAGTATTTTCCAGTTCAAGTGCATGATTACAATATTGAATAGCCTCTGCATAATCAGTTTCCTGATGCATTATATGAGCAGTTCTAATACACATCAAGAATTGGATTAATTTTCTTTGAACTAACATATTTTTAGTGATGTATTTTTCATCGATTTTTAAATTAGAACCGCGTAAATATAAATCTTTTGATGCCTCCAAATTGTAATAAGGACTCGATTCATCCGCATAAAAATAAGCTAAATTGTTCATGGCTCCAATATGATTTAAATCGATAGCTCTTTCAAAATTGTCAATCATCTTATCTTCATCTTTTTTGAGCCAATACAACATACCCAAGTCATAATAGAGAATAGATAAATTTTCTTTGACAGAAGCAATAGTCATTTTGATACTTTCACTATCTTTAAAAATGTTTTCCACTGCATCATTCATTTTGACTATGCCATCATCTAACAATTTAATACCATCGTTTAAAACCTCAATACCCTCAGTTATTCGCTTTTTATATTTATAATATAAATATTGATATTGTAAGATTTGACTACAATAAATATAGGCCTCTAATACTAAATTATTGACATATTCATTTTCTTGAATGACGTCTTTAAACTTTTTATACGCTGTCCTCGATTGATTTATCGTTTTATCATCATATCGATACTGGTCATTTTTTAAATTTATTTTTTGAAAATCTTTAGTCACAGTATCACCTCGTCATTATTATAACAAAAATATTGTACCAAATCTATTTTTTATTTTCTTCTAAATATCTTTCAAGTAGTTCACTCTTTCTACATCTATTTTAAAGCCTTTAATAATATAATCTTTTAAAATATTAGTAGTCCATATTCTAAATTGAGTTGCTTTTTTAGAATTTACTCGATAACCTACAGCAATTATAGCGTCCAAGTTATAAAATTCTACATTTCTTTTAACATCACGATTACCTTCTTTTTGAACTACCGCGATTTTCTCGGTAGTTGCATTTTTATCTAATTCTTTATCTAAAAATATATTTTTTTAATGTAATCCTATATTATCTTTAGAACAATCAAATAATTCAGCCATGCTTTTTTGAGTAAGCCATATTGTTTCATCTCTTAAAAATACATCTATATTTCATTGATATTAAATATTATCACATAGAAAAACAGACCATTTAAATGATCTGTTGAGCTATTTTCTACTTACTTAATTTATTGTATTCTTCATCAGAAACTGGTTCTAACCATTCGTTTGAAGTTTCTTCACCCGGTACTTCTACTGCAATATGACTAAACCACGTTTTCTTGGTCAAATGACACAATAAAGTTTTCTTCCTTTTTTCTTG
>CANQJR010000017.1 GCA_947624275.1 uncultured Bacilli bacterium
GTTGGATTAGGTATTGGTAAAGCTAACGAAGTACCTGATGCCATCAAAAAAGCTATTCAAGCTGCTAACAAAAATATTGTTAGAATACCTCTAACAGATAATAGAACTATTGCTCATGAATTACTTGGAGAAGCAGGAGCTGCTAAAGTGGTTTTGAAACCTGCATCTGCTGGTACTGGTGTAATCGCTGGTGGAGCTGTTCGTTCTGTTCTTGAACTTGCTGGAGTACGTGATATTTTGTCAAAATCACTTGGATCTAGAACAAAATATAATATGGCTAATGCAACATTGAAGGCTCTAAAACAATTGAAGACACCTGAACATGTTGCTGAATTAAGAGGAAAAAGTGTAGAGGAGATTTTAGGATAATGAAATTACATGAATTAGAAAAAAATATCGGTGCTACTCATAGAGCAAAAAGAAAAGGTATAGGTAGAGGTTCAGGAAATGGAAAAACAGCTGGTCGTGGACAAAAGGGTCAAAATTCGAGAAGTGGTGGAGGAGTTAGAACTAACTTTGAAGGTGGACAATTACCATTATATAGACGTCTTCCTAAAAGAGGTTTCACAAATGCTAAGTTCAAAACTACTTATTCAGTTATAAACGTTAGCGATTTGAATAGATTTGAAGATGGTACTTTGGTAACACCAGCTTTATTGAGAGAATCTGGTTTGTTGAAAAAACAATTGGATGGAGTTAAAGTTTTAGGAAATGGTACTTTAGAAAAGAAATTGACTGTTCAAGCTAATAAATTTTCTAAAGAAGCAATGGAAAAAATTAATGCATCAGGAAGCAAATTCGAGGTGATCTAGTATGTTTCGCATTTTGAAACAATTATCATCTCCAACTAATAAAGATTTACGTCAGAGAATTTGGTTCACTTTATTAGTATTATTAATCTTTGTAATTGGAGTTAATGTTAGAGTTCCAGGAACACAAGATTATACTGGTAGTTTAGGGTTCTTAGAAATTGTTAATGCAATGAGTGGTGGAGCACTTCGCAACTTTTCAATTTTTGCGTTAGGTGTTATGCCATACATCAGTGCATCAATCGTCATGCAATTATTGCAAATGGATATCATTCCATACTTTAGTGAACTACAGAAACAAGGACCTGTGGGCCGTCAAAAAATAAATAAGATTACGAGATACATGGGAATTGCTTTTGCTTTTATTCAAGGTTTTGCTTATGCCTTCATGATGTTGGGTAGTGGTAAGACAACTCTTGAATACATGTATGTCGCTTTGATATTGACTGCTGGTACTTCTTTCCTATTATGGTTGGGAGATCAAGTCACTCAAAAAGGTCTTGGTAATGGTACGTCCTTGATCATCATGGCCGGTATCATTGTCACTATGCCAGGTACTTTTATATCTACTTTCCAAGAATTGGTCTTGAACAGTAGTTATGAATTATGGCAAGGTAGTTTATTATTTGCTGGTTTTGTACTAATATATCTATTGATAATCATTGGTGTTATATTTGTACAAGAGGCTGAGAGAAAGGTACCAATCCAATACGCTAATAAGAGTACAGTCGTATCTGGAAGTCGTTCTTATATGCCTATCAAAATAAATTCTGCAGGTGTCATCCCTGTCATCTTTGCATCTAGTTTGTTAGCAATTCCTGCAACTATTGCTCAACTAGTTAAAAATACGGGATTCACCAGTTTTGTTAACAATTATTTGAACTACACGAAACCAGTCGGTTTCATAATATATATGTTATTAATATATTTGTTCTCTTATATTTATACTTTTATTCAAATCAAACCAGAAGAGTTATCTAAAAACTTGAATGAAGCAGGTGGTTTCATACCTGGTGTCAGACCTGGTAAAGATACGGAAAAGTATATTAGTAAGATATTGATAAGACTAACTTTGGTTGGTGGTTTATTCATAGCTATCATAGCTGCGATTCCAATTATATTCAGTTCTATCAACGAATTGTCACAAGCTGCGACAATTGGTGGTACAAGTCTATTGATCGTCGTTGGAGTAGCATTGGAGACTTATAAACAACTAGAGGGTAGTCTAGTATCAAGAAATTATAAAAAAGGATATAGTAGAAGGTAAGTATGAAGAATATTATTTTAATTGCTGCGCCAGGTGCTGGTAAAGGGACACTGGCAAAATCTTTAAAAGAAAAATATGGTTATGTTCACATTTCAACAGGTGATTTATTGCGCGATGCTGTCAATAAGGGGGATGAATTGGGGTTAAAAGTAAAGGATATTTTAGCTCAAGGATTGCTCGTCGAAGATGAGATCGTCTATCAAATATTGAAGAATCGTCTTCAAGAAGCAGATTGCCAAAATGGAATCATATTGGATGGATTTCCTAGAAATGTCAATCAAGCAGTTAAATATGAAGAAATACTATCTGATATCAATATTGATTTAGGAGTGGCTATTCTTTTGGATATCGATGAGAAATTATTAATTCAAAGAATAACGGGAAGAAGAATTTGCTCTAAATGTGGAGAGATATATAACATATACAATCCGACAATTACTCCTAAAGTAGAAAATGTTTGTGATAAATGTGGCAGTGCCCTTTATCAAAGAAGTGATGATAATGAAGAAGCGTTGAAGAGTAGATATGCCACTTATGTGGAAAAGACTCAACCGCTAATCGATTATTATCAAAAGAAGAACAATTTATATGTAGTCGATTCTAGTAAAGATGCTGACTACACATTGGAACAAGTTGAAAAAATATTGCGTGATTTAGGTGATCAAGTTGATTAGCATCAAGAGCGAAAGAGAAATAGAACTTTTGAGACAGGCTGGTCATATCGTCTATGAGACACATCAATATCTCAAACCTTTTTTAAAAGAAGGAATTAGCACGAAAGAAATTGATGATAAAGCAGCTGCCTTTATCAAAAGCCGTGGTGCCGTTCCTTCTTGTAAGGGTTATGAAGGATATCCTGCCAATATTTGTATAAGCGTTAATGATGAAGTTGTACATGGTATTGCTGGGAGAAGAAAATTGAAAAATGGCGATATTGTTACCCTAGATATCTGTGCTTGTTACAAAGGTTATCATGGCGATTCTGCTTGGAGCTATCGAGTTGGTGAAGTATCTAGCGATGCCGAATATGTTTTAAGACATACGGAACAAGCTTTATACGAAGGACTCAAATTTGCTAAAGCAGGATATCATGTCGGTGATATTTCTCATGCGATTGAGGAATATGCTAATAGACATCATCTCGGTGTTATAAAAGAATTAACTGGTCACGGAGTCGGTAGTCATCTGCACGAAGAGCCAAACGTTCCCAATTATGGTAAGGCTGGTTCTGGTCCTCTTTTGAAAGAAGGAATGGTCATTGCAATTGAACCAATGCTCACTTTGGGAAGTCCAGAGATATTCGTTGAAGATGACGATTGGACGATTAAAACAGACGATGGTAGTTTATCTGGTCATTTTGAACACACTGTCGTTATTCGTAACGATGGTTGTGAAATCTTAACGGGAGAGTGAAGAGAATATGGCAAAGGATGATACAATTGAAATTGAAGGTAAAGTTCTCGAAATATTACCTGGTGGTAAATTTAAGGTAGAACTTGAAAATGGTCACATTGTGGAGGCTCACGTTTCTGGTAAAATCCGAATGAATTACATTCGCATTTTACCGGGGGATACCGTAATGTTAGAACTATCGCCTTATGATTTAACACGTGGGCGAATAACCTATAGGAAATAATAGGAGGGATTAAGTATGAAAGTAAGATCATCAGTTAAACCAATGTGCGCTAAATGCAAAGTCATTAAGCGTGGTGGAAAAGTAAAAATTATTTGTGAAAATCCAAAACACAAACAAGTACAAGGTTAATGAAAGGATGTGTGATTTATGGCACGTATTAAAGGTGTAGATATACCTAATGACAAACAAGTAGGGATATCACTAACTTATATTTATGGTGTTGGAAGAGCAACAGCTCAAAAAGTATTGGATGCAGTAAAAATTGATGCGACTAAACGAGTAAAAGATCTTTCAAATGAAGACTTGGATAAAATTCGTGATGAAATTTCTAAATACGCAGTTGAAGGTGATTTGCGTCGTGATGTAAATATGAACATCAAGACTAAAATGGAAATCAACTGTTATCAAGGAGTTCGTCATAAGAGAGGATTACCAGTTAGAGGACAATCTACTAGAAGTAATGCTCGCACTCGTAAGGGTAGAGGAAAAACCGTAGCTAATAAGAAGAAAGTTTAATATGAATATAGTTAAAAAGGAGGTCTAAATATATGGCTTATAAAACTAGAAAAAGAAAAGTTAAAAAGAATGTACCTGAAGGTGTAGCACATATTCATGCAACATTTAATAATACTATTACAACTATTACTGATAAAGAAGGAAATGCAATTTCTTGGGCAAGTAGTGGAGCTATAGGATTTAAAGGTAGTAAAAAATCAACTCCTTTTGCAGCAGGTATGGCTGCAGAAGCTGCTGGTAAAGCTGCTTATGATATAGGAATGAGAAAAGTTGAAGTTTTTGTTAAAGGTCTTGGACCAGGGCGTGAAACAGCTATTAGATCACTTCAAACAGCTGGTTTAGAAGTAACAGCTATTACTGATGTGACACCAATTCCACATAATGGATGCCGTCCACCAAAACGTCCACGTGGTTAATAAATAAAGGGAGGTAGTTTCATGATAGAATTTGAAAAACCAAATTATAAAATAACAGATTACGTAGAGAGTAATTTCTATGGTAAGTTTGAAATTGAACCACTTGAGAGAGGGTTCGGAACAACTTTAGGTAATGCTTTGAGACGTGTTATGTTATCTTCATTGCCTGGCTCTGCTATCAGCAGTGTTAAAATTGAAGGAGCACTACATGAATTCCAAACGATTGAAGGAGTAGTAGAAGACGTTACAACAATCATTTTAAATCTTAAAAAAGTTGTTCTTAAAAATCATTCAGATGAAATGAAAACGGTGAGAATTAACGTATCTAAAGAAGGACCTGTCACAGCTGGTGATATTGATCATGATAGTGATATTGAAATCTTGAATCCTGATTTAGTCATTGCTAATGTTGCCCAAGGTGGTAGCTTAGTGATGGAGATGACTGTGTCTAATGGACGTGGTTATGTTAGAAGTGAAGACAATAAGCGTCTATTGGATATCAAAAAGGTAGGAGTAATTCCTGTTGACTCTTTGTTCTCACCAATCGAAAGAGTTGCTTATGATATAGAAAGTGCTCGTGTTGGTCAAGATGAGAGCTACGACAAATTAATATTACAAGTTTGGACTAATGGTTCATTGCGTCCAGAAGAGGCAATAGCTCTTGCTTCAAGAATATTAATTGAACACTTCAACATCTTAACTAATTTGAGTAATATTGCTGATATGACTGGTATGATGATTGAAAAAACAGAAGATCCTAAAGTAAAAGCTTTAGAGACGACAATCGAAGATTTAGATTTCTCAGTTCGTGCTTATAATTGTTTGAAGAGAGCTGGAATTCATACTTTACAAGATTTAGTTAATAAAAGTGAAAACGATATGATGAAGATACGTAATTTAGGAAAGAAATCTCTAAAAGAAGTTTTGGATAAAGTGAGAGAACTTGGCCTAGTATTACGTGATGAAGATTAGTTAGGAAGGAGAACGACTATGGCATATAGAAAATTAGGCGTTGATAATAAACATAGAAGAAGTATGCTCGCTAACATCACTAAAGATGTCATTATGAGCGGCAAAGTTCAAACTACTGAAACTAGGGCTAAAGAAGTTCGCAAATTTGTTGATAAAATGATTACTTACGGAAAAGATGGCAGTTTGGTTTCTCGAAGAAAAGCACTTGCCTTTCTTCAAAATGATGAAGCTGCTGTCAAGAAGGTATTTGATGAATTAGCTCCTAAATATGCTACTAGAAATGGTGGTTATACGAGAATTATAAAACTATCAGAAAGACGTGGAGACGATGCTCTCATGGTAGTTTTGGAATTAGTGCAAGAATAGAAGATGTAAGTCTTCTTTTTTTGTTTTATCGGTCAAAATTTCTTGTAAATTATACTGCTTTTTCATGAAAATTTCATACAATTTAATGGGTAGTATGGTATAATCAAGTAGTAGGTGAGAGTAATGAGGGAAAAACAATTTAAAAACCTAGATGAGCAGTTAGAAATATTTAAGTATAAGGGTTTGACAATTGAAGATGAAGAGTTTGCTAAAAGAATTCTTTTGAGAGAAAATTACTTCTTTTTAAATGGTTACCGTCATCTATTTATGAAATCAGCAAATAATAAACATTACATCGAAGGGGCTACTTTCGAAGAACTGTACAGTTTGTTTTTGTTTGATCGTCAATTTCGTAATATCATATTCAAGAATCTTTTAATTATTGAGAATAATGTTAAATCAATAATATCTTATCAGTTGTCTAAAAAGTATGGTTATAAAGAAAACGATTATTTGAAAACCAAAAACTTTGATAATAATCCAGAAAAAGCTAGACAGATTGCTGATTTGTTAAAAAAGATGAAAAGACAGATAAGAGTCAATGGTCGTCAACACTCAGCTACTAGCCATTACTTGAGCAATTATGGTTATATCCCACTATGGGTATTAGTAAAAGTTCTATCGTTTGGAATCGTCAGTGAAATGTTCTCCATTTTAAAATTAGAGGATCGTTTAGCGATTGCCAGCATTTATGGCATTCCACAAGAGGAATTGGCCAATTACTTACCAATACTTGCCAATTATCGCAATTTGTGTGCTCATGAGGACATTTTATTTGAGAATAAGACGCAGCGTTTTATCAATGATACGAAATATCATGAATTGTTGAACATTGAAAAAATGGATGATCAATACATTTATGGTAAGAATGATCTGTTTGCTCTAATCATAATAATCAGGCAGATGTTGACCGATGTCGAGAATAAAAATCTCGTCATTGAAATTGAGCATGTTTTAGAGAATTTACAATACAATTTAAAGAGTATTCCGATTGAAAAAGTCTTGGACAGAATGGGATTCCCTCCCAATTGGAAAGACATTATTAATATTGAAATAAGGTGATTATATGAGAGAAAAAATTTTAAATTTAGTTTTTGTTATATTCGTATTCGCTTTAGGTATGGGTTGCACGTATTTAGTCAATGATCAATTCTTAAACATCGATAAAGATACTAAAACCATTGTTGAAAATCGCAATGTATCAATAACTGATGATGGCATAGCTGAAGCTGTTGATAAGATCTATGATGCTGTCGTGATGATTAAAAATTATCAAAATGGTAAATATGTCGGTAGCGGTAGTGGATTCGTATATAAGACAGATAGCCAATATGGTTACATATTAACCAATTATCACGTAACTGAAGATGCTGACGGCATCAAAGTAGTTTACTCGAATGAAAAAGAAGTTGATGGTAAGATATTGGGTGGAGATAAATATTTAGATATCTCTGTTGTCAGAGTGGCTAAAGAGGATGTCATCAAGGTTGCGGAAATTGGTGATACCAAAGACTTGCGCTTAGGTGATACCATCTTTGCTGTCGGTTCACCAGTTGGTAGTGAGTATTACAATACAATCACGCGTGGAATCGTTTCTGGTCTAGATCGCAAAATAACAGTCACAGTCGAAACGACTAATGATTGGGTCATGAAAGCCATCCAAGTCGATGCCGCTATCAATCCTGGTAATAGTGGTGGTCCACTAGTCAACAGCAATGGTGAAGTAATCGGTATCAATTCGATGAAATTGGTCGATAATAGCGTTGAGGGAATGGGATTCTCCATCATGATAGAGGATGCCATGGACTACATTTCTCTTTTTGAAAAGGGACAGAAGATAGAGAGGCCTCTTCTCGGAATTACTTTGACTAATTATGATGAAACTCGTCTTTTACAAAGATATGGCATAACAGTTGACAACTCAATCGAATACGGTGTTGTCGTCATCGAAGTTGTCAAAGATAGTGGTGCTAGTAAGTCTGATTTGAAAAAAGGTGACGTCATAACTAAAATAGGTGAAGAAAAGATTACTAATCAAGCTTATTTAAAATATGTTTTATATGGATATAAAGTTGGTGAAACTGTCGATATCACTTACATTCGTGATGGTAAGGAAAAGACGACTAAAGTAACTTTGACCAAAAATGATGACTAGAATTAGTCATCTTTTTACTTTTAGGAAAACGTGCTATAATAGTGCTGAGTAGGTGGTAGTTTGAAAAAATCATTTAAAGTAGACTCCTTTCGCATCTTTTTACTTGTCCTTTTAACTATCTCTTTAGGAATTTATTACAAATTGTATGTCATGGATGATAAAAAAGAAAAAGAAATAGTTGATCTACCTGATGAAATAACTGATGTTGCTTGGTACGAATATGGTTCTTTGAATAAATTACAGTTTTCTGCTGGCAAATTTGAATACGTATCGAATGATCAAAACAATAAGTTGAGCTCTTGTAATCAGTACACTTATGATGCTGAAAATAATGTAGTAAATTTGAATTGTGAGAATTATAAAATTCAGATTACTGATGTCAGCAAATATCGCATCATCGCCATACTAGGTGGTGATGGATACAGTTCCGCTAAGCATTCTTTTTACAATTCATTAGATTTGGCCACTTATCTGACGGATAATGAATTGATTAATATGTCCAATGAAGAGATTGATGAGATCATGACAGAAAAAGATTTTACCATATCGAAGACGACGAAAAGTGATGAATATAAAAATGCTCAGTTATCTAAGTTGTCATCACTAAATGAATTATCGGTTGATGAGTTCATGAAAATCGATGGTAAAGCTCTAACTTTGCTGATCAATCCCAATATGAATATTGATTCATATGATTTCATTCCCATATTCATCGATTGGAAAAATAGATATCCCGATTATTCTTTTTACTATATCAATGGTTATAATCTGACGATGAGCGATTATGATGTATTGAATAACGATCCCGTCTTAAAAGATTATCTGACTGGTCTATATGATAATAACATCTTGATTTCTAATGATGGACATTATAAAAGAATTAGCGTGGATCTCACTTTAGATGGCTATGAGGAAAAAGTTTTCAATTGTACTGACCAAGAGTGCGATGCCATCGATATGCACATATATGATGATGAAAACGAATATGAAAGTATTGAAGATGTATTAACTGAATAGTTATACATCTTTTTTTGTCTATTATGATTTCATTTGTGATAAAATAAAAGAGCATGTTATCAGGTGAGGTGTTTTATATGAAGATAATTATTGTTGGAATAGGAAAACTTGGTGAATATTTAGCTCACAGTTTAGTCAAAGAGAAAAATGATGTCACATTAGTTGATGTCAATTTTGCGACTAGCCAAGATGTCATCAACAATGAAGATGTCAATTATGTATGTGGCAATGCGCTTGATTCCAACGTTTTAGAAGCTGGTATCAGTGATGCTGATCTATTGATCAGCGTCATGAACAAAGATGAACAAAATGTCATGTGTTCATTACTTGGAAAAACTTTGGGAGTAAAACATACCATTGCTCGAATAAGGACCCCAGAATACAGCAGTTCTATAGATATATTGAAAGATCAATTGGGGCTTTCACTCGCCATCAATCCCGAAATGTTGACTGCGCGCCAAATTGCTAAGGCTTTGAGCATCCCCAGTGCCTTAGAGGCAACTTCCTTTTTAAAAGGACGAATTCAGATGATTTCTATCAAAATCAAAAATAAGAGTGTATTGGCGGGAATGACTGTCCACAGTTTATCTAAAAAGTTTAGTAGAATCATCGTTTGTGCTATTGAAAGAAATAACAAAACGATTATTCCCAAGGGTACGACAAAACTGCAGGAAAATGACAAAGTTCATTTGACCGGTTCAGTCAAAGATATCAATCAGTTTTTAAATTATGCTGATCTAATTTCAGAGAGAACTAAAAATGTCATCATCTGTGGTGGTAGTGACACTTCAATCTATTTGGCCAAAATGCTCGTCGATATGGGCATGAAAGTTAAAATAATCGAAATAAATGAAGAGAGATGTAAAATCCTCAGTGAGCGCTTGCCCAAAGTTTTGATCATCAATGGTGATGTATCTGATCAAAACGTCTTATATGAAGAGGGAATCGAGAACTGTGATGCTTTTGTATCTCTCACGAGCATCGATGAAGAAAATATCATTTATTCGATGTTTGCATCGACTAAAAACGTTCCCAAAATAATTACCAAGGTCAATCACATCCAATTGGATGGAGTCACTGATAGAGCTAATATCGACACCATCATCACTCCTCATCGCATCGCTAACAATCACATTGTGACTTACGTAAGAGCGATGCAGCACAGTGCTAAAAGCAGTTGCGAAGCCATCTATAAATTTGATGATGACATTTTTGAAATGCTCGAATTTAATGTAAAAGAAGATTTTAAGGGATTGAATAAAAAAATAAAAGATTTGAATATTAAAGATGGAATTTTAATAGTAGCTATTGCCCGTGATAAAAATATTATCTTCCCGAATGGGCTTGATGAAATACATGAAAAAGATACTATTGTTGTCATTGATAATAAAGATTCTGTTAAAGATATCAATGATATATTGAGGTAATTATGAAAAATAAGTTGATTTATAAATATATTGGAAAAGTCTTGATGAGTTTTTCCCTACTTCTATTGTTTCCCATTTTAGTGTGTATCATTTATCACGAACCTATCATTCCCTTTTTGATTCCCTTGCTCATCAGTTTGTCAGTGGGCTTTTTCTTGAACTCTCTCAATATCCAAAAGAAAACTTTATATGCTCGTGACGGGTTTGTCATCGTAGCTTTGTCGTGGATACTCATAAGTTTATTGGGAGCCTTGCCCTTTTGGTTTGGCTTGGACATCCCTTTCTATGATGCCTTTTTTGAATCAGTTTCGGGTTTTACGACGACTGGCGCTACCATCTTTTCCAACGTCGAAGTTTTGGAAAAAAGTTTTCTCTTTTGGCGCAGCTTTACCCATTTCATTGGTGGTATGGGCGTTCTAACTTTTGTAATGGCCATCATCCCGTTGTCCAAAGATGATAAGTCAATGCACGTCTTAAAAGCGGAGATGCCTGGACCTAGCGTTGCGAAATTAGTTCCCAGCATCAAGAAAACGCTGTTCTATTTATATGCCATTTATATAGGACTAACCCTTTTAGAAATGATATTATTGATGTTTGGTGGCTTAGGTTTCTTTGACAGCCTCTTAATCGCCATGGCCACAGCTGGTACGGGTGGTTTTACTACTTGGAACTCAAGTCTTGCCACTCTATCCCTTTTCAACAAATATGTCGTAGCTATAGCGATGTTTCTCTTCGGAGTCAATTTTAACATTTATTTTTTAATAGTCATCATGAAGGATTTGAAAAATGCTTTAAAAAGCGAAGAGTTAAAAATGTATGTCGGTCTCTATTTGTTGACGATTGCCTTCATCCTTTTAAATACTTATAACCTGTTTAACAATTTCAGTGATGCGTTGGTATCAACAGTTTTCCACGTCAGTTCATTTATGACTAGTACAGGATTTAGTATAGGCGATGTCAATATCTATCCGACTTCATGTCGTATCGTCATCTTGATGTTGATGTTGATAAGCGCGTGTGCCGGAAGTACATGCGGTGGCTTTAAAATATCGCGTTTGATCATCTGTTTTAAGAAAATAAAGAGAGACTTTTTGAAAGTGATTCATCCCAATAGCGTTCACATCATCACTTTTGATGGCAAACGAGTTGAAGAAGAGGTAGTCAACAGTACGTGTACCTTTCTATTCCTATACATCTTTTTGTTGTTATTCATAATGGTACTGGTCAGTTTTGATGGCTTTTCACTCGAAGTGACGATCAATGCTGTCTTTTCAACCTTTGCCAATGTGGGACTCTGTTTTAACATTGCCAATTTCTCTATTTTTAGTGGTTTCTCTAAAATCGTTTTAAGTATTGGCATGCTTTTTGGAAGATTGGAATTATTTCCATTGATAGCTCTTTTGAGCAATTGGCGCAAATAATATCAAATTTCTAATTGAGAAGTGAAAGCATAATGTGACTATTATGTTTTTTCTTTCTATTGTGCACTATTTATTGAAAACACTTTAAAAATTGAGTATAATTAACTTATAGGAGGATTAAAATGCAAAAAAAGAAAGTATACATAGCTATGTCTGCCGATGTATTACATGACGGACATTTAAATATAATCGAAGAGGGCGCAAAATATGGTGATGTAATTATCGGTTTATTGACGGATGAAGCAATTGCTACATATAAAAGATTACCAATCTTGGATTATGAAACGAGAAAAAGAATATTTGAAAACCTTAAAAATGTAAAAAAGGTTGTTAAACAAGAAACATTAGATTATACGGAAAATTTGCGAAGACTAAAACCAGATTATGTAATTCATGGTGATGATTGGAAACAAGGAGTACAATCTTTGGTGCGTGAACGCGTCATTGCCACTCTTGGTGAATGGGGTGGAGAATTAGTAGAAGTTCCATATAACAAAGGAATCTCTACTAATGAATTGGCCAGTCAATATCGTCTTTTGACGAATACACCAAGTAACAGATTGTCACGTTTGAAAAAATTGTTGCGAATCAAACCATACATCAACGCTTTAGATGCTTCTAATGGACTTACTGGTCTAATCATTGAAAATGTTAAAGTAGAAGATCCTAAAACAGCGACTACGAAAGAATTTGATGCCATGTGGATCAGCAGTTTATGCGATTCCACTTTTAAGGGAAAACCTGATATCGAATTAGTTGATTTGACGAGTCGTTTAAACACTATTAATGAAATCATGGAAGTTACGACTAAACCTATCATTTTAGATGGAGATACTGGTGGAAAACAAGAACACTTTGTCTACAATGTCAGAACTCTTGAAAGAATGGGAGTTTCAGCTATCATCATCGAAGATAAGACGGGATTGAAGAAAAATTCTTTATTTGGAACGGATGTCAAACAAACATTGGCAGATCCTGATGAATTTGCTGCTAAGATTCATGCTGGTAAACAGGCTCAAGTCACAAGAGACTTCATGATTATTGCCCGTCTTGAAAGTTTGATCGCTGGATATGGTATTGATGATGCTATGATGCGTGCTAAAAAATATATTGAAGCAGGTGCTGATGGAATCATGATTCATAGCAAGGAAAAGAGCGGTGAAGACATTTTCGCCTTCATGAAAGAATTCCGCGAATACTCTAAGACAATTCCACTAATTGTCGTTCCAACAACTTATAATCAATACACTGAAGAAGAACTACATGAGGGTGGTGCTAATATCATCATTCATGCTAATCATTTGTTGCGAAGCGCTTATCCAGCTATGGTTGACACAGCTAAAAAGATCCTTGAAAATGGTCGCAGCAAAGAGGCAAGTGAGACTAATTGTATGCCTATAAAAGAAGTCTTGACGTTGATTCCTGGAGGAAAATAATATGATAAATACCAAAAAGTTTTATGACTACTTGTTAAAAAAAGAGTTTGATTTCTTCGTAGGCGTTCCCGATTCTCTATTAAAAAATTTATGTGCTTGCATCAAAGATAATTCTGATCAAAAACATAATATAATTACTGCTAATGAAGGAAACGCTGTTGCTCTAGCTTCAGGATATCACATTTCTTCTGGTAAATATGGTGTTGTCTACATGCAAAACTCAGGTATTGGGAATGCGGTTAATCCGCTACTATCATTAGCTGATGAAGAAGTTTATAGCATCCCAATGCTCTTGATCGTCGGATGGCGTGGTGAACCTGGCATCAAAGATGAACCACAACACGTAAAACAGGGTAAGGTCACTATTGAATTGTTTAAGACGATGGGAATTGAATGTATCATTTTAGATGATCAATACGAAGAAAAGATAGATTATTGCTATGACTACATTCGTAAGAATAATAAGCCAATTGCTCTAATCGTTCGCAAGAATGCTTTTGAAGAATATAAAGTTCCAAAAACTGATAATCCATATACTATGACTAGAGAACAAGCTTTAGAGACGGTGATTGACTGTTTGAAGAAAGATGATTTCATCGTATCTACGACTGGAAAAACTTCAAGAGAGATATTTGAGATTCGTGAAAGACGTAACGAGAAACACAGCAATGACTTTTTGACAGTTGGGTCAATGGGACATACGTCTTCTATAGCTTTAGGTATGAGTATTGGCGCTAAGAACAACATTTATTGCATCGATGGCGATGGTTCGTTCATCATGCATGCTGGTTCATTTGCTGTCATTCCTTCGGTAGCTCCTAAAAATTTCAAATATATTTTAATCAATAATGGTGCTCACGAATCAGTTGGTGGTCAACCAACAGTAGGTTTTAAAATTAAAGTGAAAGAGGCTTTGCTCGCTTTTGGTTTTAAAAATGTCTATGAAGCAACGAACGAGAAAGACATAACTAAATATATGAAGCAATTGGAAGACAAAGAATTACAAGCCTTAATCATTTATACTAAATTGGGTTCACGTGAAGATTTGGGAAGACCTACAGTTAGTCCAGTTGATAATAAAAAAGCTATGATGGAGAAATTTAAGAATAACAAATAGGTGATGATATGAAAGCAATAATTTTTAATTCAGGCATAGGTAAAAGAATGGGTGAATTTACTCAAAAACATCCTAAGGCCATGGTTACTTTATATAATGGTGAAACGATATTTGAACGCCAAATTAGAATCTTGGGAGAATGTGGTATCGATGAGTTCGTCATCACTACTGGTCCTTTTGAAGAACAGTTCAAAGAAAAAGCTAAAAACTTTCCAGAATATAAATTCCATTTTGTTCATAATCCACTTTATGACAAGACCAATTACATCTATTCGATGTTTTTAGCGTCAGAACATTTTGACGATGATTTTCTTCTCCTACATGGAGATTTAGTCTTCAACAAGAAACTCGTTGAAGAAGTCTTGGCCGATGATAGACCATCTATTTGTCTATATAATGAAGAAAAGTCTTTGCCTGAAAAAGATTTTAAAGGAAGAATAATTGATGGAAAGTTGAGAGAAGTATCCATAAATATCTTTGATGATGATTGCTTTGCTTTTCAGCCATTGTACAAATTACAAAAAAAGGATTTATTACATTGGGCAAAAGCAGTCGCTACTTTCGTCCAAGATGGCAATACTGGCGTTTATGCTGAAAATGCTTTAAATACTATATTGGAAGATATGGATATCCGTGCTAAATCTTATAAAGATAACTATATCGATGAAATAGATAACTTTGACGATTATGATCGCGTATCTAATGATATAGCTGAGTTTGATAAAAAAAAACCTTTAATTAAGGAACGTAAGAATTAGAATGAGGAGTCTAATATGAGAGAACAGATATTCATAAATGATTATAGAGAATTAAATAATCAGTTAAAAATTGGTGAGTCTAAATCTATTTTAGTAGTATGCGATAAATTTTTATTAGACTCTTTCTTTTTGGATTTTTTAAAAAAATTAAATGTATCTATTCATACATTTACTGACTTTAAACCAAATCCTAAATATGAAGAAGTATTAGAGGGAATTAAAATATTTAAAGAGAATAATTGTGATTTAATAATTGCTGTTGGTGGAGGTAGCGCTATTGACGTTGCTAAATGCATAAGATCTTTTTCAACTCTTGATGAAAAGAAGAATTATTTACAACAGAAAATAATGGCTAATGACATTCCGCTATTAGCTGTGCCAACGACAGCTGGTACTGGTAGTGAATCGACGCATTTTGCAGTCATTTATTATGATGGAGTCAAATATTCAGTTGATGATTCTAGCGTGTTACCAAATTATGTTCTACTAGAGGCTAAATTTTTAGAGAGTCTACCACTATATCAAAAGAAATCGACTCTACTAGATGCTCTATGTCAAGGAATTGAGTCATATTGGAGCGTCAATTCTACTGATGAGAGTAAAAAATATGCCAAATTGGCCATCAGTGGCATTTTAAAGAATTATCAGAGATACATCGCTGGTGACAATAGCGTTAACGATGAGATAATGAAAGCCGCTAATTATAGTGGACGAGCTATAAATATAAGTAAGACGACCGCAGCTCATGCCATGAGTTATAAGATTACTTCGTTGTATGGAATAAGTCATGGACACGCTGTTGCTGTTTGTTTACCACACATATGGGAATACATGATCGATCATATTAATGATACCCATGATGCTCGAGGAGCTCAATATTTAGATGGCGTTTTCAATGATTTAGATGCGATGTTTGGAACTGTTTCGCACCGCGAAACAATTGCAAAATTGATTGACATGTATGACGATATCGATATCCCTTATACAGGAGTCATAAATGTTGATGATTTAGAGGTGTTGACTAAATCAGTTAACGTTGATCGCCTCAAGAACAATCCGATCAGTTTGGATGTCGAAGTAATAGAAAATATCTATAAAAAATTAATTTAATGATGGTGATTGAGATGAAGAAAAAATTCAAGAAACTCATTAATAAAATTCCTGGTGGAAATAAATTCTTGAGATATATGACAAACGTTAAGCGAAAGTTCAGTTACTTCCTTTGTAAGAGACGTTATAAAACCGATGATAAAATGGTTCTTTTCTCTTCTTTTTGGGGAAAGAAGTACAATTGTAATCCCAAGGGAATATATGAAGCTTTATTGAATAATGATAAATATAGGGATTATAAATATATTTGGGTTTTTAAAAATCCAAAACCATATAAATTTCTAGAAGATAATCCCAATACAACCGTAGTGCGCTTGTATTCTAAAAAGTATTATGAGTATTGTGCTAGAGCTAAGTATTTTATAACCAATGTTTCAATGCCAAATTGGGTCAGTCCTAAAAAGGATCAGATATACATAAATACTTGGCATGGTAAGCCAATGAAGAAAATCGGTTGTAATATTGAACATTCAGCTCTACCTAAAAAGAAGTTGGAAAGTACGCAAAAAGGGTTTAAGAGAAATGGACAGATGTATACTTATTTGTTTTCCGCAGCGCCTTTTTTCACTGAGAAGATGGCAACGGCCTACGGATTGGATAAGGATAGTAAAAAGGTCATTGAAGTTGGTTATCCCAGAAATGATTTCCTTTTCAAATATACAAAAAAAGATGTTGAAAACATCAAAAATAAATTGGGTATAGACAAAGATAAAAAAGTCATCTTTTATGCTCCAACCTGGCGCAATTATGAATATGATTCTAATAAATATAGTTATGCTTATCAAAATCATTTAGACTTTGATAAATTGTTGAAAAAATTGGGTAAAGACTATGTCATTTTATTCAAAGCTCATAATCAAGAAGAAAACAGTGCTGATGTATCCAATTATAAAGGAGTCATTGACGTCAGTAAAATTGATGATATAAATGAACTATATATCATATCTGATCTCATGATTTCTGATTATTCTGGAGCCATTTTTGATTATGCCAATTTGCGTCGTCCAATGGTCTACTACATGTGGGATAAGGACGAGTATACTGATGTGAGCCAAGGAGTCGATTTCGATTTTGACGAACTTCCAGGTGAGATTGTCATTGAAGAAGATAAATTGGCTGATTCGATCAAGCGTTCCTTGAAAAACTTTAAATACGATGCCAAGTATAAAAAGTTCAATCAAAAATATAATTGTTTAGATGGAAGAGATTGTGGAAAGAAATTTATTGAAAAATATATAAAATAGGAGGAAAACGATATGAGAAAAAAAATAAAAGTATCTGTTATTGTGCCAGTGTACAACACAGAGATGTATTTGCACAAATGTTTAGATTCTCTAGTTAATCAAACTTTGAAAGAAATAGAAATTATCGTTGTCAATGACGGTACTAAAGATAATTCACAAGCAATAATTGATGAGTTTTCCAAGAAATATCCTGATAAAGTTTTTTCTTATATCAAACCCAATGGAGGACTTTCTTCTGCCCGCAATTATGGCGTTGCTAAAGCACATGGTGAATTCCTAGGTTTTGTCGACAGTGATGATTACGTCAATTTAGATATGTATGAATTGATGTATGATAAGGCAACAAAGACATCATCAGACATCGTTGTCTGTGGTATGAAATCAATATATGAAAATGAGGATTATATGAATTTTGTTCAAACGGATAACAAATTTGGTTATTCTTTGAGTGAAAGTCCGGACTTGATGTTATATTCTCGCTCTTATGCCTGCAATAAAATATATAGTCGTAAGATGTGGAATGAACATAAATGTGAATTTCCCAATCAGTGGTTTGAAGATAGTGCCTTAATCTATAATGTACTCTACTATGCCAAAAAGATAGAAGTGGTGAAAAAACCATTGTACAATTATTTGCGCACTAACGAAAATTCAATTGTCAACACCATCAATCCAAAGATTTTCGATATATTTAAATCGTGTGATTCGCTGTTGAATTTTTATCGCGATAAAGGAGAAGCGCTATATCAAAATGCTTGTAATTTGTGTCTATCCCATATAGCTGCTCGTTTCTCATATTTTAAGAATAGTAAAGATTATGAAATAATGAGACAATATTCTAAAACAGCTAAAGAATATCTTAATAAGAATATTCCCGATTGGCATCGTAGAAAATATTTAAAAGCATTGCACTACTATCCCAAATTTATTAAAAAAGGGGTAAAATATATAAACAATTATTATAGATACCGCTTTTCTCAATTGTTCAAACCAATTTCACGTTTTAATAGACGAATTGGTAGATGTTTCATGCGCTTGGTGAGAAAAGTTGAAAGAGTATTAAATAAAGATGTAGATATTTCCATCTTAAAAGATGTTTTTGAAGTATTTAATTCGATGAATTTATTTTCATTCTGCCAATTTAACACTTTAGTTAGAGCTATTAAAAAGGGAAAGTTAGTTAGTAGAAACATCAGTATCGGATTAGTCATTGATCAAAAAGACATACTCGAATTAAAATATAGATTGTTAGAGCTTGGTTTGGACTTGACTAAAGATTACTATTACAACGATAAAATATATGAACAGAGATATACTTTTGACAAGTTGAATTTAACACTCAATTTTTATGAGCGTAAAGATGATCAATTTTTAACTTATATTTTTTATCGAATAAGAGGTAAGAAATATCAACCATATAAAATGAATGTGGTCGAGTTTAAACAAACTGCAATAAAGAAAAGAGATTTTATAACTATTGATGGTATCGAATTACCAATTCCTCATAATAGCGATGTGATATGCGAGAAAGATTATGGTGAAAAGTTTGTCAATAATAACAAGATGGATTGTTTAAGTCTCAATGGTGCAGAACCATTAAAAAAGAAAACTTACTATAGAAAAGTGAGAAGCAGCAATAACGAAAGAGAATTTAGTGAAGAAGAAAAATATGAATATTTGCACAAATTACAACAGATTGAACTCCAGATATTACAAGAGATAATGCGCATATGTGAAAAGAACAAAATCACTTATTATTTAGGTGAAGGTTCATTATTAGGAGCTGTGCGCCACAAGGGATTCATACCTTGGGATGATGATATCGATGTGTTGATGCCTCGCGATGAATATGAACGTTTTCTAAAGTTAGCTCCAGAACAGATATCTTCGCAATATGAGGTACAACACAGCACGCTAATACCCAATTATTGGTCACCATTCATTAAGATTCGTTATTTGGACAACAGTTTCTTTGCTCAACAACACATCGCACATTTAACGGATCACAATGGTCCATTGATTGACATTTTTCCCGTTGATAACGTCCCTAAAAAGAATAGTCTAGGACAAATGTTACAAGCGCTAACCATTAAGTTTAGTCGCGGTATGCTTTCGTATAAATTGAGAACTAGACATCCTAAAAAATTGAAAGGATACATCGTTTGTTTTTGCTCCCATTTCTTCTCAGTGAAAACAATTCATAAAATTTTATCTAAAACATTTATAAAGTATAATGATGAGAATAATGAATACTTTGTCAATTTGGCCAGTTATTATTGGTATGACAAGCAAACGGTTCCAAAAGAATGGTATGGTAAACCTAGAATGGTAAAATTTGAAAATCTAAAAGTTCCCATTCCAAGGGAAAGCGAAAAACTGTTGACGAGTATATATGGCGATTATTTACAATTGCCACCAGTTGAAAACAGAGTAATAAAACATCATTTTTAAAAAAGTAAAGGAGTGTAGATATGTTTATAATTCAAATATTTAAATTTTTGTTAAACATCATTTATATTCCTTTTAAATGGCTTCGTCCTGATGCTAAAATTTTATTTCTAAGTCGTCAAGCTAATAGACCAACTTTAGAATATAATCTTCTCATTTCTGAACTGAAAAGGCAGAATAATGAATTAAAAATTGTTACTATAACTAAAAAACTGGAGAAAAACTTTATTAGTGTCTGTTCAAACTTCTTTCTCTTGTTTAGGCAAATGTATCACATAGCTACATCTAAGATAGTGGTAATCGATGGTTATTCTATCCCCATCAGCATTTTAAAACATCGCAAGGATTTGATTGTCATCCAGATGTGGCATGCGAATGGCATCATCAAGAAGATCGGTCTACAGACTTTGAATGTTCGCACACCATTTCAGAGAAAATTGGCCATTGCGATGAACATGCATAAAAACTATTCTTACGTGGTGGCTTCTTCACGAAGAACGGGGCAAGTTTTTGAAGAGGCTTTTGGTGTCGAAGAAGAGCAAATTCTCAATTTTGGAACTCCTAAATTGGATTATATCTATCATCGAGATAATTATTTAAAGAAAGATATGAAGAAGAAATATTCTATTGCCTCCCATAAAAAAGTCATCGTCTACATGCCTACTTATCGCAACAAGGGATTTGATTGCACTAAGATATTGAATAACTTTGATTTTGACAAATATGAATTAGTTATGAAATTACATCCCGTTGATGAAAATATGTTGATCAATACCCATGACGAACGATTTAAGAAAGTTAAAATCATCAAAAATGAAGATTCTAGTAATGTAATTGGAATGGCTGATTACGTCATAACTGATTATTCCAACATTGCTTTTGAAGCAATATTGAGTGATAAAAAGACTTATTTCTATTTATACGACTATGACGAGTATGAGAAAAAATTTGGATTTAATATTTATTTAAAGAAAGAAATTCCTGAATTGTGTTTCAACAGTTTTGATAAATTGATGCAGGAAATTAAAAAAAATAAATATCCCAATACCAAAGCTAAAAAATTTGTTTTTCAATACATTGATAATTATGATGGTCATTGCACTGAGAGAATAGCTGCATATATTTTAGAAAAGATGAAGGATCGAGATGTCTAATGACATCTTTTTTGAATGGAACTAATACTTTGACATAGATTATAATGAGGTGTTTTTATGCATAGTGTGATTTTAGATCCCAGTCATGGTGGTGTCGATTTGGGATATTGTGATGGAGTTAATTGTGAAAAGAATTTCAGTTTAAAAATATTGAAAAAAGTTTATCAGTGTCTAAAAAAGATGAATTTTCCAGTGTTTATTACGCGAAGTGATGATTATACTATTAGCAATTATGATCGTCATGATATAATAGAAAGTCTCGTCAAAAAGATGGGACATTCCCTGGTCATATCACTGCACATTGATAACGAAAATGCGAAAGGAATCAAAATAATTAATTCTATCAATAATGAAACTGATGCGAATAAATTCCACATATTGAATGATGTTACTGAGGTTATTAATAAGACTTTACCCATCGATTCTAGTAGTGATTATTATGAAATACAACGCCTTTCTTCAGATGATGCCGAAGTAGTTGTGATAGAATTTGGTCATAGTCATTTGCAGGATGATGAAACTAAAATTGAAGAATATTCCGATGAACTAGTAGATGTATTGATCGATTTTTATGCTGATGACGTAAATTTTCAATAACATAGTGACGATAGTCAAAAATAAAAGACGTCAATAAATTGACATCTGATTTGTTAAAAGTTGTTCCTCCCGATTAATGTAGTTCTTTGCACACTCCTGGGTATGGTTTATAAAAGCAGTGATTTTTATATTTTCCACTCAATTCTTGATTGTACCAAAGCGAAATACAATTCGATCCCTTGGCTGGAGAATAAAACCATAAAGCATTAGTGGCTGGATAGTAGTATTGGCCATTTAAACAGCGAAGAGCTAATTCTTTTTCTAGGGTGGTAGCGGCATGATTAAAGAGATTGCTGCTAACACCAGAGAATCCTCCAGGATTTTGATAAACGACTTGTTCTATGCTATTAATATCTTTAAACGTGAGACAATTGGCAAGAGCACGATTGACGATGACATTGCCAACCATTAACATGCCCAAATCACCTTCTCCAATAGCTTCGGCTCGCATTAGTCTAGCCATTAAGTCTAATTCGTTTGCAGTATAGTCAATTATTGCCATACAATCACCTATAATACTTTATGATAAAATGGGAAAAGTGTTATTGTATTTACATAATTTATATGTTATAATCAAACACATAGGGGATTAGTTAAATGGTATAATAATGGTCTCCAAAACCACTGTTGGGAGTTCGATTCTCTCATCCCCTGCCATTAATGTCTAATGTCTAGTGAATAACTAGATTTTTTTTGCTTTTAAAATGACTTGCAATAATACTTTTTTAGAGTTAACATCACACCATCAAAGGAGGATTCGTAATGAGTAAAATAGTTGATTACAAAATCAATTTAGGTTCATTGGTATTATATGAAACATTACTTGCACTAGAAGAAACTTATGAAAGTGAAAAAGATTCTCATACAGAATTTGATAACTGGTTAAACATATTAAATGAAAAGAGTACGGATGAAATATTTGATTTATTATTATCCATGGGATAGCGATGGCTATCTTTTTTTTGCAAACATCTTTATAAAAATCTTATTATTTACTATAATATTTAGTGAAACAAATAGTAATTTGAAAGTGAGGTTTTATAAAGTGAAAATAAAAGATTGGAATAAAAAAACAATTCCATTTAAAATTCTAACAATATTTGGGCTAATTATCTCTGTTACGATTGTAGTCTTAGCTTTAATGCAAATATTCAATATATGGGATAATGCAATCAATGTTTTTGAACCATTATTAGGTGTATTAATGATAATCCAAGCAATAGAAAATTGGAAAACTAATAGATCAACGGCATACTTCTCATTATTTGTAGCAATATTTATTTTTCTTGTAGCAATTATTATTTTGTTTTAAT
>CANQJR010000018.1 GCA_947624275.1 uncultured Bacilli bacterium
AGGAGCAACAGGAGCAACAGGAGCAACAGGAGCAACAGGAGCAACAGGAGCAACAGGAGCAACAGGAGCAACAGGAGCAACAGGAGATACTGGTCCTGCTGGTACCAATGGAACTGATGGAGTTACGCCAACGTTTACAATTGGAACTGTTACTACGGGAGCACCTGGAAGTGATGCTGAAGTTACTATAACTGGTGGACCTGATTATACTTTGAATTTTGTCATTCCAGCCGGAGATACTGGTCCAGCTGCTGGAGCCTAATAATTTTTAGCATTTTATAAGAGAAAGCTTTATTGCTTTCTCTTTGTGTTTAAAAATGATAATAATACTTCTTTAATATTTTCTAATTTTTCTTTTTCTTGAGGATTTTTTTCTATTATGTCATCTATTAAATTTTCAGCAATTCTCTTTTCTTTTATGTGTTCTATGCTGTATTGAAAATTTAAATCAAAAAATAATCCAATTTGTCGCAAGTAATAATCTAGTTTGGTTTTGACGTCTTTGTCATTACAATATCTAGTATTTATTAGTGCATCATATATAGCTGGTGAGATATAGCTATCAGTCTTTTCAATGCGCAAATCGTTACATATGAAGATGTCAAATATGTCCAATTTATCAGCATCTCTAATAATTTTACAAAATGTATTAGTTCTTTCGTCCAAGCCCTTTTCTATACTTGGCTTGTTGTGATTTTCAATTGCCGTCATAATTAAATTTTGAACTTCTTCATCAGTAGTGAAGTCGTTTATGAAGTTTTTATCTTTTAAAATTTGGACTCCTAAATGGGCATGATCAACTGATTCTCGATCAGAGAAAGTATCATATCTTTTTACTTGTTCGAAGCGACCTATATCATGTAGTAATCCAATACTTTCACATATGTTAATATCTGATTCACTCATATTTAATGATTGAGCAATTTTTTTGCAAAAATCCATGACGCGTAAAGAGTGATAATATTTCAAGGCAATTTTGTTTTGGTTCATATCATAATTATTGACGTATTTAGTAAATACTTCTTTTTCTCGATCTAAATTTAACATTATTTACTCCTTTTTATCTGTCCAATTTCACAAATTTTCTTGCTGTCAAGAATTAATTCATTATGTTTGGATCTATAGTCGTTATTTGATGAATCCAATAGTTGTTTAGGCGTTATTAATCGCGTGGCACCATTGTAAGAATTAATGACTTTGTCATTGATTGTGGCGATGGTGAATTCATTTTTTCTAGAGATGTCTTCAATCACTGTCGCAGCGTCTTTAGCTAGTGCTCCTAAAATCGAATCATATGTTATTGCGTATTCAAGTCCCTCTTGGGCATCACAAAAAGTTATTAAATCATCTCTTTGGCTAATTGTTGCGAAAGTGACAAGTGATCGGTTTGGTCCATTGACATTTTTATTCCAAGAAATGATTGCGTATTGATCACTCTGCAATTCGTGGTCCCATATTTTGGCGACAATTGGTTCAAGAAGCGTACTCTTCTTGTTATATGGTCCATCTTCATCAAGACATTCATCGATTGTTGTGCGATCTTCTTCGGATAATAGAAAAGCGTAATCTTTGATGAGACTGTTGATCAATTCATATATTTGTCTTTCTCTCATTTTTGTTATCATCATATTAAAACCTCAAGAAAAATAATATCATAAATGATTATGTTTGTAAAACCGATATGATATAATTAAATAGTGGTGATAGAGTTGAAAAAGACTAAAAGAAAATTTGGAATACTGGGAATTATCTTCGTTTTTTTGTTATCTTTCATAGAATTATATGGACATAATTTAATAAATAGTATCAATCATAGTAATGAGGCAGAACGAACACAATCATTAGATGAGGAAGAAACGCTTCCTGATGTTTCTCTTTCACAATTGGTCGTCCAATTCATCGATGTTGGTCAAGCCGATGCGATTTTGATTCAAAATGCTGGTGAAAGTATGCTGATCGATGCGGGAAACAATGAAGATGGTTCTAAATTGGTGGATTATTTTCAAAAAATGGGCATTGAAAAGTTTAAATATGTCATCGGTACCCATCCACATGAAGATCACATTGGTGGTATGGATGATATTTTATCCACATTTGCTGTTGATAAAATTTATTTTCCAGATGTCATCACGACGACTAAAACTTTTGAAGATGTTTTGGCTGTGATCGAGCAAAAGAAATTGTCGATTACTATTCCTGAAATCGGTGATACTTTTAAATTGGGAGAAGCTCAATTTACAGTTTTATATACTGGGACAGATACTGAAGATTTGAATGATGCTTCCATCGTTTTGCGAATGGTTTATGGCCATAATTCTTTCCTCTTCATGGGAGATGCGAGTAGTAAAGTTGAGAAAACACTTATCAATGACGATATCAAAACCGATGTTTTGAAAGTTGGTCATCACGGTTCGAGGTATAGCAGCAGTGAACAATTCTTAGACGCTGTTTCCAGCGATTATGCCATTATCAGTTGTGGCAAAAATAATTCTTATAATCATCCTCATCAAGAGACGATGGACAAGTTGGCCAAGAGGAATATCGAGGTATATCGCACTGATGAACTGGGGACGATCATCGCAACTTCAGATGGTCAAAATTTAAAATTTAATAATGTTGAAACAAATACGAATGGATAGGTGAAATATGAAATTAGTAGTTGATCACATCGAAGAAGATATCGTCGTATGTGAAGATTTAAAAACGCAAAAATTATTTGAGATTGAAAGAGTTAAATTGCCAAATGATATAAGTGATGGAACGATGCTCGAATTTAAAAATGATCAATATGAGTTATTGGTCGATGAAGAAAAAGAGCGAAGGGAAAATTTGAGAGAACGATTTAATCGTTTAAAAGAAAAATGATATCAGAGATATCTTTTTTTATTCAGCATATATTTTATAGAGGTGTGTTATGATTAAGAAAAAACATAAATATAAAATAGCTGTTTATGCCATTGCCAAAAACGAAGAAAAGTTTGTTGACAGATGGTATGAATCAGTTAAAGATGCTGATGAAATAGTCGTCTTAGACACTGGTTCTAGCGATGCGACTGTTCAGAAATTGCAAGAAAAAAATGTGAAAGTTTATGAAAAAATAATCGAACCATGGCGATTTGATGTAGCTCGCAATTATTCTCTCGATTTAGTCAGTAAAGATATTGATATCTGCATATGTTTAGATCTAGATGAGGTATTACTTGATGGTTGGTATGAAAAGTTGGTCAACATTTGGACTAAGGACGTGACAAGACTTCGTTACATATACAATTGGCACATGGATGAGAATGATAAGCCTGATGTCACTTTCTATGGGGAAAAGATTCATGCGCGCAAAGGTTATAAATGGGTCAATCCCGTTCATGAAATCTTGCGATATGATGGAGTGGAAATATCTAAAGTTACAGATGATATAACGATTAATCACTATCCCGATCGCGAAAAACCGCGTTCTTCTTATCTCCCTCTTTTAGAGTTAGCTGTTAAGGAAAATCCTCATGATGACCGCAACGTCCATTATTTGGGACGAGAATACATGTATTATGGCAAATGGAATGAAGCCATTGATACGTTGATTTATCATCTATCTTTACCAAGCGCTACTTGGAAAGATGAAAGAAGTGCTTCAATGCGTTTTATTGCACGCTGTTATAAAAATATGAAGAGATATGATGAAGCACGTCTTTGGTTGGATAAAGCTATGAAAGAGACCCCTTATTTGCGCGATCCTTTCATCGAAAGAGCAATTTTAGAATATCTATTAGAAAATTGGGAGAAAGTTGAATATTATTGTTTAAAAGCTTTAAATATCACTTCACATGAAAAGAGTTATATCAATGAGATATTCAGTTGGGATTATACTGTTTATGATTTATTGTCCCTAAGTTATTATAATCAAAAAGAAAAATTACTAGCGCTACGCAATATCGATAAAGCTCTAGCAATGAAACCCAATGATGAAAGATTGCAGAAAAATCGGGAAGTTATTGAAAAAATGGCTCAGTTTTAGGCCATTTTCTTTTGTTAAAATAATAATGGTGTTAAAATAAAATTGTGAGAAAGGGATTTTTTATGTTGCAGTTGAAGTTTGATGACAATTTTCAAAATATTGTTCCCATTTTTCAAGATTATTGGAAAAGTATCGATGATATTCCACCAAAAATTAAGGATTATATCACTAACCATTCTGCCTCTAGGCCACTGTATGATAGAACAGATAAAAAATATTATTGTTCGCAATGCTTAAGAGAATTGAGTGGTTGTCAATGCATCAATTGTCAAAGAGAATATCAGTTGAAGAAAAGTTTCAAAGTTTTTCAAATCCAAGATCTTGACAGTTTAGAAGTGACTTATCGCGTCTTCGATGTCATTGATCAAGAAGCAGTCCTTTACTACATAGTTGATGAATTGACTTTTGATCACCCCTTAGCCAGTTATAAATATCGTACGAATAAAATGAAATTGTCTCGAGCTTATCATGTCCAAAAAGATGGTTTACTCGAACTCTATTCCCATAAATTTTATAGTTTTAAAAGTTATGATGAGGCCCTTTGGAAAGATTTTGATGAAAATGGCGATTTTTCATTGATTGACATATCAGAGATTTTCGGTTTGTCTTTTTCTTCCTATGATTTTTTATATGTTGACAATTTAGATGACTTGCAGGACGTTTCAGTCTATAGATATAGTCGCATTTGGGAGATGAAAGACAAATGGCGCGATGATGCCTTTGTTCCCTTGTCTGCCGTCACTTATAATCCCATTTGTCGTCCAGAGTTCGAGTATTTAGTCAAGATGAAATTGTATCAATTAGCCGAACAGTGTGAAACGATCAAATGGGGTGATAGGGGCAGCTTTGAAAAGATATTTGGTGTCTCTAAAAAGTATTATAATTTCATGGTTGAACACGATATCAATGCTTCTGAGTTGAGTGCCTTGCAGCAATGTCCAACTGATGATTATGAATTGTTGAGCTTTGTCACTGATTGTCTCAACACCGTTATTCAAGTTGATCATTCTGTGGATTTTAAAAAGTTAAAGAAGTATTTTGATGAACAGCATTTGCGACCAGACCACTTTGTCGATTATCAAGATTATTTGAATTGCTGTCAACAATTGGGAATAGATTTAAAAGATAAAAATGTCTTATATCCTGAAGACTTTATAACTTCACACGACCAGTTGACTTTGGAAGTAATGATCAATGATAACGCGGAGATAAATCAAAAAATTTCGGAGTTGTCCAAACTCTTATCTCTAAATGTCTATGAGAATGACAAATTCATCATTTTTCCAGCTGATGGGATTGCTAGTCTAATTGATGAGAGCAGTCAACAATCAAATTGTGTCAGAACTTATTGTGATCGAATAAGTCAAAATGATTGTCAAATTTATTTCATGCGCCACAAAACTGCCGTCGATAAGTCATTGGTCACCGTTGAGGTTAGAGCTGGTCGAGTAGTTCAAGCTAGAACTAGATTTAATAAGGACATCGATGCTGAGATGAAAACTTTCTTAGAACAATGGGAAAAGGTGATGTTTCCCATCATCAAAATTTCAGAATGAATTTGTGATATAAAAAAATAGTTGCGATAAATGAAAAATATGTTATAATATTTCGTGTAGTTGTTATTCTACACTTGTTGCAAGAGTGGCGGAATGGTAGACGCGATGGTCTCAAACACCATTGGTAGCAATACCATGTGGGTTCAAGTCCCATCTCTTGCACCAAATTGATATTTAACTCGAACTTTTATAGTTCGAGTTTTATAATGTTTGAATGTGTCAATAATATTGTTGAACACACTACATGTATATAAACTTGAAAATTTTACAACAATTGACACAGATTATTATATATGTTATAATCAATGCAATGAAAGGGAGAGATTATTATGTTTAAATTAGTAATTAATAAATTTAATCATCATAATAGTCTGCACTTGTTAATACGACATTAAAAAAATCGTAGGTACAAGTGCTGTTTGTCGTGCTTGTATCTAGTAAATAGTCGATAAATAATCTCTATTATGCTACTGCAAGCACTGCAGTAGCATTTTTTAATTTAAAAAATAAGAAAATGAGGAGATTATTATGAGAAATTTAAATAAAAATTGGTTAAAAGATAAAGTTGATGACTATACAATCGAAGAATTAAAAAGAATAAAAAGTGAAATTATACATTGCAGTAATACATATAAAAATGTATTTAATGGTGCTCCATTTTATGAAAGTTGGAGCTTAGAAAGTGCACTTGAAGAAATAAATTCTTATATAGAGGATAATGCTCTTATATTAACGTCTAAATTTAGAGAACAAATAATTGGATTCATCATTGCAATAAACAAAGTTCCTGATAATCAAAGACAATATGCACAGTATTTAGAAAATATAAAGTTTATTGAGGAAATTGGAGTTTTAAATGAATTTAGAAAAAATGGTGTTGCTAGTGAAATGGTTAGAATATTATTATTAAAGTATTTAAGACCTGATGATATGTATATAGGCTATAGAACAAATGCTATGAGATATTTTGATTATAATGGCTCTGAAAGTTTTGAAAGTGCTGTCATGCGAGTTCAAGAAGAAGATAAAATTAAAAGAACAAATAAAGAAAAAATTATTATTCCTGAATTTAGTGAAAATGAAAAACAAAAGTTTATAAATAAATATATTGAACTAATAAAAAATAGACCTGATTTAGATGTATCTAATTCAAGTGCTTTATTTAGAAATATATTTGGTATGATAAATTATAGTAGGATAGATGGAAATTATTCATTTCAAAAGGATCCAACTGGTGATGGTAATGATCGTATTTTCCCTATCATAGATTTATCTAAATCATTATGTTTAACAAAAAAGGAAAAATAGTTATGAGTGCAAAGGAAATATTAAAAAAATTAATAAGTTATAATACTGTTAATGATAGAGAAAACAAAGATATTATTAATTATATTGAACAATACTTAAAGGAACTTGGATTTAAGACAGAATATAAAAGCAATTGTCTTGTAATGAGTAATAGGCATGATTGTAATATTGGTTTTCTAGGACATACTGACACAGTATCATATTCCAATGATTGGACACTTAATCCTTTTGAACTAAGTGAAAAAGATGGGAAACTATATGGACTAGGAACTTGTGATATGAAAGGATCAATAGCTGTAATTTTATCATCAATTTCAAAAATTGATTTTAGTAAAAATAAAACAGGAATTAAGTTGTTTTTTACATATGATGAGGAAATAGGATTTACGGGAATTAATGAGTTAGTTAATAGAAATACTGAATTTCCAAAATATATGATAATTGGAGAACCAACTAATAATGAATTAATAAATGCTAGTAAGGGATTATTAGAACTTAAAATAACTTTTAAAGGAGTTTCATCGCACTCTAGCAAGCCAGACGAGGGTGTAAATGCTATTGAAAATTGTGTGGATTTTATTAATAAATTAAAAGATTATTATAATGTACTAAAAGAAGAAACTATTGATTCAAAATATGTAACTATGAATATTGGCATAATTAATGGTGGAAGAAGTATGAACATTGTTCCTGATAATTGTGAAGTTCAAATTGATTTTAGAACTGTATCTAAAAGCCAAAATGACAGAATTATAAAAAAAGTGAATGAACTCGTTAATAATAAAGCTACTTGTGAAATTATTAATAATATTAATCCATATTTAAATAATAATGAAAAAATCAATATGAGTGATTATATAACTGAAGCAAGTTTTATAGAATCGGAAAATAAATATATTTTAGGTGTTGGACCAAATAATGCTCACAAAAAAGATGAATTTATAACAATTGAAAGTTTAAATAAATTGGAAGAACAATATATAGAGATATTAAAAGAAAAATGTGAATAAGAATAGTGATAAAATATAAAAATACAAACTATTGTGAATATGATTTTCTATCTAAAGAACAAAGAAACCTACTTATTACGAAAATGTGAACATTGCAAAACTTACTTTAGTGAAGAGATATTGAAGAAAAATTAAAAGTGCATATATTAAAGGTATTTTAAAGATTGGAGATTTGGAAAACGAGATTAATAAAATTTAATTTAAAAAATGAACTAAATAAAAAAGGCAAGAACTAATCGTTCAAGCCAAATTGTGTTTTTTTGAATTACAATAAATTGCAGTTATATATTTTAAAAACTTCATAATGAAAATATATTTATAAAAGTCTATCGGCACTTTCATTTGCTATCGCAAACGGAAACGTACCACGACTTTTATTTTTTTATTCTTTGTAGTGCTTTTTGCATTGTTTCAGTTTGATAATCAACTTCATAACCACTTCTTGCTTGACTTAATAATTGTCTTTTTTGCTTATTTAGTTTAGAACTATCTTTCCTTACAAATTTTAAACCGCATAGATATTGCATTATATCAGAATCATATAGTGAGTCATTTAGTATTTCCAAAATGTCAACTTTTGTCATTCCAAGTTTTGAACTAAAAAGATCATATCTTTCTTCATCACTAATATTATACAAAAATTCACGACAAGTTCCTGTATCTCCATCTAATTGACACATCGCTTCGTTTGCACATAGTAATTCAATAGGATCATCTTTTCTAATTTCTCTAATTACTTGTTTTTCTTTTTGTTGTCTTTCTAATAACATTTGCTTAATTGACATTAATAATTCCTTTTGTGATTCAATATCACTGCCATTTAATCTTCTATCTAAATTTTTTATTTCTCTAGAACATATTTTTTTAAAAAATGGTTCAGCAAAACCTATTTCATTACATAAATGTTTTTCACTAAATAATAAATAATTAGAAGAATAATCAGCATCTTTGTCAAACATAAAATATGTTTCCATTAATTGTTGCATATTTACCTTTGGAGAAATCAAATAATTATCGACGTCAAGACCACGTTCTTTAATTACTTTATCATCAAAATGCAATAGATCATCATATTCCCAACCAACATTTCTTATTCTTCTTTTTAATTCAATTTCTGCACATTTCCTTAAAACATCATTATTTTTATCATTTAAAATAGTTAAAATTAAGTTTGAAATGCTAATTTTTTTTAATTCACTTATTTCCATAATGTAACCCTCCTAATAAAATTGTAGCACAAAATCACAGCTTTTTAACCAATATTTATAAATGTGCTATATACTTTTATTAGTTATTAAGTTATTACTACCTATTATAGTTCGAGTTTTATAATGTTTAAATGTGTCAATAAAAAATTATGTCAATAATATTGTTGAATAAAATGGAACCTTAGTGTATTCTAATATTGAAAAATAAAATGCAGTTGGTTGGTGAATGATGAAAGATAAGAAAAAAATTATAATTATTATGAGTGTAATATTATCAATATGGTTAGGAATATCAATCGTTTTGTACATTGCCAGTATGACAAGAACTTTTTCTATTCATATCGATGATGTTCCCTTTCTCCCAACTTTTAAAGAAGATGTCTATGATTATTACATATTGACTGAACAGACGAGTTTGAACTTCCAATGTAAAGGTCATAAAAAGGGCAAAATTAGTGGCTGCAACCAAAGAATTGACATCAGCAATTATTCTAATTATATTCACGAAATAATCGTCGATTCTGCTAATCAAAAAGAAATATATAAATTTTATATCAAAGTGAAGACAGCTGATCATGAAAAGAATATTGTCATAAATTCAGTCGATGGAGTCAATGAGGACTGGACTGATAAAAATCAAGTCATCTCCATAAATGCCAGCAGTGAAAATGCGATTAAAGAGTATTCCATAGACAATGGCTTAACCTTTCAAAAATCTAGTTTATTTACAATCGCGGGAAATCGTAATTTGTCAATAGTTGTCAAAGACGTTTATGACAATTTAACAGCGGTTAGACAAGAGACAGTTAATAATATAGATAAAGAAAGTCCTGAGGGATTCATCGTTAAAAAGAAAGTTTCTAATAAAAGCATAACTTTACAGGTCTTTGCCAAAGATGAACATTCTGGAATTAATAGTTATAGTTGGAATGGGGGAAAATACGGCAAGAAAAGTACTTATCGCATCACTAAAAAAGGTGTTTATAATGTGAAAATAAAAGACAATGCTGGTAACGTCAGTGAAAGAGATATTACGATTAAAGATAGTGATTTTGGATCAAAAGAACAATTGGTGGCCACTTTTTATCGCAATGGTAGTAATCGTATCAGTTATGCTTTAGTCGCCTGTAATGTAACTGATGGCAAGTGTAAAATTACGCTTCCTGATATTTTTAGAGATGATTCGCAAATCATCGGGTGGTCGACGGACAAGAATGCGAAAAGCGCCACTTATTTACCGGGTGATAAAATAACCTTGTCCAAAGATATGACTTTTTATGCGATTACCGCTAAAGAAGTCACAGCTAATTTTCATGATGGCGATGACATCACTGTGGAGAATTGTACTATTTATAATGATGAAAAGTTTTGTTATGTAAAGGTGCCAACTATTAATTCGGATAATAAGATCTTGGGTTGGAATGTCTCTAGCGATTCCCATGTCGTTTTAGAAAGTCCCAATTGTTTAGCCAAAGTTTATGATGATGTCGATTATTATTCTTTGGCTTTTGAGGAGTTGACAGCTAAATTCGAATCAAATGGTGCCGATAGTCTTTCATATAGTAGCGATACTTGTTCTTTAGATGGTGATGAGGAAACTTGTCATGTAACAGCTCCTGAAATAAAGAGAGAGGGCTATGACATCGTCGGTTGGTCTTTGAATAAAAATGCAACTCAAAGCGATGTTTTAGAATTTGATGATATCACTATTTCTGATGATGTGACATATTATGCCATTACGCGAAAAGAAGTAACTGTTGATTTTTTGGCCAATGGTTCTGATTCTTCTACGGCGGCGATTAAAAAATGTTCTATTTATAATCGAAATACGACTTGTAATGTGACGACGCCCGTGATAAATCGTCCCAATGCCAATGTTTTGGGATGGTCTTTGAACCAGAATGATCACAGTGCTAATATCTTGGAAAACGCTACTTTGCCCGTTGATAAAAATGTGCAATACTATGCTATTACATCGAAAAAGAATATCGCTTCTTTCCACGAAAACGGCGCCACAAAATTATCTTCTTCTCAAGAAGAATGCACGTCTTTTAACGATGGTGGATGTACTATTAAAACGCCTGATATCATTAGATCATCTTGGAACGTTTTGGGCTGGAATACCAAATCTAATGCTAGTGTTGGCAAAGTCAAAGTAAAAAGTGATCTGACGATAAAGGATGATGTTGATTACTTTGCCATTACTTCTAAAACTTTCACTGCCAAATTTAATAAAAATAATGCTGATTATTTGGGAAATTGTTCTAAACAAGTCGGCGATAGTTGCCTAGCTACTTGTAATGTGTACAATTTAAAAGAGAGTTGTTCTGTCGATGTTCCATATATCTATAGCCGTGGCAATGAAGTCCATTTCTTTTCGACTAGTGATAATCCCAAGACGACTATCGGTTATTCTCCAGCTCTCAAATTGGATCTTTTTTCGGACCTCACTCTAAATGCTATTGTCGATAATCGCCATCACCAAAGTACTTACTCAATCGTCAAAAGTCAAAATTATGGGTATACAGCTTTTGAAACCGAGAGTGGTTGTCCTAGTAGTGTCTATCAACATTTTTACTCTTTTTTAGATAAGATTTATGGCCAAATTCCCTACATTTTTAGAGCGGCAAAAGTGACGTTTGCCTCTGCTAATTCTTTTAACGAGACTTGGGGAAATTATGCCGGTATGACTTATGGCATTGCTGAAGGATATCGCAGTATCGATCTTAAATGTCCCAGTACTTATTCCAGTTATTATGTCCATACTTTAGTGCATGAATTGACGCACAGTTGGGATGGTTATTATAAAGCTATCCATGGTACGGCTATGAGTAAAAGTAGTGATTTTGAAAAGTTATATGCCAAATATATCAATTCTGAAAAAAGACCTCTTCGCGATTATTCTTATACTAATGTTTCAGAATTTGTAGCTGATGTCTATGCTTGGTACTATTTTTTGTACATCGATACATCAGATACGCCCAGTGTCGTCCTTCAAAATCCTTATTATCCCAATGATATGAAACGAGTAATGGAAAAATATATAAAGATAGCTATTGATGAATATGAATGATAAAATTAAAAAAATCTTTTCTTTTCATCTTTTTTTATGGAAAAATAAAAAGACTTATTGTATAATGTTATTATGTAGAATAGGGGAAGAATAAAAAGGAGGCATATGATGAGTAGTAAGAGTAATTTTTTATTGAAGATTCATATGGAAGAAGAAGATAATACTAGTGAATTGACCTTGAACAAAGAGGGACATTTATTCGCATTTTCAAATGATGAATGCCAAGAAGACTTTGTTTTACCCACTTCTAAAATAGTGAAAATAAAAGATGAATTAGCCAATATTACGGATGAAGAAGGTAGTGATACTTGCTATCTTGAACACGACATTGAAGGAAGGACGATAAGAAGTGGCAATATTGATAAAATAACTGCAGTTAAGGAATCATTACTCCGCAATACGACTGAAGAATTTATGGCGTGTATTGATGGAATCAAAGTTAATGATTATTACATCGATAATGTAAAACATAAGTGTAATGCCGATTTTCCTATTGAAGTTAAAAAAATTCTTTCCTATACGACTAATGGTGTTAAGTTTAGTGATAGAGTGCTATCATTTATGTCTCATGATGAAATTCTTAAGCATTCCCAAATGATCAACAATTTCATTCCTTTCATGTCAAAAGAGGAAAATGATTATATCGGATATGATTATAATGAAAAAAAATATAAAGAATATGTTAATGGTGAATTGAAGTGCGAGACAATAACTCTAAATGAATTGTTAAATCGTGAAGAAGAAAAAGAAGTAGAAGTTCCCGTTGAAGAAGAAAAAGTCGAAGATGAGGAAAAAGAGTTTTCTGATCTACACTTGGACAACATCGAAGAAAGAGAAGATGACTCTATCGTTTTAGATGACGAAGAAGATGAAATTGAGATAATCAATGCCGTTACTGATGAAGAGTATGAGAGAACGATTAAAAATATCGATTTACAATTGGAAAAATTGGATGGTGCTTTAAAAGAAGAAGAAACTCTTCCAGAAGAAGTTGAGGATGACAATGTATCTTTGGAAGAACGTGAAGAAATAACTAGAGAAATAGTTGAGAGTGTTCGCAAGTCACTACACGAAATTGAAGAGACTAATAATTTAATAGATGAAATTGATCAAAATATCAACCGAGTTAAAAAAGAGGAGACCAGTAATGAGAAAGTCTCTCTAAACGAATTGGTCAACAATGCTCTTTTCAAGTCTTTGGAGAATTATCGCATAAACTTTAATGATACGCAAAAATTGGTGGTTGAACATTTGCCTTACTATGAGATGACATCAAAGTTTGACGTCATTCAAATACCAGAAATAGAGTTGGATAAAATAACTCTTCTACCTGGATATGAAATCGATTTTGGCAAAATTAAATTTTACGTCGATAACTTATCACATAATAAGGTCGATTTAGTTGTCGCATCAGCATCTTCAATCGTCGACCGTGATGGTAATAAATTGAAAAAGGGCAGTCACGTCATCTTGGATACAGATAGTGAATATGCTTTGCGATTGAATAAGAACAATGCGATGGAAACTTGGACTTTGCGCATGGAAAAATCAACTTTTGAAAAAGAGTTGCGCAACATCGATTATAACAAAGTTATGAATTTGATCGTCAATTTAGATTCTTATCAAAAATTGTGTAATATCGAAAGATATGAATTAGAGAAATCAGTGATGTTGTTCATCAATTTGGTCATGGAGTATCACGAAGAGAAAAAATTGGATGAATTGTATCGCATTCTTGAAAAAGAACCGACACTATATGAGGAGTTCATCACTAAATATAATATTGAACATGCCTTGGAGTTGAAAGACTACTTGCCAACTTATGAAAAGAAAAAAGAATTCGTTACCAAATTGAATTATGTCAATGGTCTAATTGAAGCTAAGTGGTTGGACTATCCACGCTACATCTTTGAATCTCATAATTACTTTGAAGGGGATAGTTTACTAGAAGCTTTTGAGAGTGAGATAAATGATAATTTAAAAGAAAAAGATTTCAGCGATTATTTGATCAAGTTATTTAAAGAATATAAAATGTTTAACAATCTAGATGAAGTAGGAAAAAATAACTTGAATAAATGCTTGGAATACTTGTCATTAGTCTACAAGAATAATCCACATATTGGTGAAGAAAATAAATATAAAATAGAGCGTGAATTCATGATTGGAGCAACTGAAGAAGATATGGCTCTGTTGATTTCTAAGATTTGCCGTCGTGGCATTAAAGATTATTCTCTGTTCGTCGAGTACGATGCGATGTTAAAAGAGATGTATCGTTTGGGTGAATTGCACTATCCAATCTTTTCTGAGGGATTTGGCATAGAGGAAATCAGAAATGGTGGTGAGTTGTATGAATTCTAAGAAAAATAATAAAAGTAGTATCAAAGTCGGAAAAATTGTTTATCGCAATCCCAATATCGGTTTTGCCATTACCATTCCTGACAATTGGCTAGAGGTCAAGAGATCTTCTTATGAAGATTTGGGAATCAGTGACAATACGTTATCTGTCTTTGCGGTCGACAAGTTCACGACGCTATCCATTCTATTTCATGGATTTAGTAAGACCAAAGGGTTTAACCAGTTTTTTGACAAAGTTAAATTCGCTGAACAATTCGATGTTCTATTGACGGGTTCAGAAGATTTTGACAACGTATTGGTAAAATATGTTATCACTCGTAACAATGATAAAAAAATTATGCACAACTTCTGTTTAATAAATGGTATGATCATCAACTTTTGTGTAAATATTGACATCAAGAACAAAATATTTGACAATGATGATTTGTTAAAAGATGACAATGTCAAAACGGTATTTACTATTTTAAAAAATATCTCTGTCTTTAAACCAGTTGATCCTCCTATATATGTCAATGACGAAAAAGAGGATTTACTTCACGAGAATGAGACGGATGATTCCGTTAAGAAGACAGCTATTTTGGCCATTGAAACAGATTGTAAATATCGCCATATTTTGATGCCTGAGTTCTATTTCAAATACAATTGTGATCGCCAAGATAGCAAAGTCGTTCTAAATATTATAAATGATGAGATATATTATAATGATTTAAAAGATAAAGTCAGATTTACAAAAATGGATGAAAACTTGTCATTGGAAATAAGTCGTATCATTGCGAAAGAGTGGTCTAATCTGTTAAAGATGGACTGCGGTTATAAAAAGGTTAATTCTGATATGACTCTAGTGATCCGCTTTAGAGAAGAGGCTGTGTTCATCGATCTATTGGATCGAGATAATAATCGTGACATCTTGAACAGATTGATTGATTCCATTTTGAACATGATAAGTAAGAATAGTGATTCTAAAGTAAAGATAAAAATCGATGAGAAAGTAAAGCAATTAAAAGAAGAAAAATTGCAATCTCATCAAGAAGAGGTAGTTGAATTAGAAAACGATAAAAAAAAACTAGATACTACTAGTGAAGAAGATGAACATCATGATGATGAGAAAAGCGAAGAGCCAGTAGAAGAAGTAGTCGATTCGAATACTGAGAATCGAGATGTCATTGATGAAGAAGTGAGTTCTGAACCATCAGAGGAAGAAAATAGTGTTTTGTTAACAACTCCTGATCCTAATGATGAAGAAAGGGAAGCTGAAGAGGTGCCAGAAGTTGAAAATGAACCTTTTGCCAATCTTCAATACAGACAATATTTGCACAATATCGATGGGCATGCGTCTTTCTGTTTTTGGTTCCCAGTTGACAGCGGTTTAAAAGTTGATCGCGAATTTAACGTCTTTGATATCGTCAATAATGAATCGTTAGAATATCGTGTCTTCATATTTAAATGTGAAACCGTTGAAAAGTATGAACAAAAATTGCATGAATGGATCGATAAAAATATTGAGACGAGTCATGCGACGTTATTGGATTGTTATGATGAGCAATTGGATGATGGAATGAACATAAAAACCTATGTGTTATCCAATAATAAATTTTATAAAGTTGTCTATAAATCTAGTTATTTAATAGCTGTTTCCAGTGTGATAGATGATGAAAAGATGTACTGTGCTGACCATGCTTTGAAGAGCGTCGTAGTCGGGGAAGATGATCGCCTTTACATCGAGGCTCAAAATCGTAAATTGAATAGTATTGCGATTTTAAAAGAACAAGGCATTCCTTATATTGATGAGTTACCACCAATTGAAAGCAGTTATGAAGTAGTTGGTAAGACGATGGATGAAATTGCTAAAAGAGCTATTGTCTTGTGCATATGTGCTAATTATGCCAGTGATATCGTCAGCAATAAGAAGAAGCGCTATTTAAAAGATTCTAAAAAGTTCTTTAGTAAATTATTGGATAAATTCAATGTCAAAGATTGTATGACAAAAGAGGAAAAAGAGTTATTTGAAACGGGTGATAAGAATTTGGCCATTCAAATATCTTGGCAATTCGAAGGTTATGTCGTCTTGTTGTGGGTGTTGAACTTAGTTGTTGAATTGCAATTTCCTAATGTATTAGTAAATCCTGAAGGAGTGACAGCTCTCGTCTCTTCTTGTGACAGCTATAGTGAATTCATTGCTAAATGTGAATTGCGTGATGTCAAAGAAGTGTTGGATATGGCTGATTTGACTTATCGTTATGATTGGTATTGTGTTGAAAGCCATATAAATTCTGAAGAACCAATTATCAATCCTGAAGTCGTCATGGAGAGACATCGTGCTTTCAAATGGTTATTGACTGATGAAAAATGGGATGAAGTTGAGTTGAATACTTAGTCATTGAATAAAATTTATATTAAGGCAGATTTCTGCCTTTTTTTATTTGAGCAATGATGATATAATTATTTTAGAGAAGAATATGAAGTGGTGATTTGATGAAAAATTTAATAGGTAACAATTGGCGTTCATCGACTACTAATATGGTTGTTGAAGTAAAAAATCCCTATACGCACATCACGATTGATACCGTACCCAATTCCAGCTTTGATGATGTCAATGAAGTCGTTAGAGTCTCTGATCTATCGAAGAAAAAATGGGTTGGCATTACGATTGATGAACGTTGTCGCATCATGTTGAAGTTCAAAGAATTAGTTCAGAAAGAGCGCTTTGATTTGGCCAAATCTTTGACTAATGAAACTGGTAAAAACGTTTTAGATTCCGAAGAAGAAATAGATACGTTAATGGAACTAGTGGAAGCTTTTGTCGAAAAAGTACAGCACATGTATGGTGATGTCATACCCTCTGGTCTTGATCGTTTCAGCGATAGTACGATACAGATGACTGTTCGCGAACCCATTGGTATTGTAGCGGCCATTCTTCCTTATAATTTTCCAGTTGTAACTTTTGCTCATAAAGTACCTGCGGCTTTGTTAATGGGAAATACCGTTATCGTCAAACCATCATCGAAAGCACCTTTGACAGTGACCAAATTGATTTATTTATTGCGCACTGCTGGTGTTCCTGAAGGAGTCATTCAATTGATTCATGGCACTGGTGAACAAGCCGGTCATGCCCTTGCGATGCATCCTGACATTCAATTGATCACTTTTTCTGGGACGACTGTCAATGGCATGAAAGTGATGGAGGCTGCTTCCAGCAATTTGACTCGCGTCTTATTAGAATTGAGTGGTAATGATGCGATGATCGTCTGTCGCGATGCCGATATTGATTTAGCTGTTGAAGAAGCTTGTCGTGGACGTCTTCACAACATGGGACAATCTTCATCTTCGACGAAGCGCTTTTTGGTCCACAAAGATTGCAAAAAGGCTTTTGTGGCAGGGCTTGTAAATAAAATGGCTAATATGAAGTATGGCAATCCTCTTGATACTAGTACGGATCTTTCTAATTTGATCGATGAAGATGCAGCCATCAAGGTGGAGGAACAGGTCAAAAAACTCGTTTATTTAGGTGCTAAAGTTGTCTATGGTGGCAATCGCAATGGCAATTATTTTGAACCGACTGTCCTCGTTGATGTCAATGAAAAAATGGGTGTGATGAACAACATCGAAATATTGGGACCAATTTTTCCCATAATGGAATTTACTGATATCAATAAGGCCATTGAAGTGGTTAATCAATCACCTTTTGGACTAGGCGTTTCTCTTTTTACCAAGGATGTTAAAACGGCTTTCAAAGCTGCACATTGCCTTGAAGCAGGAACTGTCATCATAAATGGAAGTACTGATTATCGCTCCAATGAGATGGCTTATGGCGGTTGGAAATATTCCGGTTTTGGAACGGAAGGTGTTTCTTCAACCCTTGAACAATTATCCCTTATCAAAACCGTCGTCTTAAAAGATGTCTTAAAATAGAAGAAAAACTTCTATTTTTTTAAATTTTATAGTACTATTATCTTAGGGTGGTAGAATGGTAGTAATGGAAGAAGAAATTTTTCTAAAAAGATTTATACTAGAATTGATATTATTGGAAAAAGATAGTGTTTTTGATTTGGACGACGAAGAAAAGATCATCGTTCCTCGCAATTTGGGAGATATTTTAGACACCATGACGAGTAGTGATGTCAATCGTCAAAAATATGCTCAAATAATTCCTAGAATGGGAAGATTACTTTGGCTATTCAATTTTGAAAAGGCTTATCAATCTCTCTTGATGGATGACAATATCGCATGGGTTGCCGATGAGCACGACTATTGTTTGACTTTGAATCGTCCAATGATTACCGAAATGTTGACGGCGCAACAAGGAGATTATGAGAACAATCAGTTGATCAAAACGTTAGCTAATAATTTTATAATTGAACACTCAAAAACTAAACCTCGTGTATATACAAAGGTTTAGTTTTTTTAACTCAAAGTGATCAATGTATATATTAAGTCACCTAGAAAGGCTAAGGATATTATGATGGTTATGAATGAAGGAATTCTTTTTAAAAATAATCTGACAAAGGGATGGACTACATATATTAATAAAAGACTGCACGTTCCCCAGAGAAGCATCATTTTTAATGAGGTATATTTTCCAATATGCCATTTTTGATTGGAATAATCCCAGAAGATGCGACCAAAGGCTTTTTCAATCAAATAACCACCTGACATTTCTAAGATTCCCAATAGAACAGCTGAGGTTATAAAGAGAACGAGCGCTCTAAGCGGTTTGTTTTTTATCTTTTTCTTGATGATGGCAAATATTAATAATATCATCAGAACGGCTAAACCATAAATGGGTGTCCAATAACCATATAATATACCACTATCTATTTTTTGATAGACAAAATTTTCCATCATGTGGCCCATGATGGAATAAAATAAAAAAGTATTAATATAAATCATCATATCACCAATATCATTATGTGATAAATGAATATATTAATACAAAAAGTTAGTTTTCTTGATAGTTATCGATGAGAGTTGTATCAACTTTTTTATTCGGATAAGCATCTAAATAAGCTTGATTGTATTTTCTGATCATATTGATGGCATCCTTACCAGTATAAATGACTTCATGCCCAGATGGCTCTATGACGCGCAAATAAAGTTTTCCTTGATTATCTTTATCTTCTTCAAGTGTTATTCCCGTAGAGCGTTTGATGAAGTCGTCACGTTCACTATTAGGATTGTTAAAAGTCGCTAAAAACGAATTATCATTTGGTAGGAAATCTTCAGTTGGAACGAATTCATATTTTGGTTCTTCGCTATCAATAGGTTTATTTGAGTCATTGTGACTGAGCTCATCAGAATTGTCATCTAGATGTTCTTCGAGTGCAGTTGAATCGCTAGTATTATTTAACTGTTCTGATGAAGAGATATTTTTATCGTTATCACTATTGTGATTATTTATTGTGCCATTCAAATCAGTTTGAGTGTTATTAAAAGTGTCATCACTCATCGTCAAATTGTTGAACTCATCTGTTAAGTTCATCAGAGTAGGGGCTGAGTTGTTGATATCGCTACTCAATTGATCTATTTCATCATTACTGATTATATTATTTGAATCGTTCTTTTCAGCATCGCTATCTTGTCTTTGCGGTTGTTCATTGGTATTATCTTCGATGATATTAGAACCGAGCACATCGATTTCATTTAAATTGTTTGGGACTGGAAGCTGAGAAGTAGAATTGGTTTTGCTAGGTGTATCGAAGTTGTCGGCATAAGGATTGAAAGGTGGCCAATGGGAAGTATCGACTTTTTTACCAGGGCGACTTGATTCGAACAACTGATTATAACTGGTCAATTTTTCCATGGCTTCATTGCCATAATATTTTTTTTCTTCACCCATCGAATCGATGACGGTCAGAGTGACGACGCCATTTTCCATTCCCTCATGTATTTCGATATCCATTGTCTCGTTGATGAATTTATCACGTTCTAAATTGACATTTTCACCACTTCCTGACTCATCACTGTCATCCGTTGATGATAGGCGAGTCAATTCATCGATATAGCGATATAATTGAGGTAAAGTATTCTTCATAAAATCTTCAATTTTGGTTTCGATGTAGATGTTGAAACTATCGACGACGACATCATCTAAAATTTTTTCTATTTCTACAGTTGCCTGTTGATAAATTTCTGGGTTTTTAAATTGATAAATGATACTATCTTTTATTTTGCGAATTAAATCTTTATAAAAAGTCGTCTTATTCATATTGTTAACAGCATTAGTTAAGTCAGAAGTTACTAAATTCATCTCATCAATTAACTGGGAACTAAAATCGCTATCCTCATCAATGCGATGAACACTACTACTGTCAAAATAATTTCGCAACATCACAGCATAAGATTGAAAAGCTTGCGTCATGATGACTTTGATGACGGCATCGTCATAGTTGACATCATAGATTGAAATGTGATTTCTCAATCTCTTGACCATATCATCAACTTGGCGTTCTTTTTGTGAATTGCCATTCTCGATATCTGTGACTAAATCATTTAAAAATTTAATGAGTAAATCATTATACTTTTTAATATTGTCCTTATAGTTCATAGTATCACATTCCCCTAGTATACTCCTATATATATTATAATATAAAAAAGTAAATTATTTAAGTATATTTTGTCACAATTAGCATTTATTGGACATTTTACATAGAATATGTTATGACAATCTAATTGATGGTGGTATAGCCATTCCATTTGATCGAGAATAAGAGCGTTATTAATGGAAAATTTTTCTAAAATAAATTAATAAAGTATTGTCAAATAAGCATTGCTATGATATATTGTTAAATGTTTAAAGCAAGTGCGAAAGACGCAATTAGCGATTTGTTTTTTAGAGAGTCTAGTCAGGTGAAAGTAGATAAGCAATAGCTAGTTGAGATCACTTTCAAGTGCGTTTTATGGATAAGATAAAAACGGTGACGCGTTATAGTTTTGAGGCAATTGTTAAAATGATTGCAAAATAAGGTGGTACCACGACTATTCGTCCTTAGGATGAATGGTCTTTTTTTATTTAGAAAGGATGGTTATTATGAGTTTTAAAGAATTGTCAAAAGAGAGACAGAGCGAATTTGAAAAGAAGTTGAGTGACAAATGGCAAAAGAGTAATTTGCTTCAAAAGACGATTGATAAGCGCAATGATTATTTTGTCTTTTATGATGGTCCAGCAACTGCCAACGGGATGCCTGGTATTCATCACATGCTCGCTAAACTTTTAAAGGATACAGTGTGCAAATATAAGACGATGCAAGGTTATAAAGTCATTCGTAAAGTTGGATGGGATACTCATGGTTTACCAGTTGAAGTTCAAGTTGAAAAAGAATTGGGTTTCAATGGTAAGAATGATATTGAAAAATATGGTATTAAAGAATTCAATGAAAAATGTCGTGAGAGCGTTTGGAAAAATGAGAAAGCTTTTAAAGATTTCACTGTTAAGATGGGACAATTCATCGACTTAGATCATCCATATATAACTTATGACAATAACTATATTGAGACCGAGTGGTGGATTCTAAAGAAATTTTTTGATGAGGGTCTAATTTATGATGGATTAAAGATACTTCCTTATTGTCCACGTTGTGGTACTGGGCTAGCTTCTCATGAAGTTGCACAAGGGTATAAAGAGATAACGGTCAATACTGTAACAGTTCCTTTCAAGATGAAAGATGAAGAAAATACGTATTTGTTGATTTGGACTACTACCCCTTGGACCCTTTTGAGCAATGTTGCTGCCTGTGTCAATCCCAATGAGAAATATGTAAAGTGTTTGTCTAAAGGTTATAACTTTATCGTTGCTGAAAAACTTGCTCATAAAGTTTTAGGCGATGAATTTGAAGTAGTAGAAACGTATTTGGGAAAAGATTTGGAGTATCGTGAATATGAACAGTACATGCCAATTCTTAAAGTGAATAAAAAAGCTTTTTACATAACTTGTGCTGACTATGTAACTATGGAAGATGGTACTGGTATCGTTCACATTGCTCCTGCTTTTGGACAAGATGACTATGAAGTCGGTCTAAAATATGACTTGCCAGTTTTGAATCCTGTCGATGAAAATGGTTGTTATACCGAAGGGCCTTGGAAGGGAAGACTAGTAGTTGATCCAGCTTTGGAATTGGAAATAATCAAGTATTTGTCGGAACAGGACAAATTGTTCAAAAAACAAAAAATGCTTCACAACTATCCACATTGTTGGCGT
>CANQJR010000019.1 GCA_947624275.1 uncultured Bacilli bacterium
CATTTAAGAAGTATTAGAATACGAAATGCTCGTAGTAGATATAAACCTTTCAATGCTCTTATGATGGATTTTTTCAACAACTTACAAAAATACGATCCAGACTATCATCAAATACACATAGAAGAATATTTATCCAAACAAGAAAAGCAAAAAAGGTTAGTAAAATAAAGTTGCTTTTTTTGTTTTTATTTATCAATAATTTTAAATAAAATGATATAATTATATAGAGGATGGTATTTATGAGAAGTATAATTATTGGAAGTATGAATATTCAAAACAAATATAAAATACCTAGCTATGATGGTCTTGATGAACACGGAAATGATAACGTGGAAATCTTGAAAGAATTTTTAAAAAATAACAATATTGATATTTTAGGTACGCAAGAGTTGGTTCGTCGTTTTATCGATCGCATTAAAGTAGCAATTAAACCTGAATATAAAATATATGGTGATTTTCGCTATGGCAATAACAATGTCGTTCGCAATCTCAAATTTTTTGATCGGTTCAATGAAACTGTGAGCATTATCACGAAACATCGCGTTTTGACTAGTAAGACGACGACGATGCCCTGGTTGCCACGCAGAATAAAAGATTTTGTCAAAGGCTTAAAATTGAAATCGATCAGACCGCGTGTCGTCACTACGGCTTTAATTGAAATAGAAGGTTTTGGCAAGGTCAACTTCATCAACACCCATCTCGATCACCGTTTGAGCATCATCCAAATAAGACAGTTGAATTACTTGCACAAGATGATTGAAAAGTCTAAAAATCCCGTCATATTAACTGGTGACTTCAACATGGATATGGAAATGCCTCGCTTTAAACTATTCGTTGAAAATTTGGATAGCATTGGATATAAGCGCGTACCCAATGCCAAGAAGACTTATAAATATCAAGCTGATAAGTTGCCAATCGATCACATCTTTATTCCTAAAGAGTGGAATATTGAAGAAATCGAAATTGCTGATGACAAATATTTAGACCACTTTAGTGACCACTATCCAATTTTAGTAAGAATCTAGAAATAACAGTATGAAGATAAAGTTATTTTTAATTTACTTATGCATATAAAAAATGTTACAATCAAATTAGTCAGTGAGGAGTGGTTTACGATGTTACTAATCCCTAAAAAAGGAAAAAATTGCATTGATTATGATGCAGATCTTGCTAAAAAAATAGACTATGTAATAATTGTCAATGATGTTGATAGTAGTAATGTTGGGGATTTGTTTAGCATTTGGAATCAAAAATGTAAAGTTATCATCTGTAACGATATAACGGATTACTATGATTTTTTAAAGAGAGAAAAAAGAATTGGTAATAATACCAATATCATGATCATTGGGACTAAAAATACGGAATACGATACTATTTTAGATTATCAATATTTGACATCTTTTTATCTCTTTTATACGGATGAATCAAAAAAAATTGATAAAGAAATCAATAAATGGAATAAGAACTTTATCAATAAAAATGATAATGTCTTGATCAAAGATGCTTTAAATCAGTTGATCTACATGAATTCCAATGGCAAATATTTGCGTGCTCTTTTGATTGCTTTAGGCTATTATTCAACTAAGAAGACTGATGATTCTTATTTGGCTTTAGCTGCGGCCTATGAGACTTTTCAAACTTCCATCTTGATCCATGATGATTTGATTGACAATTCTACTATGCGTCGTGGTAAGACGACGATTAATAATAAATATATGGAAAAGTTTGACAAGTACGATTTAAAAGATCAAAATTTTGAAAAGAAGAAATGCGATACTGCCAACTCTTTAAGTCTTTGTATTGGTGATTTGGGTTTCTATATTGCCAATAACATGATCATGGATAGTTATCGAGATAATGACAATTTATATAGTGTTTTAAAATTTTTCAATGAAGTGGTCATCAAGACGATCAAAGGAGAAATAATTGATGTCATTTTACCATTTAATGAAGAATATAATTCTAAGAACAAGTGTTTAGAAAGAGATGTCATGGAAATATATGAATTGAAAACGGCATGGTACACCATCGTTGGGCCTTTTGCCTTAGGAATGCTTCTTGCTGGAAGTAAGGAACGTACTGTTGAATCACTCGTGAAAACGTTGATGCCGCTAGGAATTGCTTTCCAAATCAAAGATGATCTCTTGGGAGTTTATGGCGATGTTAAAAAAATGGGCAAAAGCACTAATTCAGATGTTGAAGAGTACAAACAGACATTACTTTATTACTACACCATTGACCAAGGAGAATATGCTGAAGAATTGAAAAAATATTATGGTCGCAATCTGAAAGAAAAAGAACTTGAGCATTTAAAAGATATCTTTGATAAAAGTGGTGCTAAGAAATATGCGATCGATGTGATGAACAATTTATTTTTAAACGCTAAAAAAAATATTGTAAAAAATCGCCATATTCCGACTAAATATAGAGAAATAATGATGGGACTAATCATCTTTTTAGAAATACGTGAAAATTGATTGAGCAACATAGTAGTTGCTTTTTTTTATATTATGTGATATAATAGGCACTTGTGTGAAAGGGGAATACATATGGAAATTAATAAAAATAATGTGACAGTCATCAAAGAAAAAACAGAATTTATTAAAAAGAATGCGATTAAATTATATTATTTAAAATCATGCAAGGGATTGAGTACTAGAACGGTTGAAGAGGGGTTGGTAGGAATATTATTATCAGATGAACCTTTACAGGAATGTCCTACTTATGGTGATGTTGCTAGAACGATAAAAATGTTTAATAATTCATATTTTGCTAGTGATCCACAACAAAACTATGCTTTAAAAGTTATTTTTTCAGCTACTAGATATATAAATTCTGCTTTAGAAGGTGATGAAAGAATAAATTCTGTCCGTGATCGCATGCGCGCTTACACGAATTTTATCGATCATCGCATGATTGGAACTGGTGAAGTTTCAGTTGATTGTGATTTGCCAAAAGTCAAGGCTTTGGGTCGTAAAAAATAGAGATTCAGTTATGAATCTCTATTTTTTGGCATAATTGTAACTCTCTCTTATGAAAGAGTCGAATAGGGGATGGGCTTTGGTCGGACGCGATTTGAACTCGGGATGAAACTGTGAAGCTATGAAATGCGGATGATTTGGCAATTCGATTATTTCGACTAAATTGCTATCGGGATTGATTCCTGAGAATACCAATCCGTTTTCTTCTAATAGTTCTTTGTACTTATTGTTGAACTCATAGCGATGTCGATGACGCTCATAGATCAAATCCTCTTTATAATCGTCATGAGCTAAAGTGTTCTTCTTCAATTCACAAGCATAATTTCCTAGTCTTAAAGTTCCACCTTTGTTGATGATCGTTTTTTGTTCACTCATCAAATCGATGATGGGATCTTCACAAAGAGGATTCAATTCTGTCGATGAGGCTTTTGGTAGACCACATACATCACGTGCAAACTCGATGACGGCTACCTGCATTCCCAAACAGATGCCAAGATATGGTATTTTCTTTTCACGGGCATAACGACAAGCTTTGATCATACCTTCAACTCCACGCGAACCGAAGCCACCAGGAACGATGATTCCTTTGCTGTTCTTAAATATTTTGTCCAAATCACAACTGTTCTTTTCCAATTTTTCAGAATCGACCCAATTGATTTTGATCTTCAAATTATAATTGTAACCGGCATGGGTCAAGGCCTCTTTGACGGAGAGATAAGCATCTTCTAATTCAGTGTATTTACCAACTAAGGCAATTTCAATGTTCTCCTTTAAATTGTCAACGGTGTCAATCAATTGTTCCCATCTCTTCAAATCGCTCTTGGTAATGCGCAATTTGAACTGTTTCAAAATGACTTCTTCGATATTTTGATTGTGAAAGTTGATTGGAATTTGATAAATGTTCTTAACGTCGATAGCTTCAATGATATTTTCTTTAGGAATGCTGCCAAAAAGTGAAATTTTATTTTTGATGGCTTCACCGATGTGCGTGTGACTTCGCGTCACGATGATATCGGCTTGAATTCCTAAACGTCGCAAATCGATGATGCTATTTTGGGTCGGTTTACTCTTCAATTCATTGGAACCATAAAGATATGGTACTAGAGTAGTGTGAATGAATAAAGTGTTCTCTTTTCCGAGTTCATCGCGCAACTGACGAAGGGATTCTAACATGACTGATGATTCGATATCACCAACAGTTCCACCAATTTCCGTGATGACGATATCGGCATTGCTCGATTTTCCAGCTTCATAAATTTTACTTTTGATCTCATTGGATATGTGGGGAACGATTTGAATGGTTGCTCCCAAATAATCACCACGACGTTCTTTTTCGATGACACTCGAATAGATCTTACCATTCGTGATGTTGGAAGTGTAATTTAATTCTTCGTCGATAAAGCGCTCATAATGCCCTAAGTCGAGGTCAGTTTCGCATCCATCCTTAGTGACAAAAACTTCACCATGTTGAATGGGTGACATCGTTCCAGGATCGACATTCATGTAAGGGTCAAACTTCTGCATGAAAACCTTATATCCTTTAGCTTTCAATAATAAAGCAACAGATGATGCCGTAATGCCTTTACCAAGTCCACTACACACACCACCTGTTACAAAAACGTATTTAGTCATATTTATCACCTCTCAAAAATACTTGAGAGAACAAGACTGTGCTCTTCTAAATTATAACATATATTTAAAAGTTTGGTATAATGAAATTGGTGAAATGTATGAAAAAAGTTGAATTGGCTCAAAAATTAGCTGATGTCAAAGAAGTTTCCATAGAAGATTTAGACTTGGAAATGAACGTCAATGATATTAAATTATCAGATAGTGAAATATCATCGATTGATCATGAAATAGAATTTAATGGCTGTGTCTTTGAAAGAGTTAAGTTTTTTCAAGATGTCAAAGCAGATTTCATCGATTGCCTTTTCAATCACTGTGATCTATCCAACATCAATCTATCAGAGAAATTGGTTTTGCGTTCAGAGTTCAATGATTGTAAATTGATGGGAGCTATTTTTATCACTTCTGATTTGCGCGATGTCCATTTTAATAATTGTAACATCGTCTACAGCAATTTCAGTAGTAGTAAGATTAGAAATGTCACTTTTGAAGATACTGATTTGAAAGATAGTTCTTTCATTGAAGTGGAACAAGATAAATTGATTTTTGACAATTGTTCACTTGTCAATAGTGAGTTTTATAACACTAAACTAAAAGACGTCGATTTTTCCAATTCCACGATTGAGGGCATCAGTTTAAATCCCCGTGATTTGCGTGGTGCCTATGTCAGTAGTTATCAGGCGACTTTACTAGTTAGAGGTTTAGGAGTAAATATTAAAGATTAGTGATACAAATGGCCAAAAGTATGTTATACTATTGGCGTTTGAACAAAGAAGGTCTAATATGAAAAAATGTACTATAATTTATAATCCGCATAGTGGACGAAAAACTAAACACAACTTTTTAGCTGCTTATGTAGACATATTGCTCGATAATGATTATGAACCGGAGATCATCGTATCTAAGTACCATGGTCACATAAAAAAGATCGTTAGAGAACTTCCAGATCGCGACTTAGTTATAAGTATCGGTGGCGATGGAACATTTAACGAAGCTGTCACAGGCAATTTTGAAAGAGAGAACAAATTGCTTCTCGCTCACATCCCCTTGGGAACGACTAATGATATAGGAGCCATGTTCGGTTATACAAATGATGTCATCAATAATTTAAAGAGTTTATTGGATGGTGAAGAACGTGGAATCGATATTTGTACAGTCAATGGTAAACCTTTTGTCTATGTAGCTGGTTTTGGCAAGTTCATGGATTTACCATATGCGACCAGTCAAAATTCTAAAAAGAACTTAGGACATCTAGCCTATATCAAAGAAGGAGTTAAAGCCTTTTTCAGATACACTAAACTTCACGAGTTGACTTATAATGTCAATGGTGAAGAATATAAAGGATTGTTTTCTTTCATCTTGATATCCAATGCTAATCACATTGCTGGCATCAGCAATTTCTATGATAATATCTATTTGGATGATGGTAAGTTTGAAGTGTTGTTTTGCAATTTGACTAGACGTCTTGACATCATCAAAAGTTTAGTCTACGTAGCTACTAAAGACATCACTAAAGTACCAGGATTCTATTTTTATAAAACTGATAAATTAGATATCGAATTTAAAGAAGAAACTAGTAAGTGGTGCATTGATGGAGAAGAATTGGACGAAAAAACTAGAATGTATCACATCGAAATGATCAAAGATTTTAAAATAATGTTACCTAAGAAAAACATTGATAAATTGTTCATAGAACCCAATGAAGAAAAAGTTAAAGTTAAAACAAAACGCAAGAGAGAATATTGATACAATATTCTCTTTTTAATTGAAAAACCCTAAATGATAGTTTATAATGTTATTAGAATAGGTGAAGGTTATGAATATGAAGATAAAGAATTTGATTTTTCTATTTATTTTAATGAGTTTGTTATTAATCAAAATAGATGTAAAAGCTGCGACATGTTCAACAGATGAATTAAATGCTTTAAAAATTGAAGCTAATAATTTGGAATTTGAATATGAGCTAAAAGAAGACAAAATTTATATTTCGCCCAACGCTTCAATTGACAGTTCTTATTACAGTGTATCAATACTCAATTATTCAAAAAATCTCACAATATATAATAATGGTTATAATTATGATGAAAAAGATTTAAATGCGAAAAATGAGATTGTCTTTTCTGATAAATTTTATCATGGAACAGATATTATAGTTGAAGTATATGGAAGTAGATACACTAATTGTGCAAATAAATTATTAATATCAAAAGAAATAAAATTTCCATATTACAATGCATATAGTGAACGCGAGGAATGTAAAGGTTACGAGAACTACAATATATGTAAAAAGGATGCTAATACGAGTGGTATTCAAGAAGAAGAATTTTTAAAATTAATTGATGACATAAAGAAAAAAGAACAAGAGCCAAAAGAAGAACCAACTGTTAAAGAAGAAAAGAAGAGTTTAGTTGATTTATATTTAGATAATGGCATAATAACTATTCCTATAACAATAATGTTATTCTTATTAATAGGGGCAATAATATACTACATAAGAATGAAAAATAAAAAGAAAATAAAAATAGATTTGGGGGATAATTTATGAAAAAGAAATTATTTGTATTTTTAACGTTATGTCTTTTTTTGGCACCATTTGTAGTAACAGCTGATTGTGTTTCTTCTAAATGTACTCCATCTGGAGGTGGAGTTGGTAATGAGAGTACTATAAGGAATGGGAGTAATAGAAATTGTTCTGGTTGGTGTTGGTGGGGAGCTGCTCCCCCAAGAGACTACAATACTTTTTCTGGTGGAGTCAGAGTAACCGTTTATGTTTATAAAGATAAAAAACTTACGAAATTAGGTGCTGCTGATTTGTGGACGACTAGGTTGCACACCTGGACTAATCATTTCCATATAAGTAGTCCCTCTAAGTCTCCGGGATCATTGGAAAACAGAAAACTTGATAAAAATGGTAGTTGTGCTGCTGCTAAAAGCAGTCCTTCATCATATTATAGGTCTTGGAATACTTATAAAAACAATGAGGCTGTATATCAGTATGGTGATCCAAATTATGGTGGTACGAATGTCGATGTTAAATATTACTCTACAACTGCTAGAAAAACAGAATCGTTTGACTATGCTTTAAATAATGGACATATTGGTGAATGGTTATATGATACAGCCCATAAAACGGGTTGGTTGAAAGATCATTTCTTTGACTATATCAAAAATGGCAATTTTGATGCAGCTGGTAAAACTTTTGGTATGGAATCTAAGAATGTCAGTTTAATGAAGCAAAATGTAGGTAACATATATATCGTAGCTGAGGTTTTGTTTCAATTAACATACAATGCAGAAGAAATTTATTCTGGAACAGTTAGTGAATTATCCAATACACTACTTATAGAGGATACTATTGATTGGTTACGCGTAATGCCAAAAAATTGTGATTCTAATAAAAAAATTGGTAATTTGGTTTGTGCTAATAGTGATAAATACATCAACATTGTTGATAAGAAACTTAAAAAGGGAGGTGCTGATGCTGACCCTTCATATGGCGTAGGACAAGGTAAGGTTTTATGTGGCAATACTTATGGTTTGGGTATTTGGTATTTGCCAGATTGTTGTCAAGAATGTAAACAATTAACTTGTAAAGATGCTTGTAAAGGTAAAACTGGTGCAGCATTACAAACTTGTGGAAAAACATTCTGTGATACAATTGGTAAGAATGAAAGCGATTGTTTAAAGGAATGCTCTTTCTCATGTATAGGAAGCAGTGATTGTTCAACCGATGATACTGGTAAATGTGATAATTTAATTAAAGTCAGTGGTCAACCAGTACAACAAGGAACTTGTACTAGTAGTTTTACTGGAAAAGTAAATCTTGGTACTACTCAGACGTGTAAAATAGTTAATAAGAATGGTATTAATTTAGCTAAAATAATTTGTAAGGAAAGTGTTGAAGGCGATATTTCTGATATAAAAAATAAGAAAGTTGTCTTTAACGATTATGGTAATGCTAATTTGAGTTTGACTTTTAAGGTAAAATATAAACAGAATTGTGAATTGACATATTTGAAGAGTACTAAGAATAGAAATGGTAATCAAACTTGTCTTTATGAAGCTAAGAACTATAATGATTCTGAATTAAAGGCTGAGATAGATGAGTTGACGAAATTGATTAAAAATATTCAAACTGATCGTAATACAGCTTGTAATATGAAAGAATGTAAAGATAGAAATTCCGATAATCCAAGTCAATGTGAGACTTTTTGTGATAACATGTTAAAATCTGCTCAAACGCAAAAGACATCTCTAGAACAGATTGAAAAGTTGTACGTCAATGGTGAAGGTGCTTTAAAAGATGAGATGATGAATAGTGGAACGAGAGTAGAGGATGAAAAAGTTGAGTTGCAATTGAAATATGTGGCAACTGGTCAAACGGTCAGCAATGCCAATTTATCAACTGCCACGATGAAATTGGTTCCTGTTGCATGTAACACAACTACAGAAGTAGAATGGTGTGATCCAGAGACCAAAGATAAAATCAAATCGCAAAGAGATGTCATAACCTGTGAAAAAACGGCTAATTCGATTAAAGTTAATGGCAACCAAGCAAGTTATGAAGAAGAAGTTTATTATTCAATCCCTTCTAGTTACATAGCTACGAGAACGACTCAATTGACAAATGATAATGTCAATTATGAGGGAAAGATATATCACGATTATCTAACTGGTGATACTGTCACTCCTAATAGAACGGTCAATCGTGGAGATACAACTTTAAAAAATGGTTTAGTCAAATGTCAAAATGCATCGGGAGTTAAGATGGCTAATGGATTGTGTGTAGAAGTTCCTAAGACATGGCAGTTTGATAAAATGACTGAATCACAAATGCGTGAAGTGGCTAGAGAATTAACGGTCAACGAAGGTCTACATGTCAATATATCAGGTTTTGGTTCTTGTGGACAATTCGGATATGATTTAACTTGTAATTATACAGAAACAGCTTATGCGACATGTAGTAAGAAATGTGATAATTTGACTATGGGAAGTGAAGCATTTAATAAATGTGTAATTGAAAATTGTGGTTGTGATTCGCTATGCGGTGACAATATCGGTTGTCGATATAAGTATTGTCCTGATCCTTGTCCAACTTGTGTCGTTGAAAACGAATGTAATAATAGTGAATGTCAAGATAAATGTTCAATGTATAAAGAGGGATCTAGCTCTTATAATAGTTGTATAAGTGAAAACGATTGTTGTGATTCATATTGTAAGAAAAAAGTTGATGACAAAACTTATAGTACAGTAGAACAGTGTAAACAAAAAGTGTGTCCAGATATAATAATAGATCAATGTGAGACCAAGTGTAATGAATCAATCGCTTGCCTATGTAACTGTTGTACTGAAAAGTGTGAAGTAAAAGTTCAAAATGGTGAATATGACACTTTAGCTGAATGTAAAGCCAATGAATGTCCTGAATGTGATTGTCCAAAATGTGGTGATGACTTTGTTTATAGAACAGTAGATGTAACTACGCCATTCCCTAATCGAAATCCTGGAAATAATTGGCGTGAGCGAGAAAAGAGAATAATCAATGATAAAACAGCTGCTTCTACTAGTCTTCCTGAATATTCTATAACTTTGACTTCAGCACAATTAAATGATTTGAAAAAGATTTATAAAAATGAAATAGTCTTTAAACAACCAAATGCTTCAAAAGCAGTTAAGAGCAAACAAAATGGAACAGTCAATTCAAAAGAATATTGTAGTTTGATTTTGCATGGTGGAGATGATAGAAGTAAAGATATCTTTGCAAGTTTCCATGTCAATGCTAAAAACGCATGTGGTAATTAAAAGAGAATATTGTAAAATATTCTTTTTTTCATTGAAAATAAAATTAGACCGTCTTATAATAATATTAGAATACATTAGTAAGAATATATGAAATAAGAAAGTTGGTGTCTTTTATGAATTCGTCAGTATGGGGTTATTTATTTTTAGTATTAGGAATTGTTGGAATTGTATTGATAAATATTTTTGGAGAAGTTACTATCAAAAATGAACAAGATTATTTCTCTTTAAAAGAAGTTACTAAATCTGCCATGATTGATGCGGTCGATCAATATGCTTTGGAACATGGACTAGGTTATGATGGTGTGACAGCTGAAACTAATCCTGAATCTATTGGTTGTCCAACGGGATATCCAGGTACAGTTAGAATAATAACTGAAAGATTTATGGAATTGTTCGTTTTAAAATTTGCTGATAGTGTCAATATGTCAGGAAATGAATACACGATAGAGTTTAATGACATTGATGAATGTCCTCCTAAAGTAGTAGTAACCGTTAAAGTCAAAGAATCTTTTAGTATCATCGAAAAATTTTTGGGTATCGGTGGATCAAGTAAAGAACATACTGAAGATGCTGATATTACGAATGTCATCACGGGAATATTAGAGACATCTGATCCATTCCAGAATAGTAGTGTGTAGGTGCGTAATGAAAAATAAGTATTTATTTTTAACAGCGATAGCATTACTTTTTTTCATGGCATTCAAAGTTGATGCGGCAACGTGTAGTACTGATGAATTGAATGCTTTGCGAAAAGAGGCTGAAAATGTTGATTTTGCTACTCATTTACAAGTATACGATGATGAACATAGTAGTAGTGATATGTATGGCTATGATTTGACTATTTCTAATTTTAGCGAGGATTTGTATTTTGAGGTAGGCGTTTATGAGCAATTGATTTATTTTAGTGATGGTATTGATGGAGTAATCGATGTCAAAAATGCTTTTTTTTCAGGCGGATATAAAACACCTATTAAAGTTTATGCAAGTGATAAAACCAATTGTAGTGGCGAATTGATTACGACTAGATATTTGAATATTCCATACTACAATTTTTATAGTACTAGAGAAGAGTGTAAGAATTATCAGAAATATAATATTTGCAAGATTGATACGAATACTGAAGATGTGACAGAAGAACTTTTTTTGGAAACTATTGAAAAAATAAAAAATAATCAATTGGAAGAGGAGACTCAAACAATTCCCAAAGAAAAAAATAAAAATGTTTTCGAATTATATTGGGAAAATAAGAAAGTTACCATACCAATAACTGTCTTGATCGTTGTAATAATAGGTGTAGTAATATATTATTTCATCAATAAAAATAGAAAGAGAATAAAGATAGATTTGGAGGGAAATAATGATGGTAAAGCATAAAAGAATAATATTATTTATAATAATGCTCATTGTTCTACCAGTCATTACTAGAGCCGCTAGCGAATGCGGTACTAATAATTCTTTTTCCGGAGTTGCTGGTTCATATATTGGTCAGGCGGCAAGTGGGACTGGTTGTGATTCTGGACCATGTTATGATAACAACATTGCTGGATTGAGATTTAGAATTTATAAGTATGATGGTAAGGGTAAACCCCAACCTTTGGGAAATGGTGTCGATGTTTGGCGCTCTAGAACTTATATATCAAGTGATGCCCGATATAGTGACCCAAATACTGATTTTTTGAATGAGCGCCTAAGTGATAGTTGCGATAAAGATATAAGTTGGTCAAAGGTTTTCAATTTAACTGCACAACAATACATCAAAAAACATGTTTATTTTGACTCAAGTATTGGTAAACTTGGTGACTTCCAATTTGGAGATTATATTTTAACATATGATTCAAACAAGAATCCTAATTCAGGATGGTTATATGAAAATTTATTTAAATATATTATTAAAAATGAAAATACTAGTAGAATTAAAGACATATTTGGTGTGAATTATGAGGACATAGTGGGTGATGGTAAAGAGATATACATTGCTGCTGAATTGATGACGAGAGTAGATACTTATAATTGTGAGGGAGGATGTCTATCAGGAATGAGGCGATCTACAATATATTATGGATCAGTCACTGATTTTTCACCTACTTATGCTGTAGGTTCAATGTATGTTTCTTTGTATAATAAGAGTAGTTTTCCGACAGTTGGTGATCTTGCGAGTACCAATATTAATGCAAATAATAGCAAAGGTAGCAAGTATAAAATAAAAATTATTAATCCATCCACTGTACAACCTTTCACAAAAGGGGGAGTTAATCCTATAAGAACTATCATTGGTAATGCTGGTGGATTTTGCGGTACAGAAGACTTGAAAAAAGGTCGTTGTTCTTCTGTAAAAGTTCCATTAAAAACGGAGATGTTTTGTGGGGCAACTTATGGTATGGCTGTTTATCAATTTGCTCAATCATGTCCTGGATGTGAAATTAGAACTTGCCAGAGTGTTTGTGCTGGAAAACAGGGAGCTGAACTTGAAATTTGTGGTCAAGCGTATTGTAAAGATAGCAAAAATAAATCGGATTGTTTAAAAGATTGTTCCTTCTCTTGTGGTGGTAAAGGTTGCAACAACAATACCACTTGTTCAGTTGTAACTAAAGTCAAAGATACGACTAAAAGCGAAACATGTGAAAGCAATTCTAGTGGTCAAGTCAAATTGACACCGACGACTACTTGTGAATCAATTGGTAGTGATAAATTGGTCAAAGTAGAGTGTACAGAAGAATTCACAGGTGATATGGCCGATTTAAAGAATAAGAAAGTTGTTGTCAATTCTAAAGGAAATGCCAATCTTAGTTTAACTTTTAAAATTAATTTTACAAAGAAATGTAATATTGTCTATGCCAAAAAGCTAGCAAATCGTAAATTGGGTAATAATACTTGTTATGTCGATACTGTCAATTATGATGAATCTGAATTAAAAACAGAAATTACTGAGACTGAAACTTTATTAAAAAAATTGGATAATGATACAAATTTGAAAAAAGAATGTCAATATGATACATGTATGAAAAATGCTAAAAACTTTGCTTCAAAAGATAGGCAAGAAGAAGAGGCTAAACAGTGTAAAAGTTTTTGTGATAATTTGAAAGAAGTTACACAAAGTAAGTTAAAAGAATTGAATGAATTAGCTTCTAAAGCAGAAAATGAACTTAAAAATAAAGTTATGGAAATTGGTACAGATGGTAAGAATGGTACGAAATCAGAAACAGTTCAATTAGAATTAAAATATATTCCTACTGATCTCAAAGGAAAGAATTTGACTGAAACTAGAACAGCTGTGATGAAGTTAGTGCCAATCGCATGTAATACTACAACGGAAATACAGTGGTGTGATCCAGAGACTAAGACTCAGGTAAAGTCATCTAAAAATGTCATTACTTGTGATCGTGACCCTAATGATGTTCAAATAGTCATCGATCCTAAAACAAATGGTAAATCGGCTGTTTACGAAGAAGAAGTTTATTATTCAATACCATCTAGTTGGATTGAGACGAGAACTGATGCTGAAGGAACTATTTATCATGATTATTTAATCAGTGACAATGGTAAGGATCGTTCGATCAATATTACTGATTTGCGAACAGGTAAGAAAGAGTGTGAGGGTAGCAAGACTGTTAAAGCAGCCAATGGTCTATGTATTGAAATGCCAAATACTTGGACATTTAATAAGTTGTCAGATGGTCAAGTTGAGCAATTGCGTGAAGTTGCTAAAGAAGTCAAAATTACTGAAGGATTAAAATTAACTATTGCTGGTAAGGGTTCATGTGGGCAATTCGGTTATACTTTGACGTGTAATTATACTGAAATGGCATATAAGACTTGTGCTGATGAATGTGATAAATACAAAATAGGTACTAAAGAGTTCAACCAGTGTGTCGCAAAGAATTGTGGTTGTGATTCACTATGTGGTGACAATGTCGGTTGTAGGACTACTTATTGTCCTGATCCTTGTCCGACTTGTGTCGTAGAAAACGAATGTAAGAATGATGAATGTCAAAACCAATGTTCTAAATATACAGAGGGTACTAATGATTATAATATTTGTATAACTGAAAACGATTGTTGTGATTCATATTGTAAGAAGAAAGTGGCAGATAAAACTTATAGTTCAGAAGAACAATGTAAATTAAAAGTATGTCCAGAGCAATCACAATGTGAGACCAAGTGTAATGAATCGATTGCTTGTCTATGCAATTGTTGTACTGAAAAGTGCGAAATAAAAGTTCAAAATGGTGAATATAAAACCGTTGATGATTGTAGAAAAGTTGAATGCCCTGAATGTGATTGTCCTGATTGCAGCGATGCCTATATATATCGAACAGTAGATGTCAAATCACCTTTCCCTGATCGCGATCCTGGTGAGAACTGGTTTGGTAAAGTTAATAGAATCACTGGTGATAAAACTAATGCTACAAACGATTACGTCCCTGAATATTCAATTACGTTGAACTCATCACAGTTGAATGATTTGACGAAGTTGTATAGAAATGAGTTGCAATTTAAAAAGTTTAACAACCTAGAGAATGTGGCAACTGTCAGCAATTTGAGTGCTAAAGAGTATTGCAGTTCAATGTTACATGGTGGCGATGAAAAGAGTAGAGAAATCTTTAGCAATCTAAAAATTAATGTCAAAACTGGTTGTGTTAAATAAAAGAAGTTTACATTGACTTCTTTTTTTATGATGTATTTTTCTTTTAATTTTTTTTAATATAATATATACTATTGATAGAATAGGGGTTGATTTAATGGTCTTTAGAAAACCTTATGCTTTTTTGATAAAAAACTTTAAATTGATTCATATAGTATTAGCTATTTTAATGGGATATTTCTTTTATAAAATGCGAAATATTGCCTCTTTTTTAAATCAGTACATATCTGTTGGTGTTTTTAATCGCCAAGATGTAGTTGGACAATATTTGGGATTATGGGCCTTTTTGTTGCCAATTGTTATCATTGCCATCGTCATCATGGTAATGTACTTGTTGAAGATGAAAGAAAAGCCAATCAAATACTATTTATTTACTCTAATCGTTTTTGGTATTCAAATAGTATTGTTAATCTTAGCTTATAATGGTCTAAATAATATCGAATTAGGAAATATTGATTTAAATATTTTACAAATATATCGCGATTTGATTGGAACTTTGTCCTATTTGGTCATATTGCCAATAGTTGTCGCTTTAATTCGTGGTGTCGGTTTTAATGTCAAACAATTCAATTTTAAAAAAGATCTTATCGATTTAGATATCCGAGAAGAAGATAGTGAAGAATTTGAAGTTGATGTCGAAGTCGATACGGAGGATTTAAAAGCTCGTCTAAATCGTCGTCTACGCTTTATCAAATATGTTTATTTAGAAAATAAAAAAGTGTTTTTTTCTCTGTTGATCATTTTAATACTAGGTATTTTTATAGCTGTATTTGCCTATGTCAACAGTTCTGAAAAAATCTATAATGGAACAGCTCATTTTAAGGCCTATTCCCTAGATGTCAATTTGAGGAATAGTTATAAGACTAAATACAGTTATGATGGTTATTTGATCAAGAAGAATAAGTTTTATGTCGCCGTCCAACTGGAAGTGCAAAATGGCAAAGATGTCGATGTTGAAATTCCTTATGATAATATTGCGATCAGAGTCAGCCCACAAAAAAAATATTTTCCAATTGATGAATATAGTGATGAACTGTCAGACTTTGGTAAGAGGTTCATATCAACTAATAAGGTAAAAGCTCAAGAGAAGCGAGTAATCGTTTTAGTTTATGAATTGGACGACGAATATTTCAAAAGCAATTTGCGTTTTGAATATCAAGTGAGCAACAATATTAGTGGAGCAAATGGAACTTATGAATATGTCAAAGTTGATCTAAAGCCAATTGATATTGATGAAAAAGAAATAGTCGCTAAAGAAACAGTTGAACTCGGTAAAAAATTAACTTTTAAGGACAGTTTATTAGATGGCACGGAACTACAGATAAACAGTGTGGAATTCAATGATCGTTACAGTTATAAATACAAACAAAAAGTTGGCAATTTGGAAAGAGAATTCACCAAAGTAATCATACCTAGTGATGCGGTTAACACTAAAAAAGTTGTCATGAAGTTATCAGCTGAATTGCAAGAAAATGAAAATTTAAATTCGAAAGTATATAACAGTTTGTACAATAAATTTGGAATCATTGAATATGAAAAAGATGGTGAAATGGTTCAACAAGAAATGAAAATTATTGATTTGACACCAGACGATTCTGAAGATGTCTATTTAGAAGTAATTGATGAAGTTAGCAAATCAAAAAAAGTTAATTTAATCTTTAGAATAAGAGATAGAGAATACAAATATATATTGGTTAATGAAGAATAAAAATAGTTATATTTTTATTCTTTTTTATATATATTTTTATTGAAATAGTTTTTTTAATTTGCTATAATCTAATTACTGATGGGTCTATAGCCAAGTGGTAAGGCGTGGGACTGCAACTCCCTGATCGTTGGTTCAAATCCGACTAGGCCCTCCAAATGAATAGAAAACTCGGAAAACTGTTCGAGTATATAAAAACTACTCTTAAATTGAGAGTAGTTTTATTTTTGTAAATTCTTCATTAAGAATGACCAATGTATTGATAATAATCTACTATTAATAAACTGATTTATTTCTATAATAGAATTGATAGAAATGCACTTGACAGAGTGCGTGTTTATTTTACAGTTACAAATAATTTAAACTTTACATTTATGAAAATCGTAATTATAATTTAGTTATAGAATAATAGGGAGTATGTGAGTATGTTTAGAAAAGAATATAAGAGGGCTGAAGATTTCAGCAGATCAGAGTTTATGCGTGCCGATCTTGCTTTTTCTCGTACAGCTTATGGTCGCAAATTATACATTTGGAGTACGCTACCAATAATAATTACCATCATTACAATCATTTGTGTTTTTTCTAGTGAGTTTGTCAATGGTTACATCGATCTATCCAATATTGGTATTTTATTGATGGTCGGTTTGGGTTTATCAGCCGTTGTCAAAATGTTATATTATCAAGCTTTAGCAAGATATTGTAACGATTTAGAAGAAAAAAAATAATTATGATGACATTTTTGAATATGTTATAATTAAATTATGAGGAGGATGAAAAATGAAAGATTCAAAAAAATATGTTGCAGAATTTTTAGGAACGATGATATTGGTCATCTTTGGATGTGGAGCCGCTGCCAGTGGTAATACTACCTTGGCCATTGCTTTAGCTTTTGGTTTAGTCGTTGTTGCCATGGCTTATGCGATTGGTAATGTTTCTGGATGTCATATCAATCCAGCTGTTTCTTTGGGGTTCTATCTATCAGGAAGAATGGAGTTAAAAGAATGCCTCAAATACATCGTCAGTCAATTTTTAGGTGGTATTGTCGGTGCAGCTATATTGGTAATCATTTTTAACAGCAATGCTAGTCTTGGAGCTAATGGCTTTGGAGAGTTGAGTTCTCTAGGAATCGTTTGGTATCGTGCCTTTGTCGTCGAAATGGTTGCGACCGCTGTTTTCGTCTTAACTGTTTTAGGAGTTACCGATAAGAAAGAGTACAGTGCGAATAGTGGCTTGGTAATCGGTTTATCCTTAGCACTAGTTCATATTTTTGCCATTCCATTGACGGGAACATCCGTAAATCCAGCGCGCAGTTTTGGACCAGCACTCTTGACAGGAGGTATGGCTTTAGAGCAAGTTTGGCTATTTATTTTAGCGCCTCTATGTGGAGTGGTGATCGCCGCCATCGTCTATCGTCTATTGATCAGAGATAAGAAATAAGGAAGAACGAAAGTTCTTCTTTTTATTTTAGGAAAAAACTGATGAACAGGTAATGATATTTAGTGAGGAGGTGAAAAATGTTTAAAGAATATCCCTGTGTCATGCAAGAAGGGGCTAAAGACTGTGGTGCTTGTTCTCTTTTGACGATAATAAAGACATATGGTGGTAATGTCAGTTTAGAGTATTTGAGAGACTTGACGAGGACTAATAAAGATGGGACAAATGCTTATCTCTTAATTGAAGCCGCAAAGGAGTTGGGGTTTTCAGCAAAGGCTGTAAGAGGTAGTGTTTTTGATTTAGATGATGAAATGTTTCCTTGCATTGCTCATGTGATCATCGATAAAAGCGTTGGCCATTTTTTTGTGATTCATCGCATCGATCGCAATAAAAAGATTTTAACTATTGCTGATCCAGCTGTTGGAAGGAGACTCATGTCCTATCAAGAATTTTTAGAGATGACAACTAATCAGTTTATCTTGTTCACTCCTACGAAAAAACTGCCCCATTATGATAACAAAAATGCTTTAAAAGAGACTGTAGTATTTTTATTGAGTAAATATCGTAATATTTTCTTTTCAATATTTGCTTTTTCTCTTGTTTGTGTAATCATAAATATAATCAGTTCTTTTAATCTACAGTTTATCATCGATAATGTCATTTCTTCTAATTCACATGAAAACTTGCTTTTTTTAATAGTCATCATGTCATTCCTCAGTCTTTATAAAGTGATCAATAATTTTGTTAGAAATAATCTTTTAAATTACATCAATCATGAACTGGATCGCATCTTGATCAGTGATATCTTTAAACACATCATTTCACTTCCTTACCTATATTATAAAAATCGGACAACGGGTGAAATAATTTCTCGAATTAATGACTTGTGTGAAATACGCGATATCATCAGCAAATTGTTCATAACGATTTTCATCGACTGTCTATTAGTATTTTTTGTCTTTTTATCTCTTTTTTCCATCAACATCAAATTGACTTTAATAGCTCTATTGACCATTTTGGCATATATCTTCATCTTGTTCTTTTTTAACCCCATCATCAAACACTACATCAGGAAGACCAAAGAGACGAATGCTAAGGTCAATTCCTATTTACATGAAGTGATAAGTAGTATAGATACCATTAAGGGTCTATCGTTGGAAGAAAAGGTGAATGATAATTTTAAGGTGCGCTATCACCAATTTTTAAACAACAGTTTCAAATTTAATAACTTGTATAATTTAGAAACTTTTTTAAAAGAATTGATAGATAATTTAGCACTATTGATCGTTCTTTTCGTTGGAACTAGTTTCGTTTTAGATAATCAAATGACTTTTAGTGAATTGGTGAGTTTTAACAGTTTGATAATCTATTTTTTAGAACCGATCAAGAACATTATCAATTTTGACGTCGACATAAAAAAAGCTAAAGAGACATTTACGAGGATAAATGATTTATATTCTATCAAAAGAGAAAATTTATCCTTTGATGAGAAGTATACTAATAATGAGTTCAAAGGAAACATTAAAATAAAAGATTTGTCGTATTCTTATGACAATAAAAAAGAAATTCTAAAGAAGGTCAAGTTGGATATAAAGAAAGGGGAAAAAGTTTTAATCACTGGAAATAGTGGTAGTGGCAAGAGTACATTAGTGCGCATTTTACTTCGATATTTAAATGTTGAAAACCAAAGAGTGGAAATCGATAATAAAGATATCAACTATTTTAACATTAAAGAGTTGCGTCAAAAAATAAGTTATATCTCACAAAATGATATCCTATATAATGACACTATTTATAATAATGTCACGTTGAATAATTATCTTGACTACGATGCTTTTTTAGAAATATGCCGCATCACGAAAAGCGATGAAATAATTGATAGAACTTCTTTGGGTTCGTCTCTTTTAATCGAAGAAAATGGTTTCAATTTGAGTGGAGGAGAACGCCAGAGAATCATGTTGGCAAGAGCCTTGGCTAAACAATCAGAAATATATATATTTGATGAAAGTCTCAGTCAAATAGATATAAAGAAGGAAAGAGAAATTTTAAAAGAAATGTTTAAAAAATATAAGAATAAGACTTTTATTGTCATCTCTCATCGCCAAGAAAATGCTGATCTGTACAATCGTCAATTGGAACTTAAGGATGGTAAGTTAATTGATTGATATAAATGATTATAGATTGGTATATTTCAATAAGACGAAGAGAGTCATTAAGATTTGGTCACTCGTTCTAGCATTTTTAATTATAGGAATTATATTCATAAATAAAAGTTTCAAATATTATGATTTCTATCTGAGTAAAGGGGAGTATAGAGATGGAGGAATTCATATCTATGTATCAGTTGATGATGTTAAAAAAATAACACGAAATGACGAAATGTTTATAAATGATAAAAGATTTGCTTACAAAATTGCTTCTATTAGTAAAGATAATATTTATTCAGATAAAAATTATTATAGAGAAGTAACACTGTCCACTACTGATAAGAATGTGGAAAATGAAGTCGTTGAAGTAAAGATTATCACTGATGAAAAAACTTTGTTAGAATATTTATTTGAAACAGTTTGGAGGTAATATGCACGAAATAAAAAGCGAAGAGTTAGAAAGGATTAAGGGTGGAGGTGTGTCGCCATGGATAGTAGCTGGCTTTGGAGCTATCATCGTCTTTTTGATAGGTGTTTATGATGGCTTTACGAGACCTCTAACTTGTAATGATAGGTGAGAAGATGAAAAATATTGATCGTGAAGAAGAATTGTTGAACATTAATGGTGGTGCCAGTCTGACGAGCAGTTTTTTAAACGCCATTAGCAATTGTATTGATAGTCTTCTCGAATTGGGGAGAAGTCTAGGTTCAGCTTTGAGAAGAAGCATGAGTGGAAGAATGTGTTAAAAGGCTAAAATAGCCTTTTTTCTTTTAAAAATATTGGTTATGTTTGCATGTGTAAAAAAATGATAGTATAATAAGATTATAAAATAGTTAAGATGGAGGAGCCTATTGTGAGAAAAATATACACAAGTATAGACATTGGTAGTGATAGTATCAAAGTAGTAGTAGCTGAAGTTGCTGCGGATAAGATTTATGTCCTTGCTTCGACATCAGTAAATAGTAGAGGAATTAGACGAGGATTAGTTGTCGATGGCGATGAGGTCGCTTCAGCTTTGAACGAAGCGGTTACTGACATTGAAAAGAAAATTGGTGTACGCATTGATAAAGCCATCGTTACTGTTCCTTCAAATGGCAGAAAATTAAAAATAGTTTCTGGCAATATCAAATTAAAAGGCGATAATGCTGTTGTCTCTGGTGGTGATATCAATAGGGTATTAGAAGATGCTTGTCTTGGAAATGTCGAAGAGGACAATGAATTAGTGATGATTACGCCAATCGTTTTTAGTGTTGACAAACATGAAAATATTTTTGATCCCAAAGGTGAAACGGGAAAAGAACTTGGCGTTAAAGCCGTGATAGGGGTCGTTCCTAAGAAAAATCTCTATCCATATATGAATGTCTTCAGCGATGTGGGAATAGAAATAGTCGACATCGTCTTTGGCAGCATTGGTGATTATTGTATCAGTGCCAATAAAAATAATGATCGAACGCTAGGAGCCATCATCAACATTGGTAATGATACGATTAACGTCTCTATTTTTAATAAAAGTATTTTGATAAAAAATGAAATTATCAAATTGGGTAGTAAAAACATTGATAATGATTTGATCTATATTTATAATGTAGATAGAGAACAGGCTCGTTTTCTCAAAGAAAACTTTGCTGTCGCTTCTACAAGATATGCCGATGTCAATGATACTTTAGAAGTAAATCTCAGTGATAATGAAGTCATAACTGTCAATCAGGAAGAGGTTACCAAAGTCGTTGAAGCCCGTATTATTGAACTGTTGAAACTTGCAAAAAATCAAATAAATAACTTAACAAACCGAAAAATAAGTTATATAATTGTTACAGGTGGTATTACAGAATTGACGGGTTTCAATGCTGTTGTAGAGAATACATTGGGCATCAATGCTTATGTATTAAATAATAATATAATGGGAATTAGAAATAATAAATTTTCTAGTGCCGCTGGTGTAGTAAAATATTTTGATAAAAAAATGAAAATGCGTGATAAGACATATTCGATGTTCGATCGAGACCAAGTTGAAAAGATGATGAGTTTCGAAAATGGTAATATGATCCCATTGGAAGACGTCGAAGAAGCGCATAGTTAACAATTGAGGAGGTTATTTATGTTTGGTGATTTAGCAATGGACCAATTGGCCAAGATTAAGGTCATTGGTATCGGTGGTGGCGG
>CANQJR010000020.1 GCA_947624275.1 uncultured Bacilli bacterium
GAGATTTAATTCCTTTCCAATTTTTAGAAGATGCTATATTTCGTCCAGTTGGATTCATAAAAACAAAACAAACATCGGGATTGTTTTTACAACCACCATTATAAATTGAATCCAATTCTTTAGCACCATATTTTAATTGAAGTTTATCATATTCAATTTTTAAATCTTCTAACTGCATTGAAATCACCAATATGATTCTATCATAAAACAGCTTATTTAGAAAACATTTAAGAAAAAAATATCATTAGTGGTTGATATTATGTTTATCGAATCGTTATGAGTAGAAGTTGTAGATATCTTCCCCAATCGCTCCATATAAAAATAAAGAGCTATCTAATTGATAGTTCTTTTTTTGTGTCAAGCAGTCAGTTTGGAAGTTATATAAGGATCATATTTAAAAAAAATCATTTAAATCCTCTCTATTGCAATAAAAACCCTTAAGATTATTTTGATATATTTGTCAAAACAGTTATTTATTTTTTATTTATCATATGTATATCTTCATCTGTTTTTCCTGGTCCATCTATGATGAACCCATTTTTTTCATAACAATGTATAGCTTTTAAATTAGTTGAATAAACATTTAACTCCATTCCATCTAAATTTAATTTTTCATAGGCATATTTTAACAACGCTTTTATCGATTCTGTTCCAAAATGTTGATTTTGCTTTTTTGGTGTAATCGAAATACCTAATTCTCCTATATTATTATTTATTTCCATTATTTCAATATTTCCAATAAAATCTCCAGTACGTTTTTCAATCATAGAAAAGCATATAGCGTTTTCTTTTAACTTTAATGTTACCCAATTTAATTCATCTTCATAAGTATAAGTACGAATTTCATGACTAATTTTATTAGCTACATCCGGATCATTAATCATTACTAAATAATCATTAATTAATTCTTTATTTAATTTAACATATAGTATATTTTCAGATTCAAAAACAATTTGATAATTCATTATTTATCACCATTTTCATTATAATTTATTTAGTTATCTCTGTAAATACATCTCAGAAGTCGTCATAAATAACTATCTAATGGATTTGATATGATCAAAGAGACAGTTCAAAAAAATCAGTCTACTTTTTAAAATTATATAAGCCCAAAAGGATATTTCATGGATACACGATAACTAACTTTAGTTATTAAATTTATTCAACCCTAAACCAATTAACCATACAAGTTATTTGATTTTGTATACATTATAACAGGATAGCATAAATGCTAAAGGGGGGATATAATTTGCGTAAAAATAAGATAATAATTCTTGTAGTCTTTCTTGCCACTATTATTTTAATGGCAATTGGTTACTCAACCTTTGCTACCGATTTTACTATCAATGGAACTGCCGAAATTACTGGTGAATGGGATGTTAGAATAACAAACATAACGGCTACGCAAGTATCAGATGGCTGTGATGCTGGAACACCAACTTTTACTCAAGATTCTATCAATTTTTCAGCTAAACTTAATAAACCTGGTGATGAAATCATTTATGAAGTAACCATCCAAAACTTGGGAACTATTGATGCCGAATTACAGACTATAATATTTACTGAAGAAATCGATGGTATCGAAGAAATTAATTATACTACATCAGAACTTAAGAAAGACTTAAATGCAGGTGATTCAACTACTTTCAATATTATGGTAACCTATGTTAAATATACCGAAAGTATTCCCAGTGTTAAAACAAAAACGTTAGTTGGAATAATCCAATATGTTCAAAAAGAAAACTCTTAAAAATAAAAAATTATTTTTTCTTTTAATCATTTATACATCAATTCATATCTTCTCACATACTAATAATTTTTATATCTATTTTTTCAATCCCTTATTTGGGTTAATCTTTTTAATCACTTTTTACCATCAAAATTTCAAATTACTACACAAAAAAGAAATTAATATTGCTTTAACGACATCTATTATTTTTTTAATACTTCATTTAGTTAGTGGTTTCCTTTTAGGTTTTAACAAAAATCCTTACAATAACACATTAATTCATCTTTTGGAAAATTTGTGGAAAGTCATCTTACCCATATGCGGTATTGAAATAATGCGTTATGAACTCATTAAAAGCAATAAAAATAATTTGGGAATTATAACTTTGATAACCATCATAATTATCATGAGTGAGATTAATTTTAAGGCCCTTTTTCTCTCTCATAATATTATCTTTTTCCATTATATCGTCTCTATCATCATACCAATCATTGCGCAAAATATTTTATTCACTTATCTGTCTTTGAATTCTCATTACAATATTTCTATCATTATTAAAATTTTTAATGAAATACCCGAATGCTTCATACCAATCATGCCATATAGCAATTGGTTTATTGAAGGGTCCTTTGCCATCATTAAAGTTTTAATCATTTACTATTTGTTCAAATACTTTATTTTTAACAAAAGAAATATTCATCACTTCAGAAATAGGACAATTCTTTATCCATTAACGATCATTACTTCTGTTCTATTAGTACTATTCATGCTTGGACTATTCAATTATCAACCGATAGCTATTATGTCCAATAGCATGAATCCTCTTTTTAGAAGAGGAGATGTCGTCATTTATAAAAGAGAAGAAAATATTGTACCAGGAGATGTTATTGTCTTCAAACATGAAAGTCAAATTATTGTTCACCGCGTCGTAGGTATAAATGAATATTATATTACCAAAGGAGATGCTAATAATACAGTAGACTATATAAAAATTAAAAAAGAGGATATAAAAGGTGTATATCAATTCCATATAAAATATTTAGGCTATCCTTCTATTTGGTTGAATGAACTCTTTACTAGGGAGAATTAAATATGCAAAACAAGAGAAAAAAAGTAAGATTACTAATCATTTTAACTATTATTATTCTTTTCATAGGGATTCTCATTTGGGAGATAACATACTTTTGGACAAATATTCAGAAGAATAATGTATATGAATTAAAAAATGAAACATCCTATGAAGTTACTCTAAGACCTAATACTTATTTTTTAAATAATAAAATCAAAGCTGATAACTATTATATTGCTAATTCAATTAATACTATTGATATCTATTTTAATTATTATTTAAAAAACAAAATGGAGGAAAATATTAATTGTTCTTATGATGTTACCATTACTCTAAAAAGTTATGCTGATAATGGTACTAAATTGATTTGGACTAGAGATTTTCAATTAAAAAGTATAAATGATATCAATCAAAAGGAAATTAATATAAAAGAAAATTATAACTTAAATTATCAATATTATGTCAATTATGTTAAAGCATTTCAAGAATACTATGATATTAAAACAGAAACTTATCTATATGTTAAACTTGATATTCAAATCGATGAGAAAACTAATCCTTATGTTTTATTGACTATTCCTATAAATGAAGAAATTGTAGAAATAACGATGAAAGAAGATAATCTTTCTTTAGAAGATAATAAACGAGACATTGATCTTAATGAAATGATATTCTTTGATTTAATCGTCATAGTCATCATTATCGTATTGAGTAAAATTTTATTCAGTAAAAATGATGAAGATACTATTTTAAAAGAATATCATGACATAATTATCACTGTTAAAAATAAACCTAATATGACCGACAATAATATTATATGCTTAACTAAGTTAAAAGACCTAATCAATATAGCTGTAAATAATAATATAAATATCTTTAATTATCAAAATGATTACTACACCATCATGAATAATACTTATTACATTTATATTATAAATAATAATAAATAAATTTTTCACTTCAAATAAAAAGAAGAACTATCTAATTGATAGTTCTTTTAGTAGTCAAAGATCAATATAAAAAATTATTTCTTGTTTATTTATAATAAGTATCAAAAATAACTTTTAAGATTGGTTCAGTAAAGCCAATGCTTTCAAAATCTTCGATTCTCTTTTCGACTACAGAGTCAAATATTTTTTTCTTTTCATCACGAGTTCCATATGTAATTTGAGCATGACATTTAGGGCATAGAGCAACCATGTTCTCGATGCAATCCAATTTGATGTTTGGAAAGTTTTTTTGGGCTGACATGGGAACCATGTGATGACCTTCTAGATAGTTTGGTAAAGATGTCGTCTCAAATGTAATATGATCAGAATCAACTTCACACTTGTAATCCTCTAACTTCAATCGCGTATTTTTAATTTTATCATCAGTTGGAAACCTGGCATTTCTATTGTTGTTTGAAGCTAGAAAATCAGCGTAATAGTCTAACATATTAAAATGCTTATTCTCTTCATGCATCTGAGCAAGTTCCTCTTTAGAATATGTTTTGATTCCCTTGGCATTGTTTTTAATAGCATTTTCTTGTTCAATATTATAGTCTAATATATTATCTTCAATATTTAGATAATGGATTTTTTCTTCTATTTCACTGGCGTATTCAAAACCATTATCTTTTAACGTATACGTGAATGGTTTGGAATCTGATTGATTGAATAACTCAGCATTCTTTTTCTTGGTAATATTAGATACTAAAATGTTTCTTATTGTTTGGTCTATCACGTCTTGTTGAGATGATAAGTTTTGCTGATCCATTAAATCAACAGGAGTATAATCTCTATAAATCTGTTTGAAAGTGATACGAGCTTCAGCCGATGTTATTCCCGGATTTTCACGAACAATATAACATAAATATTTTCTAATCTCTTCTTCATTTGACTTGAATAATTGAAATTTATTATGTGCATCTAAAACGAAAAAGGCATTTCTATTATTCAATCTTTCAGTATCTTTAATACTATTATCCAAAATGATTTTCTTATAATCAGTGTATGATATCTTCAAGTCTCTTTTTACCCAACCATAGACTTCGTCACTTAACAAATCTTTTGGACCCTGTCTTCCATTTCTGTTAATTGATTCTATAATTTTAGTAATTGTTTTGTAATCACTCATTAACATTCTCCTTTCTGACAATAAATAGATACTCAATCGTATGTAAACTTCTATTGTTCAAATTTCTAGATGCTCTATAGGTATTATATCTCTTTTCTAACGTTGTCACTTTTCCTATTTGAGTTAGCATATCTTCCATTTCTTTTTTACTGATAAATCCTTCATTATTGAAAGATATTAACAAATACTTACTCTTAACTTTGGAGCACAAGTCTCTCATGGATTCCAATGCTTCCTTCTTCTTATTATAATTAGAACGATTCCACTTTTCAGGTATACCAGATACTTCACTTATTGCCAATGGTTTCTCATAATCATTTATCAAGTTTAACATGAAATAATTAGAACCATATGGATGTTGATTATATGGTGGATCCATATATACCAAATCGATATTTTCTAATTCTTGAGCCAAGATGTTCGCATCTTTTTTATAATTGATTACTTGGCACTCATAATTGCTAAAGATGGGATATGGTAAATCTATATCAGCCATGATTCTCGCTAAGGCATTTTGGCCACTTCCTCCATATTGACCAATACCCTCTTTGTTTTTATAAAATCCTTTAAAGACACCACCAGTATTATTTTTTATAGATGCTTCAGTCAATAAAGGAGCAATGAAGAAAGCTCTTTCCTCTTCTGGTAAATTATTTATCAATTTCCTACAAGTGTCAATATACATCGCATTTCTTTTAGTGAAGAAAACTCTTTCTCCTCTTTTGATGTTGTTTGTATCTTTAGGAGCGTATAATTCAGTTATGAATCCTTCAGATAGTTCGGCATTTAATTGTTCTTTTAAATAATTGTAATCACTGACTAATTTATCTAAATTCAATTCTGATTTATTGGAAAGATAACATTTATTTAAAGTGTAAGAATAACTTTCAAGATCATTTGTAATTAATAAATTGGAATATTTTTTTAAGTATCTAGCTACAATTCCTGAACCAGAGAAAATATCTACTATGTTGAGTTTTTCTTTTTTGATGTCTTTTTTTACAATTTCCACTCCTTCACCGATAAAATCGAGAAGACTTCTCTTGTTACCTAAATAGGTTATTATTTGCTCGGTTAAGAATTTTTCATTTTCAGTATTCATTTTACCACCTTAAACTAATGTCTAATATCATTTTATCATAAATAGTTTAATTTAGTCAGTATTTAACCTATTATTTTTTATTTTTGATTGCCAACATTACAATATAAATTTAGCAAATAAAAAAGATGAAATTGATATAATCACAAAATCATCTCTTTTTACTAAAAGGTCTTACCCATTGTTTTAAGATTTTTTTAGAATTAGAATTTTTCTCAATTCTTGGAGAAGTTCTTCCTCCATTCATCGTGACTAATGATTTCCACATTTCATCATTGGTATAATCTCTATACATTATCTCATCCATTTCTTCAGTAGATAAGTCAAGTTCGACTTGCTCATTGAATTCGTCGATGAATCTCTTAGCGCGTTCATAACCTCTTTCAGGAGTAGTATTCTTTGAATATAACAATTTAAGAGCTACTAATTGTAAGACTCTATTTCGCAATTCCATATCGATTTGGTGATCATAAACACAATTTTTTAACTCGGTAAAATCTAATTCATCAGAAAAGTTTTCACTAAAATGTGTCAATAATTCCTCTAAAGTAACTTTCTCTTCTCGATCCAAATAGTCATCCGTTTCAAGATTTGGCGCTACTTCTCCAGTCATGCAATCAGCACGAAGTAAAAAATATGGCGTTTTTCCAGGTGAAAATTCAGCTATTCCTTTCTTATTGATGCGCATAAAGACTTGAGCTTTCCAATCAACTTCTTTGCCATTTTCATAGACGGGCTGTTGTCCCCAACCAGTTGCTCTATATGCACATTCCATTAAATTGAGTTGAAAATGTGACAAACGATAGAATAATTGATTGATATCCATCACATCAGAAAGTGGTGTGATATCTTGAAATTTATTATATCTAATGCCTTCCATATATTCTAATTCTTTTTCTGGATATTTAATTTCATACCAGTTGGCTATTTTGTCGATCAAGTTCTGTAACCCTTCAACACTCATAAAGGAATGATAACCTTCATCAATTCGTTCATTAAGCCAATTTAAAAATTCTCTATTATTTTCTAATTCATAATCTTTAGCATCTTGTTCATAAAATTTTTCAGCCTGTACAATAGTCATTCCAAAACCTCCCTCACATGCCAACTATTATATCATTTTTTATTTATTTCTACTATAAGATTTTTATTATTTTTAAATAATAATAAAGAGCTATCTATGATAGCTCTTCACCTATTCAGATATTTCAGCATTTTCTTCCAATTGAGAGGATTCGGCATCTACACCATTTTCAGAATCAGTTTCTTCATCGATTATTTCTTCAGATACTTCATCATCAATTGAAGAATCATCTGCTGGTTTCTCTTCCTTGCTCTCACCATCATCTTCTAACGAATCATCGCTTTCCTCTAATTCGACATCTTCATCTGTCTCTTGGATGGAATCATCTTCAGTTTCGTTAGATTCTTCGACATTGGAATCATTTGATGGATCACCATCAGATCCGATATAATCATCTTCCATAGATACGATGTCATCGGTTTCCTCTGGTATATCAGATTTCTTCAATAATTCATTATTCTCTTCAATTATTAAACTGCTTTCAGCTAAGTTGATATCTTCTAGACTAATGTCACCTTTATCAATAGTGAAATTGATATTTGGTTGTTGAATTGAAGATGCGAATATATCGCTATTAAAATCATCTGTCAATTTCTTAAGAATCTGATAAATTTCTTGTCTAACTTTAGTACTATTTGGATAACCTCTATCACTTTGAAGATCGCGAATGCACCAATAGTCATTTAAACACCATGTCTCTTTTGATCTATCCACTCCTAGACGATTATCGACACGTTCTTTCATCTCAATCGCATCTTTGACTAAAGCAGCATAGAATTTTTGAGTATAATAATTTACGTCAATCGTCTTGTTAAGATATTTTAACTTATCACCTATTTCTGCGAAACGGGCTTTTTTATACTGATCAATATTATTATATTTTCCACCAGAAATTCTCTTAATAGCCATATTATCAGTCTTATAATTAGAAATCGTTTTCATTCCTTTAGATGGGTTATCGATATCATTATATATTTTAGTCGTCGTAGCATGAATATTACTATTGTATTCGACAAAGCCATCATTATAACCTTTATAACCTAACATTTCATAGGCTAACCACTTCAAAGCATATGAATCAGGTCGACCATAAGGGTTATTAGGTTGATACCAATGGACAGTATTCAATCCTTCACCACCATAGGAATTTGAACCTCTAGAAGAGTATTTGTAAACGCCAGGTACGAGCATGATTTGCTCATCGATCAAATCGTTGATAGAAGTCAAATGCATGTCAGCCCATTCATCAGCTGTTCTTTGATTGAATCCACTAGTTAAACGAGCACGATATCTATTACCGACATCAGTATATTTATTCAAATTAGGATAAGACACTTGGATACCGACAATTTCTTGTTGTTCTGGAGTCAATTGTAAGAATGCTTGTGCTTCGATATAATCCATTACATAAATAGTTTCAAACACTTTGTTATAGAAGTCCTGAATTTTAGCTGGAGAATTAATTCTATCTTTACTCAAACTAGAACCTATTTGTAAATCTTTATCAAAATCTAATGATAAGTTCATGACGATATCGTTTGCTCCAAACGATTGCATGAAGACAGCATCAGAATAGTCTTCTCCACCAGCATCGAATCTTCGACCATGATTTCTCAAGAATAGACGAGCATCGATGTTATGAGCTGATTCATGAGACCAAGTTTTGAAAGTGACATGACCATTGTCGAGTTGACCATCATTTTTAATATCACTATCTAGTAATCCCGCAACGCTCCAATCGATTCGATCTCCCCAAGCAACGGCATTATTACCATCACTGGTCTGCCAACGTCCAGTTACCTCATTAAAGTTTTTATGGAAAGGTTCTTCCGTACCGATTTGTTGATATACTTTAGCACCATTCTCATCATAGGCATAACGCTTATCGTGATGCATCGTATGGATGTTGTTGAACAGTGTAGCGTCTCCTAAAATCCTATAAGCAGTATCGAAATAATTGCTCATTCTCTCAGCATAAACTTTTATCCTATCGATTAATTGTTTTCTCTGAGCTGGATCATCAGGATTTTCTATATAAGTTCTCTGTGCGCCAATTATGAACTGTACAGGACTAGATATTATATAAGCTGCATTCTTAGGAAGAGTCAATATTGGTAAGACCATATCATAAGGTCTTCCTGGATAACTCTTATCTTCATTGATGAAATGATCCCACAAAGTATATTGGACATCTTTTTCATGACCCTTAATAGGAATCTCGTACAAATATCCTTTAAATTGATCTCTCGTCCATTGATCGAGATCACCATCTCCAAAGACCGTAACCATATACTCTAAGAACTGTGAAATCTTATCTTTCTTAGTGTATCTTCCCAAAATAGCTTCATATTTAGAACCAGTAGAAGCAGTATTGAAGTTATTGCCATCAGCAAAATATAGATCAGCAATCTGTAATGGCGTTAATGATGGATCAAACCCTTCCATGTTGAACAACATGAAATCATAGAGTTTCATACCATCTATTTCGACATCATAGAATCTTCGGAAGTAATTATACATGTAAAGTACTTTTTCAATCTTTTTATCTTTCTTAACTGATTTTTCAATATAAGCATTGATATTTTCATCGGAATTAGTATTAGTAAAGTTACTATTAGATAAATATTTTAGAACGAATTCTTTGATTTCTTTACTAGTTACTTCATTATAGAAATCCCTATAGATTCTACTATCAGCAGTCGCAGTCAAGACATCTAAGTTTTCAGTATAATCCAAACTTTCTAAATAATTCGTCAAGTTATTGACAACTTGAGATTTATTATCGATTACATAATGTCTAAAATTATAATCTATCTTTAAATCTGGAATGCGGTAACTAGCAACCATATCATAAATATTATCATAGATAACTTTATATTCTTTATGTTCACCATTGTTATAAACAACTTTGATCGCCGTTATCTTTTTGATGTCATCCTTAGTCAAATAAGTGACAATGTTACCCGTTTTATCAACTGGTACTACGTGAACGATCTCACTACTCTTCAATAATTCATCACTGATTTTCTTAGCTTCAGAGATTATTTTACTACTGTCATAAAAAGGTGTTAACGCAAGAAGATTTTTGTACAAGACTTCATCGTTTTCATCGTAATCTTTATTGTTGGTATTGCTCAAAACAGAAGTCTTTTCGAATTGCAGTGTTGGTGTGTTATCATAAGATGCTTTTTGCAAGTTCCATATCTGTGAATCAAAACCAACTCGAGTGGCAAAGAAATCTTCGTTGACATCTTCCATCTCGATTTTGATTCCATCAGTCAAACTCTTGCCAGAATCATTGTAATAATAATTGTTTTTAGAATTGTTGAGAGTTCCGGTGATGATGGCTTGGTTACCACCACTTCCTAACGAAACGTCATTGACATATACTCCAGATCCGCCATAAGAACAAGCAAAGTCACATGAAATGTTACCACTGACAGCAACTTTAGCATAACTGTTACTTATCTTACTATTGCCTTGAACATTTCCGATGAAGCCACCATTGAAGTTCCAAGAACCCAAAACTTTTCCCGTCGCATAACTATTATTGACGGTTGAAGCAGAAATGAGACCAATCAAACCACCATTTTGTTGATCTGATCCAATTCTGATATCAATGTTTTTAGCACCACAATTTTCAATGATCGTATTTTTTTCAGCGCGGCCGACTAAACCACCATTTTGACCTCCGCCATCGCCAGATCTCGTCAAGCCATCAACGATGACATTAGTAATTTGCGCACTACTAGCCACATTAGCTAAACCACCTTTATCACTAGCTGATAAAACGGCGTTTCTCAATGTCAAGTTACTAACTTTACCACCATCGATTGTGTTGAACAACGGTTTAGATAGATTTTTAATCGTGTGCCCCTTACCATCTAGAGTACCAGCGAAATCAGATGTGACGTAAGTAGCTCCTTCAATATTCATGTTATTCAAGTCATAATCACGATTCAATTCAACACTTTTTCCAGCATTTAGATCTCTCAATACTGATAAGAAGGAATCATTAGGATGAGTATTATTAGTGGCATAACCATCTTCATCAATCGTTCCAAAATATACAGTTATCTTCTGTGATTCTTTCGTATTTTTATCAGTGACATATTCATAATCCAAGTTTAGAGACAATTTGCCATCATCATCGATAACTCCTGTTATCTTAGCCATAATACTTGGCATATTATCCATTTGTACTTCGACAAAATAATTATTTAAGTGGGCTTTTAAATCTGCAACTTTGACTTTGTCGATGAGAACTATTTCATTATTTTCGACATTTATTTCATATAGATTAATATCCATGATATCTTTTAGTTCTATGTTGTTCTTTTCGAGAGATATTATTTCATTTAAGAAGACGACATCACCATTGTAATGCAAACTTTTTGGCGTCATGTCGGAATCGCGATCATAATCAGCAATGATAGATAGGTAATAGCGCATCACATCATCACTTCGCGTTATTTCTATCGCATTTTCTTCTGTCTCTTCATAAGATACTTGATGACCATCTTCATCAACGATGTTCAAAGGTGCTTTACCAACAATAGCTCCATCGTAATCTTTCAATTCATAAGTGATCGTTATCTTATCTTTAGCGATGTCATACTTATAATTGATAATTCTTGGTACATCTTTTAAAACTTCAAGAGTTATCACACCTGCTTTAGACAATTTAACTCTCTTTCCATTGTTGAAAATGATATCAGTAATCTCGATATTTTTTTCACCAAAAGAACTATAACCATCTACTATAACTTCATATCCATTTTCCTTTTTATCCAATGCATATTCTGCCTTATCGACGATTACTCTTTCAGGAGTTAAACCATATTTTTCATAATCTTTGATTTGAAAATTCAATTTAACTTTTTCATTTTTTTCGAAATATTGATCATCATTTTTACTAATAGCACGACCATCAGCAATAGTTATATCTTCATATTGAGCATCATCTGTCAACGAATACGTCGTCGTATAAATGGCTTGGTCATAAACATTGTCATCTTGACCATTTTCGTTCAAAGCATCCGTGTCCAAATCATAATTAGCTCTAAAGATCAATGAAAGATTTTCATTTTGTGGAACATTAGTGAATTGGACGATGTTGTGTTCTTTTTCAATTGGGTGTTTATCACCATTCAACTCAATAGTACCACCGATGAAACTGTCATCAAGATCCACTAAATCAAAAGCAAAAGTGACATTTTGATTTGCAAAATTCTCTTCTGTAACACTTAAATTCTTTATTTGTGGAGGATCTTTTAAAACCTCTATCTTGATGCTTTTCTCAGGTACTGAATAGAAATTAGTTTGCTTATCATAATAACTGTTCAACTCCAACTGTACTCTATCGACAGTCAAAGTCATAACTCCAGCCTTATCAGGTACTGTAATAGCAATCTTCGAATTGTAACCGCTTTCCTGAGTAGCGACATAATTAGTACCATTGACTGTAATGCCAGATGTTCTAGAATAATTTTTACCATTGCCTGTTTTGACGTTGTTTCCAACGTGTAAGTTGAAACTTATCTCATAGTTCTTAAGTCCTTTAGTCACATATTTAGCAATTGGTAACTTCAAATTATTTTTTAAGACAATCGATTCGACATAGATGTCATTGTCATGAACAAAGATATCTTTTTCACCAATATTTTTAGATGTAAATTTATATTTTTCACCCAAATCATAATCCGCTAAAAACTTGATGCGATATTTACCATCAGTATTGTTAGCATATGATAATACAACTTCTTTGCCACTTACGACATCTTGCATATCGATTTGTTTAGTGCTGACTATCTTATCGGAAGAGTCGACTAAAACAGCGGTCAAATTGACCAAAGAGTGATTGTCGTCGATGAGATTATATCTAGCTGTTATCGTTTTAGCGGCTGTATTGTCAGTCAAGTTTATATCTTTGATGAGAGGTGCTTCTTTTAGAACTGTATATTTCAAGACGTTAACATTGTAATCAGTTCCGTTGCCAAAGGTCTTCAAAGTATTTAATTTTATCTTGTCGAAAGTGACCTCATATTCACCTGGTGTTGAATCGGCATCATTCAATTTAACTTCATAATGATTATTGCCAGTATTAACAACACTATATTCTCTATCGTTTAAAATCACTTTTTCAACTCTAGCATTTCTAGTATTAGTACTGGTGAAAGACACAACTGGTTTTTCATTTGGCTGTAAAGAATCTGTAATCTTGACATCAGTTAAAGTAAAGTTATAATCTCCTCCTATTAAGAAAGAGTGATTGTACATCTCTGTATTTTTAACAGAGTGACTCTCATCCTCAACATCGACAGAGAGATCGTAACTACCAATAAATTTGATGTTATAAACTTTATCTTCAAGGAATTCGTATGCGACAACAGCTCTCTCATTTTGACGTTGTAAAACGTCGTATTTGAATGGAGCTCCCGATTTATCATTTATCTGAATTTCTCCATCACTAAACGCATCATCGACATCGACTAATTCATAACTCAAAGATTGATTGTCATCATTAAGAGTTAGTTTATTGATATATGGCACATCTTTTAAAACGTCAATGGTAAACGATAACGGAGAACGGATTATGACGTCATTTGACAAAATAATTTTAGAAACATTATATGATTGTTTTCCAGCAACTGTTGGTGCTTGGACATCCATTCGATATACGCCATCGGCACGACTGACTTCAACTATTTGTTCATCATCCATGATGAAAGATTTAATAGTGACAGCTTCATCGGAAGGATTTATCTGTGAGTGCACATCGATTGGTTTTATCTCATTCTTTTTAAAATATAAATTATTGGAAGCCAAACTTAAACTAGCGTCATAAATGACGAATTTACGATTTTCATAAATGAATTGATCTTCGTGGCGATATGTTTCATTATCTTTATCAGTATCTAAACAATAATTCAATTTGAGATCGAAGAAATAATTATCACCTTGTAAATTTTCAACAATCTCCATCGTATTCTTTGTCATTTGACCATTTGAAACGATTGGGAAAGTTGTCTTTATCTCTTTATTTCCATTTTTAATGATTAATTCACCGGCTTTATCACTATCTAAAGCACCATCTTTATCAATGATATCAAAAAGTATTTTAGGTGTTTCACCAGTCTCATCAATATATAAGTTTTCTATGGTTGGTACATCTTTCAACACGTCAACGGTGAGTGTCAAATTCTTATCTAATTCTTCATCGCCATCCAAAGTGACAGCAGTCATCTCATAATTTTTCTTTCCCTGTTCAAGAGGCGCCAAAACCTTGATGGCATATAGATCGTTGCCAATGCTCTTCGGATAATAAATTTCATCATCGATGACAACGCTCGTAATCACACCAGTATTGTCTTTTGGTTTAGGTATTATTTCAGCATTGAACTGCAATTCGACTTCTTGACCCTTTTCGGAATAGAAAATACCTTTATCAACTTTACTCAAGTTTAGATCATAAACGATCAATTCATGGTTGAATACTTCATTGTAATCATTTTGATCATTATCTCTTTCCTGATCCAAATCGTAAGAATGTGTGATGGCCACGTCATATGTAGCACCTTTTAATAAATTGGCGATGTCAAAAGCATAATCGTTGGTATCATTGGACAATTTTTGATCAAAAATGACTTGTCCACTATCGTGATTAGTAATGGAAAGATTAGCTTCGATGATGGCTTCATCATTATCTTCCAAAGCAAAAGTGATGCGTCCACCATTATCGTCTCCCAAATCGTGATACATGAAATCGATATACTTAGGAGCTTGTTTCAAAACTTCATAGACGATGTCGTGATGACACAATATTTTGGTTCCATCACTCAAGATGACAGCACTGATCAAATTGACATTTTCACCATAATTATAAGATACAGGTATTTTTATGACGTAATGATCATCTTTATAATCGACGTCGCGTTCTTCACCATCGATGACGATTTTAGAAATTCTCTCATCCAAATGTGGCTCGATGTTAGCATCGAATTCAAAAGCAAAAGATTCACCTTGTTTTGGATATAAACTATCCAACTCTATCAAAGATTCAATATCCACTTTTCCCGCTGTAAACGTCGCAAAATATAAATTTTTATTTTCATAATAATTACTTGAAGAATCAAGTTTATTAGTATCCAAATCATAACTTCCAGTAATTAGTACAGTATAGATTTCTCCAAATTCCAATTGAGATAGAACATCTGAAAATTTAGAAGTATTGACATTGATACTCTTTTCGTAAACGATTTGTTTATCGTCAAAATCGTCAGAATTGGAATTGTCCCCTTCTCCACCATCTGATTCACTAGGAATGACATAATCAGGATTAGTAGTGGTGAAATCTTCAACACTAGCTTCACCTTTAATTATTTTGATGCGAATATCACTTAGTGCTCTATCAGCATTTTTAATGGTGAAACTCAAATTCTTTTGGGTGACGTCATAGTTGAAGTTTTCAATAGTAGGAACATCTCTTAAAACATCAACCTTAAAAGTCAAATCTTTATTATCTATTTCTCTTCCATTGGACAATACGACTTTAGTAATTGTATACTCTTGTATACCCGCTTTATCAGAAGCTTTGACCGTCAAAGAGTAAACTCCATCCTGTAGAGTTACTTTAACTTTTTTACCACCGATATAGACATCTTTTATTTCAGCGTTATCAGGTTCTATCTTCGCAGTAAAGTTCAATTTTACCTCAGCCTTTTTCTCAGGATAATAATTGATACTACCAGCTACCAATTTAACCTTATAGTTGGTCTTAGTCGTCTTCTCTACTTGTTTAGCCGCATCAGTTATGGTAATTTTTCCGTCACCATTGACATCATATTTCTGTTTATCGACAAGTGGTTGAGAAGTCAAATCTTTTTCATTCTTGATGTCAATTAAATATTCGTTAATTTTCTTAGCATCGTCATAATCACTTTTACCATCATTATTGACGTCTCCTCTCTTACCTTGCAAAACCATAAAGGCAAGTGAAGCAATTAAAGAAATTCCTAAAAGGACTCCTAAAACTATATTGATTCGTCTCTTGCGAGCATTATCAAATTCGATTGGCAAAAGACCAGAGTTGATTAAAAATAAACCGATGAATAAAACGATGACAACGACCCATCCTCCTATTATGAAAGGTCGATAAGTATGTACCTCTTTATCGTTTTCAACCACTTCATCTTTAGAAGAATAAACCGCATTGCCATTTTGTTTACCAACAATTGTCACCAATTCACTAGTATCATCAAAAACGATATCTTTATCACCATTAGAACCGCTGGAATTATTTAAAGAAATCTTTGTCGTACCTATAGTTGGATTCGCTTTGACGAACAGTTTAATAGTCACGACGTCATCATTGACTTTACCAGTTTTGTTCAATAGCGCAAATTTGTGATTATCCTCGTTATAGACGATATCAGACCAGTTATCTCGCTCTTGAAAATTACTTATCTCTGGTTTTTCAAAAACGTTTTCATCAAAACTTAGTCCCGTCGTAAAAGCATATAAAGATCCATCATGATCCATATCAATCGTCACCGTCAATGTATCATTGGCCTTCAATTCCGTCTTATCGACGTTCAACTTCAAACTCTCTTGTGCTAAAACGTCAATTGGTAAAAAAATAGTCAATAACATTAAAATTATCAAATATTTTATTTTTATTTTCATAACAACTCATACCTCCATATAAATTATATACATTGAGCAATACAAATTTCATCATTTGCCCATATCATAGTTCCAATATATAAAAATCTTCCATATTATATCATAAAACTGGATCTTTTAGCAACGTTAAATTTTATTGTGAAACTCCTTGCATTTTTGCTTACCTATTTCATTGTTCATAGCGTAATTGGAAATGCTCTGAAAGTTTTCATCATAAGGATATTTTTGTTGACTAAATTTTAGCCACATAGTAGACCAAGATGAACCATCTTGAAGTAGCGATTGCACTGATTCATCGTGGAAGGTATCGTTATCATCCTGTTCAGTCAAGTCGACACATTTCTCTTCGTCATACAGTTTGCTCTGCAAATCACATTCCAGTTTATCGCATTGATAGGCAAACATCGCTTCTTTAGTGTGATGTGCATCAAATTCCAAAAAGAGAGATTCCAATTGATCACCATCGATCAAACCGCTCAATATTTGATGAACAGCAGCGTGCTCAATCTTTTCTTTTTCCGAAGCACACATGTCAAACAGAGTCAAGTCACCAATGAGCGTTTCTCCCAACTCATGAATGGCCAACATAAAAATGACCTTGACGATGTCGAGATCATATTGGTATTCTGACTTCATAGCAATGGCAAGCATTTGAGTTCCGTAAATGTGCTCTGCCACGCTCTCAATTCTATCCCTCTTAACATTCCAATTTTTCCAACCAGTTCTAATCACATCTTTTAATTTATTACAAAGAACATAATAACTTATGATTTTCTCTTCTCTTGACATAATGACCCCCATCAATAATTATCATTTAAAATCGACATAGCGAAAGCCCCAACGCTTATAAATGTCAGAAGCTCGCGGCCATTTTAACAAACGTGCAAATAACAAATTGTAAAATTCATCAAATAAAACGATTCCCAATAGGGTAAAACTTAAAATCAAAAAATATTTTTTAGGCATTTTAATCGCTAGTAAGAAACTCAATGGAACCATCCCATATATCAATAATAGACTGGATAGACCGAAAAACAGAACACTTCGCAAGCACACAAAACCACCAATATTACCAAAGTTTAAAATCTCTGTATTATAATCCCAACATCTAAATCCATCGGCCAGTTCATACATTCCCCAACCAGAGACGAACTCCAATACACCACAGAAAATAGCACTGACCAAAAAAACTTTGAGAGGATTCTTGCGATATCGATAAGTCAAAAAACAGATGCCAACTGCCCCAATTGCATATATGTTTATCCAAGGCAAAAAATTACCTCCACGCCAAAAGAAAGTTTTCATTCCCTCATTAAAATAATAAAAAATAAATTCATAAATAAAACCAAATACACCTGAAAAAACGATTAAGAGGGCAATGATGCCCAACATCGTCATATTATCAAATTGAGGTTTTTCATTTAAATATTTTTGGAATTCTTTTTTCATAGAATCATCTCATTTTCATTATACTATACCTCGAAGTGTTTTGTTAATCATTTAACGACAATTATCGCTATTTCAGCCTATTTTCGTTCCATTATTAACCTTTTTATCAGGCCTTAAAAGAACGATGCCATCTCTGTCATAAATTCCTAAAACTAAGACTTCCGAAAGAAAATTGGCAATCTGTTTAGGTGGCAAGTTGACAATGGCTACGACCTGTTCGTCGATCAAATCAGCCATTCGATAACGTTTTGTTATTTGCGCCGATGATTTTTTGATGCCGAGTTCTGGTCCAAAATCGATCTTCAATTTATAAGCTGGGCGCTGAGCTTCAACAAATTCTTGAACTTCAACAACAGTACCTACTCTGATGTCAAGTTGATCAAAATTATCTATACTAGTCATGAATACCTCCTATCAATCTCTATTTAAATTATACTAATTTTTGGAGCTAATTACAAAAAAAATAAGACAATAATTGTCTTATTTTTGATTGTCATAAATTAGACCCTTATAATATTTCCAAGCGATAACTTTAAAGGCCGCTTTATTGATGACATCTTCTTTGACATTACCATTTTGAATGGCCTTTTTAATAGCATTAAAATCATTTTCATAGTCAGTTACAATCAACATGTCATTGCCAGCGGCAATGGCTTTTTCGACGACGTTATCGATTTGGGAAACAGCACCCATATCCAAATCATCAGTAATGATGACACCCGTGAAATTTAGTTCATCGCGCAAAAGATCATGGATAGTTGACGAAAGGGAAGCTGGGTTTGATTTATCGATATTAGTAACGGTATTATGACTAACTAAAACGCTTTCCGCTCCCGCAGCAATTCCTGATTCGAACGGTGGAATGTCATTTTTCAAAATGCTCTCATAACTTCGCGAATCCGTACTTCCGGAAGTATGCGTATCAGCATTATTACCATAACCTGGGAAATGTTTTAAAGTGTAAGAAACACCGGTTCCTTTACTCGCTTCGATGACTGTTTTCGCAAAATTAGACGTTATGTCCGTGTTCTGTTGAAGAGAACGACTATACATGTAATCACTAGGACTAGTAGTGACGTCGACAACTGGTGCTAAATTGACATTTAATCCCAAACGATTTAACAATTCACTTTTTTCAATAGTATTACTCTTTATAGCGTCCAAGCCACCTTCTTTATAGATTTCACTTGGAGCTTTAAATCTCTCCGTTCGCAAATTTGGATTACTGCTTACTCTGACGACTGTTCCACCCTCTTCATCGACAGCCATGAGAGCTGGAATTTTCATGACGTTTTGGACATCAGATGTCATCTTTTTAACTTGCTCTTCCGTCTTATCATTGAAGTCTCTAGCAAATAAAACATATCCGCCGAATTGATATTTTTTCATCAAATCGATCGCTTTTTGATCACTATCGGGATAGCGAACTAACAACACTTGAGCAACCTTTTCATCAAGACTCATCGTTTGTAATTTTCTAAAGGCCAAAGTATAGTACTTGCTGAAAAGGCCATCATCCAACCACTCGGGGTTGATTTCATCAGAATCGGCATCATCTTCGGCCACATCTTTTCCTTCGATCAATTTGATCTCCTGCAATTTAGCATTCTTGTTGAGTAGACCTGTATAAGTAATCACGACTTTAGAACCGACGTCAAAGGTAACATCTTTTTCATCAAAAGTATACGTTACGTCATTCGCATCTTTGATCATAATCGTATTTTCACTCTTCGATAAAATGGTACCCTCCAAAGTATGTATTGTAGGACTGTGATCACCCGTGTTTAACAAAACAAAAGCGCCAATTGCCACGACGATGATCAAGACGACTGTCATATATAGTTTTTTATTCATATTACTCACCTATTCTATCTTTATGATAATTAAAATATTTTATGTTATTTTTATTATAACACAAATTCCAAACATATAAAAAAACTCTAAGAAAATAGAGTTTCAATCAAAAAAACATTTCTATCAATTCGATCACTATTCCACTCATGACACCAATTCCATAAACGGATAGAAGAATCAACAAATTCTCTTTTAGATTGCGATTGGATTTGAACAGAATCAAAATAGCTACACCACTACCAGTCAACAGTCCAGCAATCGTACTCGCCAGACTCAAAGCACCATTGATGTACAATTCCGTCAAAATGACACTGGCACTACAATTGGGAATAAGGCCGATTAAACTGGTGATAAAGGGACTTAAGAAATTGTCCTTCATAAAGATTTTTTCCAAATATTCATTACCCAAATACTCCATGATGACATTCAAAACAAACGTCACTATAAAAATGAAAAAGATCGTTTTTAAAGTGTGGATTAAAGCCGCTACCAAAAAGTTATTTTCATCACAATGACAGTTTTCATCAGTACAGATGTCATAGTTAATTCTTTTTTTCTTCTTGTTCTTACGAAATTTATGCAAGAAATAATCGAGTATCATACCACTGATCATTCCGATTAAAAATTTTATGAAAAGAATTTCTAAAATAATAGTAAATGAAACTTTTTGTGTTATCAATATCGGTAACATTTCATCACTAGTCGATAAATATATGGCAATCAAAGTACCAAAAGTGATAATTCTAGTTACGTATAAATTGGTCGCCAAAACGGAAAAACCGCATTGTGGTATGATACCTAAAGCACTCCCGACAATAGGACCAATTCTTCCCGCTCTCTCAATGGCTTTTTTGCTATTGTTATTCAATTTGTGTTCAATCAATTCAATGATCAAAAAAGCGATGAAGAGAAATGGTAATATTTTTAGTGAATCAATTAAAGTATCCATAATTATTTTTTTCATGATACCACCTCTAAATATGCATATAGATTATATCAATAGTCCAACACAAATGCAATAAATATAAACTATTTTACATAAAAAAAGACCCTTAGATCAACTAAGAATCAACAGTTTATTTACTTGGTTCATAATGGTAAAACAACAACATGATGTTGACAATACCAGCAACGCCAACTAATATGTAGATCAACTTTTCAATCATATCTATTCCACCAGTTAACATTTCGACTAAATTGAAGTCCAATAATCCAATCAAGCCCCAATTCAGTGCTCCTATAATAGTCAAAACCAAAGCAACTTTTTGTAAAATTTCCATTTTCTTACCTCCTACATATATATTTGGTAAAAAAAATATTTTTATTCATCTTTTAGAAAACTTTTTACATAATTGACAAATACTATTAAGTATATGAAAGAAACCAAGTAACCAGCAAGCACATCAGTAAAATAGTGCACACCTAAATAGATGCGGGTCAATCCTATTAAAAAGATGATTAATACTAAAAAAATGTTTAGAACAATTTTTATTTTTTTATTAAAATTACTAATATTTATCAAGTAGATCAAAAGACCATAATACGTCAAGGAAGCCATCGCATGTCCAGATGGAAAGCTATAACCTTTTTCCACAATTAGATGGGCAACGCTCGGTCTTGGTCGAGCGAATAATAATTTTAAAATTTGATTGATGATGACGGCGATCAATATATTAATCGTTATTATGATGGGATATTTTTTCTGTTTTATGAAAATGATTAAAAAAATGGTCAAAACGACTAAACAAATCGTTCCACCGAGATTGGTGACAATTTTAAAGAAATTGGTCAAATGATCATTTTCAAAAGAAATTAAAAAATTGTACACAGA
>CANQJR010000021.1 GCA_947624275.1 uncultured Bacilli bacterium
AGCAGATTTAGTAATAGCGTAGAAAGAAGTATTACCAGTGAAAGACTTGCTAGAATTATGATTCCAATCTGACGTTGGAGAAGAGATATATTTCGCTATTTAAAAATAATATCCACAATTTTTGTGGATATTATTTTTTTGTTGACAAAGCCGTTAGGATTTGTCAACAACCGATATATATGTATATTAGGTCATTATTCTTTTTCTTCTATTCTTTTGTTGTCATAGATTTCATCAAAGACAACTTCTTCACCAGTTGGTTCTGTTCCCTTTAGATAGTAGAGAATTCTTTTCTTTTCTTCGTTTTGAGTAATCGGTTTTCCCGTGATGGGATTAACTAGTACGCCAACTACATTTGATGGTTTTTGATACCACTTTTCCTCTGTTCCTTTCAGATATGTTTCTGTAGCATTGGCCCAAATATTTTTTGATTTGACCGATAATTTGTTTTCTAGACTGTGACTGTCATCATAGCCAATCCATATTGAAGTTATGAGATCGGGATTGTAACCAATCGTCCAACTATCTGTTGCGGTTGAACCAGATTTTATGGAATATTTTCTAGACAGTTTTGATGCGATGGATAGAAGTGTTGGCTGACTGTAATCGATGAAACTTGCATCATAGGTCGTCGTGAGTAGATCGTTTAGAATGTAGACTAAACTCTCATTTAGAATCAATTCTGTTTGATCTTCCCATTCGTATAAGACATTTCCATCCATATCCTCAACTCTACTTATTAGATGGGGATCTATTTTATGTCCTAAATTGGCAAAAGTGGCATATGCTCCAATCATTTCCATCATATTTATTTCATAAGTGCCCAAAGGGAGTGATGGTACAGCTTCTAATTTAGTGGTAATACCTAAGCGACTGGCCATGTTCACTAAACTTTCTTCACCTAAAAACATATGTGTTTTAACAGCATAGATGTTATCGGAATATGATATAGCAGCAGCAAGGGAAATGGCTTCATTACCATAAATCTCTCCGGCATTTCGCGGTGAGTACGTCTCGCCATTGGAGAAGACAAAAGTGGTTTCTTCACTAGTGAACGATGTGCTGGCAGTAAAGCCGTTTTCTAAAGCTGTGTAATAGAGAAAAGGTTTCATAGTCGAACCGACTTGTCTTTTGGATTTAGTGGCGCGGTTGTATTGTGTTTGGTCATAGTTGTTACCACCTATTAAGGCGATTATCGATCCATCGTTAGGATTCATCATGACGCCTGCTGCCTGTAAAGATTCATCATCGATATTTTTGGCGATGCTGTTCTCCAATGCCTTTTGGGCTTGTTGATCTAAGTTCGTATATATTTTTAAACCACCAGTTTCTAAGAATGAAGTGGGAACGCTGTTGATCGTCTCCAACTCATCTAAAACGGCATCTTTGTAATACATTACAGAGGTTAAGTCGTTTTCTTCTTTTTTGCCGATGATGGTGATTGCTTCTTCACTAGCTCTTTCACATTCTTCTTGATCGATATAATGATTTTTATACATCCCTTCTAAAATCATTTTTTGTCTCTGCTTCGTCTTTTCAAAATTGGTGAGTGGTGAATATTTATTGGGCGACTTGGGAATGGCTACTAATAGAGCTGCTTCTGCCACGTCCAAATCTTTAGCGCTTTTTCCCAAATAGAATTTGGCAGCACTCTCAATCCCATACATTCCATGACCATAATAGATCGTATTTAAATATCCCTCTAGTATTTCATCTTTGGAATAGTGGGCTTCCATATTGAGGGTCAACCACATTTCGTTCCACTTTCTTTTCCAAGTTTTATCAAAGTCTAAAAAGAGATTTTTGACGTATTGCTGAGTAATGGTTGAAGCACCTTGGACGGTCCTTCTAGCTTTGATGTTCGTATATAGTGCCTTGGTGATGCGCGGTATGTCAAATCCGAAGTGTTTATAAAAGTTTTTGTCTTCTGTCGATATGGTGGCATTTATCAAATTGTCAGATATTTCATCTAATGATACCCATTCTGTACCACCATTTCCCTGTAAGAAAATATTGTTATCATTGTCATAAAAGATGATGTTATTGGCCTTTTCAATTTCCAATTTTGGTGACAATTTAGAATATCCATATACCGATATGACAATAATAGTTAAGAAAAGTAATAGAAACATTGATATTTTAAAAAGTTTTTTTAATGTTCGCATATAAATCACCATTCTAACTTTATTATGTAATAAAAAAATAAAAATATGTGTTAAAAATACTTTTAGTATGCTATAATTCGTTTTAGAAATTGTGGTGTTGGTTTTGAGTAAAATAAAGATTAAAACAATTATTATCTCTGATGAAGAGACGATTAAGATGAATTCGATCGGTGAAAAGTCAGAAGCGATAATAGATTATGAGGAACATGATCATACTCATGTGCATCTAGATATGTGTAGAGATGAATTGATTCGTGAAAATGCGAATATGTATATGCATTATCGTTTTCAAGAGAATGCTGAGACAGTTGGACAAGTGTTGATCAAGGAATACGATCAAGAATTAGATGTGATATTGAAGACACTCACGATTGTGAAAAGAGACAATTTTTATTCTGTGGAATATTTGATAGATAATAATAAATTCATATATGAAGTAAATTTTTCGGAGGTGTGATATGAGCTATATAAAATTGATTGAAGAAGATATCAAAGATAAAATTAGGGAATTGGGATATGCTGTGGAAAAAATCGATATGACTGTATCCAATCGTCCTGACTTGGGTGACTTTCAAATAAATGATGCGATGAAGTTAGCTAAACAGTATGGGGAAAACCCTCGTGACATCGCTATGAAGATCAAAGAAGTTTTAGAAAGAGATGACCGCTTTAAAAATATCAATGTAGCTGGACCAGGTTTTATCAACATATCACTATCTGATCGTGCTTTGATTGAGTTTTTGAATACATTGAATCTAGATGTCTATAATAATATTGATAAAAGAGATGCCAAGCGCATTTTCATGGATTATGGTGGAGCCAATATCGCTAAGACGTTACACGTTGGACATTTGCGCAGTGCCAATCTCGGTGAAGCTTTAAAGAGACTAGCGCGCGTCTTGGGCAATGAAGTAATTGCTGATGTCCATTTCGGTGATATCGGTCGTCAGTCTGGAATGGTCATCTCTGAAATTAAGAGAATGCATCCAGATTGGAAGTACTTTGATGAAAGTTATGATGGGGATTACGATGATGACTTTACGATAACGTCAGAAGATTTGGGAGAAATATATCCCCGTGCCAATCTCGCTAGCAAAGAAGATGAGGAGCGCATGGAAGAAGTGCGCCAGATAACAGCTGATCTTGAAAATGGTCATCGTGGTTATTGTGCTCTTTGGGAAAAAATAAAGGCTGTTTCTATTGCTGAGATCAAAAACATCTATTTGAAATTGAACACTAATTTTGATCTATGGGAAGGGGAGATGGATTGTTATCCATATATTCCTGAAGTCATAAAGAAATTGAAAGATTGTCATTTGTTGCGTGAGAGTGAAGGAGCTTTAGTCATCGATGTCGCTGAAGAAGAAGACAATAGTCCCATGCCACCACTAGTCGTCATCAAGAGTAATGGGGCAACTCTCTATGCAACGCGTGAGTTAGCTACGCTCTATTCGCGCATGAAGAGGTTTAATCCCGATGAGATCTGGTATCTCACCGACATGCGTCAAGGGCTCTATTTCGAACAGGTCTTTCGTGCCAGTAAAAAAGCTAATTTGGTGAACTCCGATACGCTTTTATACTACTTTGGCTTTGGAACGATGAATGGACCAGATGGCAAACCGTTTAAAACGCGTGATGGTGACGTCATGGATTTGAAAACGTTAATATCGATGGTCGAAGAAGAGACTACCAAGCGTTTGAATCCCAACATTACTGATCCACGAGAGCGCAAAGAGATAGCTGAAAAAATCGCCATTGCAGCTTTGAAATATGCTGATTTCTTACCATTTAGGACGACAGATTATGTTTTTGAACCTAGTAAGTTTGCCGATTTGGAAGGAAAGACAGGTCCTTATTTGTTGTATTCTACGATCAGAATGAACTCACTATTAAAAAAGGCCGACACCCAAATTTTTGCATCTCATAAAATTTCTGATGATAGCGATCGTGACATCATCATCAACTTGTTGAATTTGCCCAATGTCATCAATAATGCTTATGAGATGAAATCTTTAAATGAGATTGCTGAATACTTATATAAACTCACCAGCAGTTACAACAAGTTTTATGCTGAACATAGGATTCTGACGGAAGAAGATGAAGAAGTCAAATCTTCATGGCTCACTTTGACAAAGGTTGTCAAATCGACTAATGAAATGCTTCTCGACATATTGGGAATTGAAGTTCCTGAAAAAATGTAATAAAATGTGTTGCTTTTCATAAAAAATAATGATATAAATGTAAAAGATTTATATATCAATCCAATTACTTTTATTATTCATATAATATTTACTTTAGGAGGAAACAAAATGAGTATTAGAGATTTATCAAAAGATGAATTGGAATTATATTCACATAAAGATTTGACTGATATGCTTTTGCGAGAATATGGTACTATGAATACTGCTGATCTATTTAAGAAAATTACGACGCTTCTCGGATTACCGAAGAGTGTTTATGAGAATAAAATTGGTGATTACTACACGACTTTGACAACTGATAAACGCTTCATAATGTTAGAGGATGGCAAATGGGATTTGCGTGAGAATCATACTTCTGACAAAGTGGTTGTCATAAATGACAATGAAGAAGAAGAGGAAGAAGAAGAGGAAAGTTTGGAATCAAAAGATGAAAATGATGAAGATGAGGATTTTGATGCATCGAGAAGTGATGATGAATTTGATGATTCTTCTGATGAAGATTTGAAAGATTTAGTAATTATTGATGAAGATGAACTAGAACTAGAAGAATAATTTTAGTTCTTTTCTTTATTAGAAATATGCTATAATATGGTAGACTTTAATTAAGGAGCGATTAAAATGATTGAAAGACTGGAAATTATTAAATCCAAGTATGAAGATATGCAAAAGGAACTGATGAAGCCAGAAGTTCTCAGTGACATCAATAAGACGACGGAATTGTCACGTGAAATGGCCAATCTTGAAGAGACGGTCAATTGTTACAATAGATATTTGGAAGTGGAACAACAAATAAAAGACAGTAGGGAATTGATGCGTGATCCTGAATTGGGTGAAATGGCTAAATTGGAGTATGAAGAATTGACAGCTGAACGAGATAATTTACAACACGAATTGGAAATTTTATTGATACCAAAAGATCCCAATGATGGTAAAAATATCATCATGGAGATTCGTGGCGCAGCTGGTGGTGATGAAGCTAACATCTTTGCAGGTGATTTATATCGCATGTATACGCGTTATGCGGAACGCCAAGGATTTAAAACCGAAATTATCGATTTGGTCGAAGGGACTGCAGGGGGATTTGCGCAAATCGAATTCATGATCAAAGGAAACAACGTCTATTCTAAACTCAAGTATGAGAGTGGTTCCCATCGCGTCCAAAGAGTTCCAGAAACGGAGTCTCAAGGTCGCATTCAAACGTCTACAGCTACCGTTTTGGTCATGCCGGAAGTTGAGGATGTCAGCGTGGATATAAATCCTAATGATTTGCGAATCGATGTCTATTGTGCCAGCGGTCACGGAGGTCAAGGTGTTAACACGACACCTTCAGCTGTTCGCATTACGCACATACCGACCAATACTGTCGTCACTTGTCAAAATGAGCGCAGCCAAATTCAGAACAAGGAACAAGCTATGAAAGTTTTACGTGCTCGCCTTTATGAAGCCGAACAGGCCAAACAAGATGCCGAATTGGGTAGTGAACGCAAGAGCAAAATCGGTACTGGTGATCGCTCAGAAAAAATTCGTACTTACAATTATCCCCAAAATCGTGTTACTGATCATCGCATCGGTTATACGACGAATTCGCTCGACCGCGTCATGAATGGTCAATTGGATGAAATAATTGAGGCTTTGATCAATGAAGATCAAAAGCGCAAGTTAGAAGGAAAAGATGAGAATGACAGTTGATGATGCCATCGTCTATGGCAAGGGTAGAGTCCATTCCGATTTAGCTAAAATGTTGTTAGCTGATCTGATGGGCATCAATTCTCTAGAATTGTTGATGCATCTCGATGAAGAAGTCGATGAAGAGATTTTAGAAGTCTATAAATATCGCGTCGATGAATTGAAAAAAGGACGTCCCATTCAATACATAATTGGCAATGTCAATTTTTGTGGCAATACTTTAGAGGTCAATGAAAATGTTTTGATCCCTCGTTTTGAGACCGAATTATTAGTCAAAGAGACTATCGATAGAATAAAAAGAGATTTCCCACATCCCATCAAATTGATCGATCTCGGTTGTGGTAGTGGCGCTATTGGGCTATCCATAAAGAAAGAGTTGAGCGATGTTGACGTGACTCTTTTAGATATCAGTGAAGGCGCTTTGGAAGTGGCTCAAAGAAATGCCTGCAATCTAAAACTCGACGTCCACTTTTGCAAGAATGATATGTTGAATGGTATTGATGAGCGATACGATGTCATCATCTCCAATCCGCCATACATTAGAACTGATGAAGAAATCGAAGATATCGTCAAAAACAACGAACCACATCTAGCACTTTATGGTGGTGTTGATGGTCTTGATTATTATCGCCAGATTTTGTCAAACGTCTCTAAAAATATTTCTGACCAATATTTGATCGCTTTCGAAATTGGCGATTTACAAAGAGAAGCGATTTTGGCTTTGGCCAATGAGTATTTAACTGATTTCAATTTTGAATGTCTAAAAGATTACTCTAGTCGTGATCGCATCGTCTTCATCTCCAATAAATAGTTCTTTTCGCTTTTTTGTATAAAAAGTTATTTAAAGTAACATTATTCTATTGGTGATAAAATGAAGAGATTAATGTTACTATTAGCTATCGTCATAATACCTTTGGTTTACGATAAATACAATGACCGCGAACAGGTGATCATTCCCAATGATGCCATTCGCATCAGAGTCATTGCCAATTCTAATTCTTTGGATGATCAATATGAAAAGTTAAAAGTTCGTGAAAATGTTCAACTGCTTTTAGAAAAGGTTTTAAAAAATGTTAAGACAAAACAAGAAACTGAACGTATCATAAAGAGCAATTTATTTGCTTTGGACCAAAACGTGAAAAAGACGCTCAAAGAAGCCAAATCAAATACTACTTATGATTTACACTATGGCAGTAATTATTTTCCTAAAAAAGAGTTTAAGGGTGTCACCTACGATGAAGGTTATTATGATTCGTTAGTGATAACGTTAGGAAAAGGTCAAGGTGACAATTGGTGGTGCGTTTTATTTCCACCTCTATGTCTTTTAGAAGCTGAAGAAGAAAATATTGATGACATCGAATATGGTCTATTTGTTGAGAAAGTAATTTCTGACTATAAATAATGTTTTAAATACATAGAATTATATAGGTGATTCCATGTATTTTTTTATTACTCTGACTACGGCTATCGCATTGAGTTTGGATGCTTTTTCTCTAGCTATAATCTATGGAACGATCATCAAAGATAAAAAGATATTGTTATCCATAAGTATGACTGTCGGCCTTTTTCATTTTTTTATGCCTCTTTTTGGTTACTTCACCAGCAATTTATTGATCTTAAAAATATTGCCGAGTACCAATGTTTTGTCATTTGTCATCTTTATCATTTTAGGTCTAGAGATGATCTTTGGTAAAAATGATGATGAACTGTTGAATTTGAGTAAACTTCCCAATATATTATTGTTTGCCTTTACTGTCAGCTTGGACAGTTTTAGTGTCGGGATTGCCATCTCTTCTCGAAATGAAGCCATCATTTTACCCATTTTTTTGTTCTCCATCACCAGTTTTTTGTTCACCTATGTCGGTCTGATGATTGGTAAAAATTTAAATGGTCTGTTCGGTAAATACACCAATATAATTGGTGGCATTCTGTTGATATTATTATCATTTTATTATTTATTTACATAATAAATATACTGTTTTTCCTTTATTTTATTGATTAACATTTCGATAGTTGATAAAATAAATTTAAGAAAGAATGGTGATGGTTTTGTTAGTTAATGGAAAAGAAATTTTACAAAGAGCAAAGGAAGAAAAATTTGCTGTACCGCAGTTCAATATCAACAATTTAGAATGGACTAAAAATATTTTAGAAGAGTGTCAAGAGTTGAACGTCGCTGTCATTTTAGGAGTTAGTGAAGGGGCAGCTAAATACATGGGCGGTTATAATGCTGTCGTCGGAATGGTAAAAGGTTTGATGAAAGATCTAGACATAACCATTCCCGTTTGTCTCCATTTGGATCATGGAGCCAGTTTTGAAAGTTGTAAAAAGGCCATTGATGCCGGATTTTCATCAGTGATGATCGATGCTTCCAAGCATTGCCTTTCCGAAAATATAAGCATTACTAAAGAAGTCGTCGATTATGCTCATCAATTCGATGTCACCGTTGAAGCAGAAGTCGGACATATCGGTGGTCAAGAGGACAATGTCTCTGGTAGTAGTCTCAATGCGACTTTAGAAGATTGTCTTGCCTTAGTCGAAGGGACGGGAATCGATTCCTTGGCACCAGCTTTGGGAAGCGTACACGGTCTATATAAAGGTGAACCAAATCTCGATTTTGTCACCATGGCTACCATTGATCAAAATTTGACTATTCCTCTTGTTCTTCATGGTGGAACGGGGATACCTGATTATGACATAAAGAAAGCCATCAGTTGTGGAATTAGTAAAATAAATATAAATACGGAACTACAAATCGCTTGGCATGAAGCCGTTAAAAAATTTGTTGTTGACAATCCCGATGTCTATGATCCGCGCAAGGTCATTGGTAGTGGAAATGATGCCATCAAAGCTAAAATTCGTGAAAAAGTTCAAATGTTTAATAACAAATAGACAAAACAAAAATATTATATTGTAGTGGAGGTTTTATGAAAGTATTACAAATAACAGGGGGAAAAGAGCTAAGTGGAACAATTCGTATTAGCGGCGCTAAAAACAGTAGTGTTGCTTTAATCCCTGCTGCAATTTTAGCGGATGTTGACGATGTGACCATCTGCAACGTTCCTGAGATAACAGATACCGATGTCTTGAGCGATATTTTGACTTATTTAGGGGCAGACGTGCGCCGTGCTAGTGAGAGTATCGTCATCAGTCCTGGTAGTATTCAAAATAGAGAAATACCCGAAGAGTTGGCCAAACGTCTTCGTGCCTCATATTATTTCATGGGGGCTTTACTCGGCAAGTATGGTCATGTCGAGATGTATTTTCCCGGTGGATGTTCCATTGGGCAAAGACCGATAAATTTACATTTGAAAGGTTTTGAATCATTGGGTGCTACCATCGAAATAATCGGTGATAAATATATCGTCGATGCGAAAGAATTACATGGAGCCAATATTTATTTGGATTTTGCCTCAGTTGGTGCGACTATCAACATCATGTTGGCAGCTGTCAAAGCTAAGGGAACAACCGTCATCGACAATGCAGCTAAGGAACCAGAAATCGTTAATATTGCCACTTTCTTGAACAATATGGGAGCTAAAATTACTGGTGCTGGTACTAGTGAGGTAAAAATCGTCGGTGTTTCCCAATTGAAGGGATGTTTTCACGAAGTCATTCCTGACCGCATCGAAGCTGGTACTTATACGATCATCGGCGCTTTGGTCGGTCACTATTTAAAAATAGATAACATCATTCCCGAACACATCGAAGCTTTGACTTCCAAACTCTTAGAGATGGGAGTGGAGTTAGAGATCGGATCTGATTATTTAATCGTCAATCGACCTAGTAAATATCGTCCAGTCAACATGACGACTTTAGTCTTCCCCGGTTTTCCCACTGATTTGCAACAACCGTTTACTGTTTTAGCGACGCGTTGTGATGGCAAGTCAACCATCGAAGAAACTATTTATGAAAATCGTTTCATGCACATTCCATATTTGAATAAGATGGGTGCTAAAATCGAAGTATCTGGTTCAGTAGCTACTGTCTATGGGCCAACTCCATTGACTGGTACTGAAGTTGAAGCAACGGATTTGCGCGCAGGAGCTGCCTTGGTGACAGCTGCGCTCATCGCTGATGGCAAGACGACTATTACCAATATCAATCACATTTTGCGCGGTTATGAAAACATCGTGGAAAAATTGACTGATGTCGGTGCTAAAATCGAAGAAGTAGAAATATAATGAAGTAGATGCAAATCTACTTTTTATTTTGTAGTGATGAACCTAGGTGATATGATGCGTCGACTATACAAGATATTAATTTTATTACTCATCATTGTCGTTACTTCGCTTTCCATATTTATTATCTATGAAAAAAATATGACCAATACTTATCGCTTTCTATCCATTGGTGATGGCCTTGCCAAAGGATTGAATCCCGATGGTATTAAAAGTTATAATTATAATAATTTTGTGGAAGACTATTTATTATCTAAACAGAAAAAAGTTTTATATTATAACTATTCTGATCGTGACATCTCTATTTCTGAATTGAATAATGATCTGATATATCTAAAAGATGATATATTAAAAGAATATCTTCAACTGTCGGACATGGTCATTCTATCGATTGGTGAAAGAGAGATCAAAAGTGACATTTCTCTAAAGGAAATTGAAAATGATTTGAATGACTTGATCAGAGCTATCAAAAGATATAACTTTAATATCTGTTTGCTTGGGCACTACCATTTAAACAGTGAATACGATGAAAAAATAAGTGCGATGAATGATATTTATAGGCGAGTTGCGAAAGAAAATGACATAATCTATATCAATACTGAGAATATAACTTATTACTTGAATAATGATAATAATATTTATCCGACGATTACTGGTTATCGGGAAATTAGTAAATTGATCATTCAGGCCATTGAATTAAAAAATAAATAAAGTCTTGCCAAATGTGCAAATATTTGTTATAGTAAATTAGCAATTAATTACTATGATTGTCATCAATCATGGCGGAAGGAGCGATAACTGTGAAAAAGGGAATTCATCTAGAGTATAAAGATACTAAAGTTACTTGTGCTTGTGGAGAAACGTTCGTTGTAAAATCTACTAAAGATGAGATGCACGTTGAAGTTTGTTCAAAATGTCATCCTTTCTATACTGGAAAACAGAGTAGATCATCACATGCTGGTAACGTTGATAAATTTAATAGAAAATATGGTTTCGATAAAAAAGAAGCTTAATACTATCTCCGGATAGTATTTTTTTTCACATAAATTTTAAAATAATATTCTTTTAATTGTGTTATAATATAAATAATTGAGGTGAAGATATGAAAATAGGTATTGCTAGTGACCATCGTGGTTATGAATTGAAGAGCAAACTCATCAATTATTTGAGTAAAAAAAATTTTCAGATTTATGATTATGGCACTAATTCTAAAGATGCAGTTGATTATCCAAAATATGCTTTTCGTCTAGGAGAGAGTGTCGCTAATGGTGAAGTTGACTTTGGAATTGCCATTTGTGGTACAGGAATTGGTATCAGCATAGCTTGTAACAAAGTTAGAGGAGTGAGATGTGCCAAAGTTGATAACGTCAAAGAAGCTGAGTTGACGAGGCGCGATAATGATGCCAACGTTCTAGCACTAAACGGTTCAATGCCAGTATATCGTGCTAAAGACATCATCGACGTATTTTTTAACACCAATTTTTCGGCCGTTAGTCGCCATACGAAACGCATCGAACAAATTCAAGAATATGAGAACAATAACAATCCGATATTGAAACGCGTCAAAGAGGAGAAAGAGGCAAAAGAAAGAGAAGATTCTGAAGAGAAAGAAGAAAAAAAGACGCCTAGAAAGAGAGTTAAAAAGGAAGAAAATGAGCAGTAAATTCTTTTTGTATTTAGTCATTACGCCTCTCGTCATATATGGCCTATCTTCTCTAAACATCAATGGCATATTTAAAAAGAATCATGTCGTTGCCGCTAATGTCTTTTATTTTTTATTAGGTATAGCTCTAATTTATTTAGTGACTAATTGTCTATATGATGTCTTTTTATATTCGATTTAAATTTTTTGTATAAAATAGTAAAAATCATCCACAATTTATAATGAGGTGGATGAAATGAAGAAAAAATTGCGATTAAAACCATTTGTTTTTCCAACTATCTACATGATACTAGTTTTGGTATTATTGGGAGTTGTTTACTACAATGGTTTGATCAGTAGTAATTATGAGGATTCAGAAGATAATGAATTACGCTATGTGACAAAACTTGATCTATTAGATCCTGTTCCCGTTGTCAACGATGAAGAAATCATGGTAAGACCTTATAATAGTGAAGAGGTGACTATTGGCAAAAATTATTATGATGCTCAAAGTCCTGTTGAAGACCAAGAAAAGGCCATCATATATTATGAGGGAACTTATATTCAAAATTCAGGTGTCGATTATGTGAGCGCCAATAGTTTTGATGTCGTCAGTTGTCTAGATGGTACAGTCATCAGCGCTAATAAGAGCGAATTGATGGGCTATGTCGTTGAAGTTAAATACAATAATGACATCATCATTTCTTATCAGAGTTTGTCTGAGGTCAATGTCCAAGTTAACGATGTCGTATCCAAAGGTCAAAAAATAGGTGTCAGTGGAACTTCATCAATTGGTAGTGAACTTGGTAATCACCTTCATCTGGAGATGTACCACAATGGTGTAACCGTAAATCCTGAGGTTTATTACAATACTAATATAAGGAATATTTAATGAAAGATATTGGTATTGATTTGGGGACAGCTAATGTCCTCATTTATGTTAAAGATGAAGGCATTCTCTTGAACGAACCATCGGTAATAGCCATCGATACTGATACCAAAGAAGTGTTGGCCGTCGGACATGAGGCTGATGTCATGCTCGGGCGAACTCCCGAGAAAGTTAGAGCCATTAGACCACTTCAGGATGGAGTAATAGCTGATTTTGAATACACTTCTAAAATGTTAGAAGAATTTATCGAAAAAATCAGAAAGAGATCATCGCTTAAGAAGAGTCGTATTTTAATTTGTTGTCCAGCTAATATAACGCAAGTTGAGCGCAATGCCATGTATGAACTAGCTGAAAACTTGGGTGCTAAAAAAGTTTACATTGAAGATGAACCAAAAGTTGCAGCTATCGGAGCTGGACTAGATATCGATAGGGCTAGTGGTTGCATGGTCATCGACATCGGTGGTGGTACTACGGATATCGCCGTCTTGTCTTTGGGTTCCATCGTCAACAGCAGTTCTATCAAAGTCGCCGGAAATACGATGGATCATGCCATAATTGAATACATCAAAAATGAATATGATCTTCTAGTTGGTGAAAAGACAGCTGAAGAGATCAAGATAAATTTAGGTGCCATCAAAGATGTTGAAAAAGATAATTGCATGGAAATAAAGGGAAGAAGTCTATCTTTGGGAATGCCTAAAACGGTCACGATAACTGAAGAAGAGGTCAGAGAGGCCATCAAACCCGAAATAGATAAGATTACTGAGGAAATAAAAAAGGTTCTTGAAAACACTCCACCAGAATTGTCGGCTGATATCGTCGATAAAGGTGTCGTTTTAACTGGTGGTGGTGCTCTCATCAAGGGCATTGCTGAATACATTGAAGAGGATATAAAAATTCCTGTTTTTGTTGCTGAAAATCCTTTGACTTGTGTAGCCGAAGGATGTGGAATATTGCTTATGAATCCTAAAAATTTAGATAAAAACTGTTGATAAAAAAATCATCAGTTTTTATTTTACTTTATAAAATTGATATTATATAATTAAAAGTATGAGGTGGTAATATGTCCTTTAACTATTTGACGAGGGTTATATTGATAGTGACAACGACCTTTTCAATATCTGCATTATTGATGCCATATATCATAAAAATTGCTCATCATATCGGAGCTTTAGACATTCCGCGTAGTGAGCAAAATCATCGTCATATTCACAAGAAAGTGATGCCCAAATTTGGTGGGATGTGTATTTTCATCAGTTTCTTGCTCGGATATATGTTGTTCGGTGTCCACAGCATTCAGATGAATGCCATTCTAATTGGTAGTTTCTTCATCATTTTAACTGGAATGATCGATGATATCAATTCTTTGAGCGCTAAACAACAACTCATCGGACAGAGTATTGCCGCCTTAGTTATAATTTTTTATGGTGGTATTACCATGAATAATTTAACGGCCTTTGGCTTTGATATCGAATTTGGCGTTTTAGCTTATCCAATTACGTATTTATTCATAATTGGATGTATCAATGTCATTAGGTTAATTGATGGTTTGGATGGTTTGAGTGGTGGAATATCCTCAATCTTCTTCTTGACCATTGGTATTATTTCTTTTTTACAACACAGATTTGGAACTTTAGAAATAACATTGACATTTATCATGTTAGGTTCAACTCTAGGGTTTTTAGTATATAATTTCAATCCAGCCAAAATTTTTGCTGGTGAGTGTGGAGCCACATTCATGGGCTTCATCATCGCCATCATCTCTTTATTGGGATTCAAAGGAGCTTTATTAACTTCGGTTTTTGTCCCTCTTCTAATCTTAGCCATTCCTATTTTGGATACGTTGTTTGCAATCATTAGAAGAGCAATAAAGCATAAACCAATTTATGAAGGTGATCGCGATCACTTACATCATCAGTTGTTGAAAATGAATTTGTCACAGCGAAAGACAGTCTTAGTCATTTATGCGATAAGCATTCTATTTTCAATAGCCGCTATCGTCTATACGATCAATGATGCCAAACTAGGTGTGATGATGTATATCGCTCTATTCATATTAGTATTGTGGTTCATCTTACACACCAGTATCATCAGCGATAAATTAGAAACGAATACTAAAAAGTTAGAAAAGAAGTTTACTAGTAAGAAAAAGAAGAAGTAGAAATACTTTTTTTTCTTCTTAAAGATCATAAAAAAATATGCAACATGAAAGGAAAAATATTAAGTGTTAAACTTTATAATCTATGATGATGAAAAAACATTTTCACAGAAGAATAAAAAAATAATAGATAAGAAAATGATGAAAACTGATTATGACTATAAATGTTATATTTTTGATAGTTATGATGAGCAATTTGAAAATTTGATCAAAGAAAACATCGGATTAAAGGTGTATTTATTAGATATTGAAGGAAAGAGTAAATCGGGACTTGATATAGTTAGAATAATAAGAGAGAAGTATGAAGATTGGTGTTCTCTAATCATAGTGATCACTAATCATAATGAATTTAAATATGATGCTTTGAGCAGTCGTCTGTATTTGATGGATTTCATAAATAAACTGGATAATTGGGAAGACATATTGGGTGAAGATATTGATAGAATCATTAAAAGTTATGGCAATTGTACGGAATGTTTAGTCTATGAATTCAATCACAGTTTTAAGAGAATTGAATATAAAAATATCACTTATATCGAAAAAGAAAAAGATTCTAAAAAGTGTCTAATTCATACCATTTATGGTGATCATGAAATAGGTGGTACGATTACGGATGTATTAGGACAGTTAGATGATAACTTCATAAGAACTAGTCGCAGTACAATCGTCAATATCAAACAGATACTAGAGTATGATAAGAAAAGTAATGAAATCGTTTTGTTGGATGGTAAAAAAGTTACTGATATATCGCGATTGTGCAAGAAAGAAGTGAGTGATAGCGTCAATGGCTTATTTATGTAACGCCCTATATTCTATCATTACTGTATTTGGGATGGTCGTGATTGCGAGCAATTTAATGGGTGAACGAACAAAGAAACCACTATTATATCAAATAGTGGTTATTACTTTTTTCATCTTTTTAAAGACGATCATGCCATATGACATTTATTCACCAAAACAAACTTTTATAACTTTTATTTTATTAATATTGACTTTACAAATATTATTTGATGAAGAAATGATCGCAATTGTCGTTTTGAGTCTGATCACGATCATCATTACATTAGTATCCAATTTGATTTTAGGTTTTAGTTTATATCTATTAGAAGATAGTATCTTTATTGAGGAATACGTCCTCTTATTTGCCTTGGTCAATCTGTGTTCTATATCGGTCGGATATTTATTCTCCAAAATGCACGCTCTTCAAATGTTGACTAAAATATATATTGAAAAGATTGCCCATAGTCATGTCAAAAATGATTTTATGATAATAGTTTTAATAACATTTACGATGTTCTTTTTCAATTACCAATTCTTCATCAATCGCTATGTCGATGGTATTGGGATAACTTTTATCGTCTATATTTTAGTTCTTTTAATCGTTCTTTTCATCTATCTATATGACAAGGTCAAATATACTGAATTGATCGATAAATATGATTCATTATTTCAATATGCTTGTACTTTTGAAGAAGAGTTGGAAAAGGATACTCTTATGCGTCACGAATATAAAAATCAATTGGCTGCGATTAGAGATGTGACCAAAGATCAAAAAGTGATCACGTATATCGATGACATCTTGAGTAACAATAAGCGAATGAGAGATTACCGCATCAAAGGAATTAACAATCTTCCCAAAGGTGGTTTGCGAGGAATCATCTATTACAAGGTTGTCAGCATGCGCCATAATGGTATCAATTTTGTTTTAGATATAAGTCGAAGTGTGAAAGAGAAGTTGAGTAAGTTATCACAAGAAGAGACTAAAGTCGTCAGTTATATCATTGGCGTCTGTGGCGATAATGCGATTGAAGAGTGCATCAATGATTGTGACAGCAACATATCGATTGAAATATACGATATTGGTAGGGATATACATATCATTTTTTCCAATAGCATCATCAATCATTTAAATCCTGACAAAGTGGGAAATAAGGGTTATACGACTAAAGGTAAAAATCATGGCAATGGTCTTTTCATGGTGAAAAAGATGTTGAGACATTATTCCAATATCTCTTTGAATACTAAGATCATTAATAATTATTTCATTCAAGAGTTAAAAATAGTCATATGAGTAACATCTAAGACGAAAAAGGAAGTTGAATTGACATTTAAGGAAAAAGAATAAAAATTTTAAATATTATAGTAAAATCTTTATGTTAAATCGTTGCAACAAATTTGACAGAATATTAAAAGAGGTGGAGGTGTAGAAGTGAGAGGCCGTGTAAAGTGGTTCAATAACGAAAAAGGTTATGGATTCATCGATTATATCGATAATGAAGATATCTTTGTTCACTACTCTGCTATCAAACAAGATGGCTATAAGAGTTTGCAAGAAGGACAATATGTAGAATTCGATTTACTAGAGACATCAAAGGGGTATCAAGCATTAGATGTAATGGTTTTAAAAGAAACTACTACTACAAAATGAGGTAGTTTTTTTTCTTTTTATATGATATTATAAAGTTATAGGAGGAGGATGTTATGAAGATATCTATAAGAGGCGACAAAATAAAAGTTACTGATTCAATGAATAATTATGTTACCGAAAAGTTGAAAAAAATTGATAAGTATTTAGACAATCCTGACGAAGTAAAAGCTAATGTCGTTGTCAAAATTGAAAAGACCGGTCAAAAAGTTGAAATAACGATTCCATTGAAAACTTTCATTTTGCGTGCTGAAGAAACAGGTGAAGATATCTATGCAGCTGTTGATGTAATTACTGATAAGATTGAGAGGCAAATCAGAAAGAATAAGACCAAACTTGCTTCTCAAGCCAAAAAGACGCGCGATGTCAAAGGCTTTGCGTTTTCATCTATCGAAGAGATAAAAGATGATGAAGAGGACAATAAGATTGTCAAGAGAAAAAAGATTGGTGTTAAACCGATGAGCGAGGAAGAAGCCATTCTTCAAATGGAATTAGTCGATCACGATTTTTATCTTTTCATGGATGAAGAGACGATGAAGCCAAAATTAGTTTATAAGCGCAAAGATGATCAATACGGAATTATTGAAACAGAATAATTTATGAGAGATTTAGCAAAAAACCGAAATTTTTATTCATATAATCGGTAAAAATGCTTTAAATCTCTTTTTTTATTTGGTAAAATAATAGGTACGGGAGATGAGTTTATGAACATATTGAGAACCTTATTTGATCATGAATATAAAGAATTGAAAAAATTCGCATCTATTGCTGATAAAATTGAAGCTTTAGATGAACAATATCAAAAAATGACTGATGATGAATTGCGAGCTAAGACAGGTGAATTTAAGGAACGTTTGAGCAATGGTGAAACATTGGATGATTTATTAGTTGAAGCTTTCGCAACAGCGAGAGAAGCAGCTTATCGTATCATTGGTGAGAAACCATTCTATGTGCAATTGTTGGGTGGTATTGCCATTCATCGTGGAAATATTGCTGAGATGAAAACTGGTGAAGGTAAAACTTTGACGGCCGTTTTGCCAGCTTATTTAAATGCTTTGACCGGTAATGGTGTGCACATCGTCACTGTCAACGAATACCTTGCTAATCGTGATGCCAATTGGATGGGAAACATCCATCGTTTTTTGGGATTGACAGTAGGAGTAAACTTGCGTGAGTTATCTGTTAAAGAAAAACAAGACGTTTATAATTGTGATATCGTCTATACTACTAATAACGAATTGGGATTTGATTACTTGCGTGACAACATGGTTGTAAAAAAAGAAAATCGTGTTCAAAGACCACTCAATTTTGCCATTGTCGATGAAGTCGATTCTGTCTTGATCGATGAAGCTAGAACGCCATTGATCATTTCTGGTGGTGAATTGAAGAGTGCCTCTTTATATAAAGATGCTGACAGTTTTGTTAAAACTTTAAAGAATGAAGATGATTACACTTATGATGAAAAGACTAAGGGTGTCACTTTGACGGAAGAAGGAGTTAAGAAGGCTGAGAGAACGTTTAAAGTATCAAATTTGTATGATGCTAATCAAACGACTCTAGTACATCACATCAATCAAGCTTTGAAAGCCAATTATTCTATGCGCAATGACGTCGATTATGTCGTTCAAGATGATGCCATCGTCATAGTTGACCAATTTACTGGACGTTTGATGAAAGGACGTGCATTCAGTGATGGCCTTCATCAAGCCCTTGAAGCTAAAGAGGGTGTTACGATCCGTCAGGAGACGAAGACACTTGCCACTATTACATTCCAAAATTTGTTTAGAATGTATAAAAAATTGTCTGGTATGACTGGTACTGCTAAGACAGAAGAAGAAGAATTCCGCAATATATATAATATGTTTGTTATAACTATTCCTACTAATAAAGAAATCATTAGGGATGACCAACCAGATTTGGTCTATTCAACTAAACAGGGAAAGTTCAATGCCTTAGTCAATGAAATTGAAGAGAGACATAAAAAAGGGCAGCCCGTGTTAGTAGGTACCATTGCCATTGAGACGAATGAATTGATCAGTAAATTATTGACTAAGAAGAAAATACCTCACGAAGTATTGAATGCGAAAAACCATGCTCGCGAAGCTGAAATAATTGCCAAAGCTGGAGAGAAGAATGCTGTAACGATAGCAACTAACATGGCTGGTCGTGGTACTGATATAAAGCTTACTGACGAGACTCGCAAACTTGGAGGATTGTGTGTTTTAGGTACTGAAAGACATGAATCACGTCGTATTGATAATCAATTGCGTGGACGTTCTGGTCGTCAAGGTGATCCTGGTTATACACAATTTTATATCTCTATGGAAGATGATTTGATGGTTCGCTTTGGAACTGATCGAATTAAACGCATGATGCAGTCTTTGGGAATAAGAGAAGATCAAGCCATTAAAAGTAAGACATTTACTAAATCAATTGCTTCTGCTCAAACGCGTGTTGAGGGTAATAACTTTGATATAAGAAAACAATTGTTACAGTATGATGACGTCAATAATAATCAGAGAAAGATTATGTATGAACGTCGAAATGAAATCTTAGATAATGAATCAATTCACGATACTGTTAAGAAAACGATGAGAGATCATATTGCTGACGTTGTTAAATCACATATTTATCCCGAAGGTAAATTGACAAAGGATGATTTGGCAGATATTGTTGAATACGTAAATGGATTGTTAAAAGATAATATTGAAGTAAAAGATATTTCTAAATTGAAAGAAGAAGAAATAATTGATAAGATTTATAACCAATTAATTCAAGAATATGAAGAAAAGATAAGTGTCGTTCCTCTTGACATAGCTGAGGAGTTTGAAAAAGTTATCACTTTGAATATAATTGATAAATATTGGACAGATCACATCAATACCATGGCACATTTAAGAGAAGGAATTCATTTGCGCAGTTACGGACAAGATGATCCATTGCGTGCTTACACAGTTGAAGGATTTGAATTGTTTGATAAGATGTTACAAGATATCGATAAGGATGTAACTAATTTCTTAGTAAAAGCTCAAATAACACAAAATCTTGAAAGAAAAGAAATAAGTAAGAAAAAATTCTCTAACAAAACAGATGCAGAAGAGCCAATCAAACAACAACCTAAAGTTAATGGCAAGAAAGTTGGAAGAAACGATCCATGCCCATGTGGCTCAGGTAAAAAATATAAAAATTGCTGCGGGAGATAGTCTAATGCTAAAGAATAAACTTGGTATTGTCAATGAAATAGAGTTATCTAAAGAAGAAGAACGAATTACCAAAACTAAAGCTTTAGAATTATTTGATAGTAATGAGATTAACGAATTTGAAATAGGAACTTTTAAAGGTTTATCTCAAATTCATGAATATCTATTTAGGGATATTTATGAATTTGCTGGTAAAGTAAGAACCGAAAACTTAGCTAAAGGGAATTTTAGATTCGCCGCTGCTATGTATTTAGAAGATGTACTATTAAAAATAGATAAAATGCCTCAAAATACTTTTGAAGGTATTATAAAAAAATACATAGAAATGAATATTGCTCATCCTTTCCGAGAAGGAAATGGAAGGAGCACAAGAATATGGTTAGATTTGATTTTAAAGAAAGAATTGAACAAAGTAGTTGATTGGTCCAAAGTTGATAAAGAAGAATATTTATTAGCAATGGAAAGAAGTCCTATTAAAGATACAGAAATCAAATTATTAATTGAAAAAGCATTGACTGATAAAATAAATGATAGAGAAGTTTATATGAAGGGTATTGATGCTAGTTATCAATATGAAGGATATAATACTTATACTATGAAAATGATTGATATTAAATAAAATAATTATAAATAGATATGCAATAGAGGAAGTTTTTAATGAGTTATAATAAGTATATGTTGAAAATTTCCTCATTTTTTTTCGCTTTTTGAATATGCCAGCATTTACTACTAATGTAGAATTTGGATAGTGGTTACATACTGGAAAAGTAGTATATGGAAGACCTGATAATGCTGAAAAAAACAGATGAAACAAAATTAAATAAAATATTAATAAAATAACTTAAATTAATGAGGGGGTAAAATGAAGACAGACATAGTAACAACTGAAATTATTGTAAAAGAAAATAAAATTGGGATAATGCGAGTTGGGAATGTTAATTATATTTCTTTAACCGATTTAGCAAAATATGCAAATCCCAAAGATC
>CANQJR010000022.1 GCA_947624275.1 uncultured Bacilli bacterium
CCAACACCAATAAAAGTGACATTTTTCGTATTGAATCTAATTGGACGTTCGAGATGATTTTCTGATGGCAAAGTCACTTCATCACCATCTAACATTTTCAATAATTCATCTTGGACATCACCTTTAGTAACGCCATCACCACCAGCTAATTTATCGATCTCGTCAATGACGATGATACCATTTTCAGCCTTTTCCACATCACCATTACAAACGCTGATCAAATCTCTGATGCATTGACCAATGGAATTACCGACATAACCAGTCGCACTAGCAGTCGTCGCATCAAAAATGGTCATCGGAATGTTTAAATGCCTATTGATGGAACGAATCAGTTCCGTCTTTCCACAACCACTAGGACCTAAAATCAACATGTTTGACTTTAGACCACGCTGTTCATAATAGCGCATATTTTTATAGATCATTGAGACGAGAGCACTGGCAACATGGTCTTGACCAATGACCTCTTCCTTTATCTCTTTTTCTAATTCATCGGGATCGAAATCACGAATGATTGGCGTGAAAGAAGTCGTTTCAGCATTTATTTTTTGATATGGTTTCAATTTTGGCTTCTCTTCATTTTCGTCCTCTTGTTCCTCTTCTTCTTCAGCACTATTAGCCAAACCATTGATGGAAATGATGATTTGATTAGGTACGTTATCATCTTTAGCCGCATCATTCAAAGTTGATACGACATCCATCTCAGGATCAACTATATAAACGTCATGATTATCTATTTTATCAGCTAAATAGAAGACATTTTCATCATTTGTTGAATCATACATAGAGAATAGAAAATAACATCTCAATTCTTTTTCATAAGCTTCAAGTGGTGTTACATCCTTATAAGCATCGTCATTACCCATGTAATACGACAAAATTTTCTCATGGATTGGAAAACCATAAAATAGTTCTGAAGTATTTAAAATATCCCCAATTTCATCACCGATTGAAGATAAAAGACAATCATCTTTTTTCCCAAATAATGGAATGCATTTATCGACACAATCATATTCATCATTGCTATCTTTCACGGTAAATGTCTCTCTTTGTACATCATAAAAACCTTCAACCAATCTGAGAGGTTTATAGGATACGATTCCAGCATCAATAAAAATAGGTTGATATAGCATTGCATAAAATTTATCCGTTTTATTGTCACTCATAATACTTCCCCCTAGACAAAAAATATATTCTTATTATATACAAAAAAAAATTAAATTACAATATTAATGAAATAAAAAAATGCTTATTCAGCATCCTTTGTCTCAACAACTTTTTTACCTTTGTAAGAACCACAATTAGGGCAAGCTCTATGAGGTTTAATAGCTGCGCCACATTCTTTACAAACGACTACACCAGCTGGTGTCAACGCATTGTGACTTCTTCTCAATCTTTTTCTTGTCTTAGAAACTTTTCTAAAAGGTACTGCCATTATTATCACTCCTCTTTCTCATTTTTTAATAGTGCTTGGAAGGGATTATTTTCATATTTTAACTCTTCTTCGCTAATCAGTCGCCAACCATCACCACTATACTTACTATAATCGGTCACTTCAGTATATCTAAGTGGAACCTCTAAAACAATATTTTGCCATAAAATATCGAGAATATCAATACTATTTTTACCTTTTCCCACAATTTCATCAAGATTTTCTTCGAGTTCAATCGAAAAAGGATAATTGACTTCTTCGAGACTTATGGAATCTAAGATGGTCATGACTCCACTCAAAACACCAGTTAAAATGACCTCATTTTGATCATTCTTGGCGATTTCGCCTTTTAGGTGGACATCGGACAATTTCTCAATATCTTTTATATGATATGTATCTTGCGCAAAAAGAATATCTCTATCGATACAAATAGTATCTAAAACGCCAGAATATAATTCATTTAAATTGATATCCATTCTCCACCTCGCGCTTTACATTATAACTTATTTAAAATGATTTTGCAAATCAAATATTAAATTTATTACATCTTTTTACTTTTTAATAATTGTTTTTTTATGGCATAATATGGCAAAGAATAATATCCTTTCAAAAATTCAGGATTTGATATGACCTTAGCTATTTGCTGATTTTCAATCTCATCATACGTCAACTCATTCCACACTTCGGGATGATAAAGGCGGTAGAAATCATTTTTATTCAAAACGATATTATGAGCAATATCAATACAATCTTCATCCTTTTCCACCCAACTGTGCAATACTTCTCCCCCTATTCTAGGAACAAAACCAGTGACACAATTAGCCTTTAACTTACACGTCAAATCATAACTCAATTCATGACAGCGAAAGGAACCATTGACTTGGCGATGATATAACACAATATTTAACATATCTGAATCATCATTCAAATATTTGTCCGTAGCTTGACAATAAGTGATTTTACCAATCTTAGTCTCTAAAACAATTTGACGATTATCACATTGTGTATTTAAGACTTGATTGCCATATATATCCAAATTGCTCTTTAGGGAAGAATTGATTTGAGCATCTGATAAATTGGGAAAGAAATACGAATAGTCTTGCATATATATTGCGATTATGATTTCGCTGGGGAGACTTTGGTCTAAAACTTCAGCATAATGTGATTGATATCCCAAAGAAGAACATAAACTGTATATTCTTGATAGAGTATCAATTTTTTCATTGCTAGCTTCTATCCACCAAACTTCTTGAGGAATTTTGGCATCAGATCCTCTTTTTGCATCGGATGACAACATATCATATAATGCTGTCAAAATCTTTTTATTCACGAGTTTGTAAGCTGGGCGATCAGTCCCTCTTACGCGCATGAAATCATAAATTTCTTGATCAATATCTTTATGCATAGTCTTACCTCTTTATCGCTATATTATAGTTAAACTTTTATAAACTGTCAAAATGTGTTATCATAACTTTGGTGATAAAAATGGACATTATCGGCATTATTTGTGAATATAACCCTTTTCACAATGGACACTTATATCATTTGCAAAAAATTAAAGAACAATATCCAAATTCTTTAATCGTTTTAGTGATGTCAGGTTGTTTTACCCAAAGGGGAAATATCAGCATCCTAACCAAAGAAGAAAAAACACGAATAGCCTTGGAGTACGGCATCGATTTAGTCATCGAATTACCATTTATTTTTTCTAGTCAAAGTGCTGATGTTTTTGCCAAGGGAGCCATTGCTATCTTAAAGAAACTCAAAGTCGATTTTTTAGTGTTCGGCAGTGAGAGCAATGATGTTGAAAAATTACGAGAAATCGCTAATATTCAACTGAACAATTCCTTTTATGAAGAATTGGTAAAAAGTTATATGCAAGATGGCATCAATTATCCGACTGCCATGAGCAAAGCCATAAAAGACATATCTGATTTAACCATCGATACTCCTAATGACCTTTTAGGGCTATCCTATATCAAAGAAATAATGCGTCAAAAAGCTAAGATCACGCCAGTCACTATCAAAAGGACAAATGATTTCCATTCCAAAGATTTAAACAGTGCCATAATAAGCGCTACTGCCATAAGAGAAGCTATTGTCGAGAAGAAAAATATAGAGAAATTTGTACCTTTGATGACCAATGATTTTTTACGTAATAAAAGACAATGGAACTATTTTAAATTGTTAAAATATAAAATAATTACCGAAGGACAAAAAATAAACATTTATCAAACAGTTGATGAAGGTATTGAAAATAGAATTGTCAAAGTCATAAACAAGTGTCAAAATCTTGAAGAATTGACCAATTCAATCAAAAGTAAAAGATATACTTATAATAAATTATCTAGAATGTTCATCCACATTTTAACATCATTTACCAAAGAAGAAGCAAAATGCCAAGAGTTGAAGTACTTACGCGTTTTAGGTTTCAGCCAAAAGGGAAAGAATTACCTAAGTAAATTGAAAAAAAATATTGCGATACCAATTATTACCAATGTCAAAAAAGATGATGAAGAATTGCTGAAAATTGATATTAGAGTTCAAAAAATATACGATTTAATAATGGATGGAGATCTCAATAATTATAAGAATCCTCCAATAAAAAGAGAAACTATTAATGAATAGTTTCTTTTAAATTTCTTCTATTTTTAAGAAGTTAGTTTGATTTATTTCTTTTTCAGTATGAATACCACCAGTGATGATGATGACGTCTTTTTTCTTTAACTTCAACATCTTTTGGGATACTTCACGAGATATCTTAGTTATATCAGTGAAATCGTCCACAATTTCGACGACACTTGGGTACACTCCAAAATTTAGGGCTAGACTGCGAGCTACTTTTTCACTAGGAGTTGGCGCGATGATGACGGGTTCTGGCTTAAGATTGCTCATCACACGGGCACTGTGTCCTCCCATCGTTGGAACGACAATAGCTTTGACATCTAACTCTTCGATGCTAGCAACTACGGCTTTAGCAATTGCTGCCGTGATAGCTTTGTCGTTTTCATAAGCATATTCATAACCATAATCGTAATAAGATTCTGCTTCTTTACAGATAGCACTCATGTATTTGACAGCCTCTATGGGATGTTTTCCAACAGTGGTCTCACCGCTCAACATGACGGCATCACAACCATCTAACACCGCATTAGCAATATCGGACACTTCAGCTCGCGTCGGTCTACTACTCGTGTACATCGAAGCTAGCATCTCAGTCGCAACGATGCAGAACTTACCTTTTTCACGACACTTTTGGATCATTAATTTTTGTAAAATAGGCAGTTCTTGCATTGGCATTTCAACGCCCAAATCACCACGGGCTACCATGACACCATCACTTGCTTCAACGATTTCATCTAAATTATCGATGGCCGTCTGACTCTCAATTTTGGAAATAATCTGCATATTGCTGTGATTCTCTTTTAACAATTGACGTACCATTTCAATATCTTTCTTACAACTGACAAATGATAGGGCTAAAAAGTCACCATCGTTTTGACAAGCAAATTCAATATCTTTTTTATCCTGTTTTGACAAAAAAGGAACATCTAAAGAAACGCCAGGAACAGCTACACCTTTATGAGATGTCAAAACACCACCATTAATAACTTTACAACGAACGCCCTTTTTATCACTTGCGATGACCTTGACACTCATGAGACCATCATCGAACAAAACGACATCATCTTTTTTCAATTTGTCCAAAACATTCTTGTAATTGACCGTAATGCGCTCATCAGTACCGACGACATCTTCTTTGACGAGATATAACTCTCGTCCCTCCACTAAATTAACGCCCTCTTCTACCATACTTCCAGTACGAAAATCAGGACCCTTGGTATCATATAAAAGTCCGATGTGCAAACCGGTTTTTTGCCTTACGGCATCAACAGTGTTTTTAATGCGCAAATATTCGTCATATTCCCCATGTGAAAAGTTTACTCTGACGACATTCATCCCCTCTTGAGCAAGCGTCGTCATGACTTTTTCATCTTCACTAGCTGGTCCAATACTACAAATTATTTTAGTCTTTTTCATATCCATAATATCACTCTCTATTCTAAAGTAATTATAACAAACCTAATATTCATTAACAACATTTTTTAATTTTCATAATTTATATTAGGTGAAGTTATGAAGTTTTGTGTAAATGACTTTACAATATATTATGAAAAACAGGGCAATGGTCATAATAACATTTTAATTCTGCCCGGTTGGGGAGATAATCGACCATCATTTAACTATTTGATAAGCCTTTTAAAAGATGATTTCACCATTTATTCTTTAGACTATCCAGGTTTTGGTAAAAGTCCTTTTCCCAATAGAGATTTGACTATTGATGACTACACCGACTTGATCAATGATTTCATCATTGGTAAAAAAATAGATAATCCGACGATAATTGCCCATTCCTTCGGTGGACGAATTGTCATCAATCTCTTCACCCGCTATCATTTAGAGATTAAAAACTTAATTCTGATCGATATCGCTGGCATCAAACCGACCAAGAGATGGTATCAAAAAGTGAGAGAAAAAACATATAAATTATTAAAAAAAATAGCTTTTATCCTACCAACTAAAATGAAACACTACTATTTAGAAAAATTGATAAAATTATTTGGCTCCAACGACTATGCCAGTTTGTCCAAGAACATCCGCAACACTTTTATCAAAATAGTTAATCGCGATCAAAGAGAAGACATTAAAAATATTGATGTCGACACCCTCATAATTTGGGGAGAAAATGATAGAGACGTTCCTCTTAGCGATGGTTATTTCATAAACAAAAACATCCGAGATTCCGGTCTCATCGTCATCCCTAAAAGTGGACATTTCCCATATTTAGATCGAGCTTATTACGTCAATAAAATCATTTTAGAATATTTGAAAAATTGTAAATAAAAAGATCCTAACATCAATTAGGATCTTTTCTATTATTTAGATATTTTTATTTTTTTATAAGAACTCCAACTAGAGTAATATTTTACTCCACTAACAGTCTTATAAGTACGAATGCGCACATAATAAGTTTTCTTCTTTGTCAATTTAGAAATAGTAGTTGAAGTTTTACTATTTTTAGTAAGTGTTACAGTCTTGACACCTGATTTAAAATTCTTATCCAAAGAGTATTGAACTTGATAACCAGTGACACTAGTATTTTTAGACCACTTAACGACCATTTTCTTACCTTTAGAATTAGTCAATTTAGATATTTTGATACTTGGTGGATTAACTGTAACTGTAACTGTTTTAACAGCGGCATCATATTGACTAGTAGCATTAGCCTTAATCGTTATGATTGCCTTACCGATGAACTTAGCTTTAACAGTTACCTTTCCATCACTGTTGACCGTAACTGATTTATTGTTGCTGCTATAAGATAGTTTAGCATTACCAACTTGAGAAGCGTTGACAGCTATCGTCTGCGCTTTAGTTGCATAAACTTTGCTCGAATTGCTAGCTTTGATGACATTGTCAGCTTTTTCAATAGTGAAGTATTTAGTAACAGTACCTTCAAATCCACCAATTCCTGTTACTTTAATAGTAGCAGTACCTGGATAAACATTATTAGAATATGTAACTTTATAGTCAGCATTATCCTTTAACTTTCTCGTTCCATAATATACAGAAACAACTGGTTTTTTCTCTTTACCATCATATACAAAAGTACCACCAAAACTTATTCTCGTTTGAGATATGTCAACAGCACAACCATTGTAAGCAGTAAACTTAGCTTTAGATACGTTTCCTAAAACGTCAGTGACTACCACTTCTTTGATTGGACTATTCAATATTGGTACAGTAAAAGTCTTTTTATATTCTGTATCTGTTGAAAATTTTCTGATCTTTTCACCATTTACGACAACACTGGCAATACCTGTATCATCAGTAACAGTTAGAACTGGTAAAGAACAATACATTTTACCCTCTGTATAACCACTGATCTTTGGAGGTTCTGTATCCTCTTTATAAACGATCTTTACATAGCGGAACATTGAAGGGAAATTCATTATGTCCTCTTTACTCTTAGCAACTGCATAACGCTTAGCATCACCACCAGCAAATTGGCTAGCTTCGATGTAAAAACTTCCACCCGTAAATGTTGGTGCTCTTCTAAAGACATGATTAGGCCCATAAGCTTCAAAGTCAATATTCTTTCCCAAATAAGTTTTCTTAGTTGAAATAGCGAATTGATCGACGCTATCAATATTTGCAACGGAAGCACCAGTAATATTGATGAATATCTTAGTATCATCATCAAAAGTTACGAATCCATAATCATAAGTAGTTGATACACCGTAACCGACACCAACGACGCTCAAGTCAGCTTTACCAGTTACTAAAACCTCGTTTCTTCCCTCGATTACTGATGTTCTTCTCTCAGTTGAAGATAACTTGTAAGTACCACCATCTAAAGTGATCTTACCATTTGATTTAAATGTTTGATAAGTACTCTTCAAATCGATAGTAGAATTTTTGATAGTCAAATTGCCAGAATCTCTACCATTGGCCCAAATACCATATAAACTTCCAACTTTGCCATCATTCTTAACTGTTGAGTTTTCGATGCTAACTTCTTTGGCAACGATGGCACTATTACCTTTGCGCAAGTTCAAATCAGAATCTTTGATTGCAAGTTTTTCAACGGATTCAACAATTCCTTTATTGGCAGTAAAAGTAGAACCGATATCACCTAGTATCTCAGCATCGATACTAGCTTTTTGAATCGTCATATCATCACCAGAGATCAATGATGCATCTCCTGACACAACTTTAAATTTACCACCTTTGATAGTGAGACTATGGTTTGACAAAATACCATAAACTTTACTATAAACATTGACAGTCAATCCATCTTCAAAAACGACATCAGAATATATGTTTATACCATGTGTCGAATTGACAGTTAGTGATCCACTACCTCTTACAGTAGTATTCTTGACGAGATTACCGATTAATCCGTCCTCATACTTATTGCTGCCATAGATGATATTCTCTCCTTCAACGACGAGGACGATATTGGATAGACGCGGTTTAGTACCACAATTATCTAATGAACAATCCTTATCGGCATCATCCATAGGCATGACAATCTTGCTAGCCTTAACACCATTTAAATAAATGGTGTAATCATGATCAACTTTGACAATTTTCCATCCTTCTCCACTATAAGAATCCGTCTTGTCAAAATCATATTTAGACTTATCCGTAAAATCCAAATTGACATAATTTAGCGATTGCGCTTCAACGCTTCGCTCATTCAATGTCACAAAAACAATTGAAAATAAAATTGCTATTATCAACACTGATGTAGCGATCACACGCTTTGAAAATATTTTTTTCATAAACTCCCACCTTTTCTTATGTACATTATATGATAAAAATGCATTTTTGTCAATATGATTTGCCCTCATTAGACATACCAAAAATTGGTAATTAAAAAGACACTATCTAGTGTCTTTATACATTATGTCATTTTTTGATTTCTATTCCTAATTCATCCAACTGTTTAGAAGAAACGACATTAGGAGCTTCCGTCATCAAACAAGAAGCACTAGCTGTTTTAGGAAAGGCCACGACATCACGAATATTATCAGTATCTGCTAAAATCATAATGAGTCTTTCCAAACCAATTCCCACACCACCATGAGGTGGAGTACCATATTTAAAGGCATCTAGGAAAAAGCCAAATTTTTCTTTTGCTTCTTCATCGCTCAATCCAATGGCTTCAAACACCTTTTTTTGCATTGATCCATCATGAATACGAATGGAACCACTCAATAGTTCATAACCGTTCAAGACGAGGTCATAAGCTCGCGAATAACAATTAGCTTTATCAGTCAACAACTTATCGACGTCTTGGAGACGTGGTGAAGTAAATGGATGATGAGCTGCGACGTATCTTCCCTCTTCTTCACTGTATTCGAACATGGGGAATTCTGTAACCCATAGGAAATCATATCTAGATGTATCGATTAAAGATAATTCGTTTCCCAACTTGTTGCGCAATGCACCAAGGGAAGTTTGAACGATATTTTTTTGATCAGCAATTATCAAGACTAGATCATTTTCCTCTAGCGCGAGTTTCGATAACAATTGTTCTTTCTCTTCATCACTCAACACTTTACTAATGGAACCGGATAATTCCCCAGAATTATATTTCAAATAAGATAGAGCTTTAGCTTTATATATTTTGACAAAGTCTGTCAATTTATCCAAATCTTTACGAGAGAATTTGTCACCAGCATTCTTGACGACTAAACAATTGATTAGACCACTAGCGTTGATGATATTTTTAAATATTTCAAACGTGGTATTTTCAAAAATGGACGTGATGTCTTGAAGCTCCATGCCAAAACGGGTATCTGGCTTGTCACTACCAAAACGGCGCATGCATTCATCATAGGTGAGACGTTCAAATTTATTTAGGGTAACACCTTTGATCTCTTTAAATATTTCTTTCATCATATTTTCGACGACATCCCAAATGTCCTCTTCTTCAATGAAACTCATCTCGATATCAATTTGCGTGAATTCGGGTTGACGATCAGCGCGCAAATCCTCATCGCGAAAACATCTGGCGATTTGGAAATATTTCTCCATACCACCAATCATCAATAATTGTTTATAGATTTGTGGTGATTGTGGCAAAGCATAGAACTCGCCTTTAGAAATGCGTGAAGGCACTAGATAATCTCGTGCTCCCTCAGGCGTCGATTTACAAAGAATTGGTGTTTCTACTTCGATGAAACCCAATTTGGACAAAAAATTTCTAACTATCATCGTGACGCGATGACGCAAGATCAAATTGTCTTTGATATTATCACGACGGATGTCCAAATAGCGATATTTTAGACGCGTATCTTCCAAAGCTGTCGTATCTCGACTGATTTCAAAGGGAATGTCAATACTATTGTTGATCAATTCCATATCCTGCACTAAAACTTCGATTTCTCCTGTCGGAATTTTCATATTTTTACTCTCGCGTTCACGAATTTTACCGACTACTCTGACGACGGCCTCACTCTTTAGCGAAGAGGCAATCGCATAGTCTTTATCTTCAGGTCTCACAACTAATTGAATAATGCCACTTCGATCGCGCAAATCGATAAAAGTAAGTCCACCTAAATCACGTTTTTTTTGCACCCATCCATAAAGAGTGACTTCTTCACCAACGTTTTTGATGTTAAAATCTGTATTCATATTTTTCTTCATATCATTACCTCAATCAATCTTCCATATTTTCAGAGTTTTCATCATTTTCTAAATATCTCGCCAATTCTTCATCAGTAAATTCTTCTGATGACGTCTTCTCTTCGAAATAATATAGGATGTAATCAATTCCTACTAATGTCTCTTCTTTGGTCTTATTATCTTTAATTTTGATCACGTCGTTTTGCAATTCTTCTTCATTCAAAATGATCAAATGCTTGCTATTGTATCGATCAGCCTGTTTGAATTGACCTTTCAAACTGCGATTCATATACTCCATATCGACTTTATAACCATTCATTCGCAAATACTGAGTTAGAGTGACAGCATATTCTTTTTCGTTTTGAGATACGTACATTATATAAGCATCTAAAGAATCAGAAATGGGCAATTCAATTTTTTCTAAATCGAGAGCCATCATGAGACGTCCCAATCCCATTCCAAAACTGATTCCCGGAGTTGGTGGACCACCCAATAGATCGACTAGGCCATTGTATCTACCGCCACCAGCTAGGACGTTATTAGAACCAAAGCCAGCCACTTGAGCTTCGATTTCAAAAACCGTGTGATTGTAATAGTCGAGACCGCGAACTAATTTAGTGTCGACTTCATATTCTACTTCCAAAAGCGTCAAATATTTCTTGACGTCGTCAAAACGCTTCTTGCTCTCCTCATTCAAATAATCAAGAGTGACTGGCGCATTTTTCAAGATCTCGCTATCCTTGTCAACTTTACAGTCCAAAATACGTAAAGGGTTTTTGTTAAAACGTTCCTGACAATCTGGACATAAATCTTTTAAATGTGGTTTAAAATATTTTAATAGAGCCTGGCGATAATTATCACGCGATTCTCTATCTCCCAAAGTATTGATATTGACCTTGACTTCTTTCAAACCGAGCGTTTTCAACAAATTGACCGGAATCGAAATGACTTCCGCATCGATTAAAGCGTCATCGCATCCCAAAACTTCAACGCCGAACTGCGTCAATTCACGATCTCGACCCGATTGTGGACGTTCATAGCGATACATCGTACCATTATAATACAGTTTGACGGGTTGCGTTGGATCTCCATACATCTTGTTTTCGATGTAACTTCTGACGATGCCAGCTGTTCCTTCAGGACGAAGAGTCATATTGCGATTGCCGCGATCGACAAAATCATAAGTCTCCTTCGTGACGATGTCAGTCGTCTCCCCAACACCTCGATGAAATACTTCACTAGCTTCAAAGATGGGAGTACGAATATAATCATAGTTGTATTTAGACATCAAATCATCAATTACGCCATTTACATATTGCCATTTTTTAGCTTCACTCCCATAAAGATCATAAGTTCCCTTTGGTTTTACTATCATAACTTCCTCCTATATATAAAAAGATGGCCACCACATAAGGACGAAACATAGTTCGTGGTACCACCTTAATTCCATTAATAAATGCTTAAAACCTTAACGCGATTACACGGTCTCCAATTCCATAAGTGTCTTCAACATAACCATATTAAATGATTGCACCAAACTCATTCTCTCTGAAAATATCGATTATATTTACTCTTCTTAATAGAAGACAATTTTATTTTATACCAAGATATTCTTTTTTTCAAGATTTATCATTTTTTTATTGTCAATCCAAGTTAAATACCTTTAATGGTTTGACTTTAGTTCGATCTTTAGAATAGACTTCATAGATGGCTAAAACCTTTTTAGATGCATTCACAAAGACGATTTTGTCATCATCATATCTGTTTTCTAAGATGCGCCCATTTTTAATTTTATTTTCGATAAAAGAATCGACGACAACCATGGGATAATCTTTTAGGACATCATAAAAAGAAATGATTTCATAATGACCTTTTTCCACATCACTGATAGTATAGCTGTCCGCAAGCGAAAACTTTCCTTGTCTCGTTCTCTGCAAATTTAACATCGTACAAGGAATGTTCAACTTTTCACCAATATCCCTTATCAGACTTCGGATATAAGTTCCCTTACTCACCACGACGCGAAACGTAAACTTGTCATCATCTAAAGAGAGAAACTCCATCTCCAATATTTCCACTTCGCGTTTTGGAAGTTCAACTTCTAAATTGTGACGGGCATAATCATATAGCCTTCTCCCATTCACTCTGACTGATGAATAAAGAGGTACTTCTTGAATGTTAACACCTAAAAAAGAATTTAAAACTTCTCGCAATTTATCAGCGTCTAAAGAATATTCTGACGTTTTGATGACATTTCCCAAAATATCTAAGGTATCCGTCGCAAGGCCAAGTTTCACTTCAGCAATGTATTCTTTGGTGTCGCAACTGAGAAAGTCGACCAGTTTCAATCCTTCACCGAGAGCAATTACTAAAACACCAGTAGCCAAAGGATCTAATGTTCCCGTATGCCCAACTCTTCCCATGTCAAAAATAGAACTTATTTTATTGACGACATCACGACTAGTCCAATCTTTTTCTTTGTTGATGACGAGAAGACCATTCATGATTCATCCCTCTTCTTTTGACAATTGGGGCAATAATATGTCCCTCTTCCGCCAATGCGCGTTTTTTCAATGATACTATGGCATTTCAAACACTTTTCATTAGCGCGACAATGGACGTATAAATTGTTTTGGAAAAGACCAGTAACCCCTTCATCAGAAGTATAACTACGAATCGTCGTTCCCCCTTCACTGATGGCCTTTTCAAGAGTTTTTCGAGTGTTTTTAATGATGTTATCCAAATCTTTTTCAGCAAGTTCATTACAAGGAGTAAAGGGATTGATACCACTTAAAAATAAAATTTCATCAGCATATATATTGCCAATACCAGTGATGATTCCTTGATCGAGAATGACTGTTTTGATGGGAAGTCGCTTACTTTTATAAATCTCTTTGAGATATTGATGATTGAGTCTTTTATCCCAAGGCTCCAATCCCAATTCTTGAAAAGGTTTAGCGCTTTCAAGTTCACTTTTTGGAACTAAATACATGCGACCAAATTTGCGCGTATCAGCATAGCGTAAAGAAGTATCATCAGTAAAATTGAAGACGACGTGTTGATGTTTAGTAATCTCATCAGAGATATTCTTTAAAAAATATTTTCCTTCCATGCGCAAATGCGATAATAAACAATAGTGATCGAGGTGAAAAACGAGCCATTTACCACGACGAGTGATATCATTTATTCTTTCACCGACCAATTTTTGTGAAAATTCATCACCATCCATATTTTCAATTATTTTGGAATAGATGACTTTAACATCTTTTATCTCTTTTCCTAAAACTTTTCGCTTTAAAGTTTCTTTGACCGTTTCTACTTCTGGTAACTCTGGCATACTACTACTCCTCTCTATTTAGCTTCGTACCAATCATTTCCCTTATTGACATCGACTTTTAATGGCACATTCAACTTATAAGTATTTTCCATGATATCGACGACGATTTGTTCAACTTCCTCTTCTTCATCTCTATAGACGTTAAACACCAATTCATCATGAACTTGGATGAGCATCTTACTCTTCAAATGGCGTTTGTTAAACTCTTGATAAATCTCAATCATAGCTTTTTTCAAGATGTCGGCAGCACTACCCTGAATTGGGGTATTTTTAGCCATTCTTTCGCCACTTTGTCTAATCATATAATTCTTATTCTTCAATTCTTCGATGACTCTTTTGCGATTCATAATCGTTTTTACATAACCATCGCGATGGGCATTTTCCACAATTTTATCCATGAACTCTCTAATCGTTGGAAAAGTGTCCAAATAATTGTCAATAAATCTTTTAGCACTGATGATATCAATATTTAAATCTTCACTCAAACCAAAACTGCTGATGCCATAAAGAATACCAAAATTGACCGCTTTAGCTTGACGACGCATATTGGAATCGACTTGATCAATTGGAATGCCAAAAATGTCACTAGCCGTTTTGGCATGGATATCGAAACCGTGTTCAAAGGCTTCGATCATGTTTTTAGCATTGGACATATGAGCAAACACGCGCAATTCGATTTGCGAATAATCGCTCGACAAAAGAATAGAATTCTCCTCTGGAATAAAAGCCTTTCTGATTATTTTGCCCTCTTCAGTTCGAACGGGAATGTTCTGAAGATTAGGATTTGATGAAGATAGGCGCCCCGTTCTAGTCAAAGTCTGATTGAAGCAAGTATGAATCTTACCATCTTCTTCGATTTCATCGATGAGTCCAATTATGTACGTATTATACAATTTAGTGACCATGCGATATTCTTCAATTAGTGGAATGACGGGATGGAGATGACGAACTTTATCAAGAATTTCTTTACTCGTCAAATACTTATTGCGCTCCCCCTCTTTTTTCATTCTCTTGGGATATGGTATCTTCAATTGATCAAACAAAACATCACCTAACTGTTTAGGAGAAGCAATGTTGAATTCACCACAATTACACATATCATATATTTTCTGCGATATCGCATTAGCTCTTTCTTTCAATTCTTCACCGATTTTGACCAAGTAATCACGATTGACTCTTATGCCAGTAATCTCCATGTCAGCAAGTACCTCAACAAGAGGCATCTCCAATTTGCTGAACAAGTTCATATCATTTTCTTCTTCCAACTTTTTCAAAAATTCTTCGCGTTGGTCATAGATGAACTTGGCTTTCATACAAGCATTTTTAGCGATGACTTCCACACTCGGTTTAACCATCTTAGAAGCACTTCCAAATTCGGTATCATAAAAGTCAATCTTATATCCATAATTGTTCATCAAATAAGATATATCATCTTTAACCGTCTGATTTAAAACATATGATGCGACCATCATATCAAAATTGACTTTGGATATTTTTAAATTGTGACGCGCTAAGACATAGATCAACTTTTTCAAATCATAAGTATATTTGTTATAAGAATTGTTCAAAATAGTCGGATTCTTCAAAAGGACATCAAAGGGAATAAAACAAGAAACATCCTGATTGTAAATGGCAAGCCCTAACACTTCCGCATCGTGATAATTATGACCAAATATTTCCACATAGATGGCAAAATCATCTTTCAAAGTTATCTCACTCATATCTTTGATTATCTCATAATCGATATCGATTATATTTTCACGAATATTGGTCTCTTTGATATCCATCTTTTTGACTAGTGAATAAAATTCTAATTCATTTAATAGATCGATATATTTTAAGGTATCAATACCATTATATTTAATTTTTGAGAAATCGGTATCAATGGGTACATCGCGATAAATAGTAGCTAAATCATAACTCATAAAAGCTTTATCTTTATCGTTTTGCAATTTTTCTTTCAATTTTCCTGATACCGAATCGATGTTATTGTACAGATTGCCCAAAGTACCATACTCTTGCAAAAGTTTTAGAGCGGTCTTTTCACCGACACCACTGACTCCAGGAATGTTGTCGCTAGAATCTCCCATTAAAGCTTTCAAATCGATCATGCGGATTGGTTCAATGCCATAAGTTTTCACAAATTCTTCATGAGTCATGCGAATATAGTCATTAGTCTTTAACAACTTCACCTCTACTTCATCATTGATCAATTGAAGTAGATCTTTATCACTTGATATGATGGTCGCTTCATATTCATCATCTAAAGTTACGGCCTTTGCAAAAGTACCTATGATATCATCTGCTTCATAGTTATCAATTTCAAAATATTTAAATCCCATCGCTTCAACTAACTCTTTTGCAATTGGAAATTGGATTTTCAATTCATCAGGAGTCTCACTGCGTCCCCCTTTATAATCAGCATATTTTTCATGACGAAAAGTCTTTCCCTTATCAAAAGCAATCATGACGTATTCCGGTTTTTCTTCATTGATTATTTTATTTAACATGTTGATCAATCCATATAGTGCATTAGTCGGAAAACCTTTACTATTTTTCATGATATTACCAGTATAAGCCGTGGCATAATAACTGCGAAACAAAATATTATTTCCATCGATTAAAAGTACTTTTTTCATAAAATCACCTATTAATTATTATAACATATCTAAAAATATTAAAAAGAAAAACAAGCATAAAAATGCTTGTCATCTCAATTATTTTGTGAGTTGTCATTATCATTTTGATTTCTATTATTTCTTCGAATATCTATATTTGGAGCATCGATGTTAACATCTTCGCCAACTACAGTATTTATATTGTGGTCAACAATAGTAGTAGCATTACCGCCAACAACAGTATTTACATCCCCATTATAAGAAGTTGTCGCCGTACCACTAACATCGACGTCTAGTCCTTTATCGTAGGTTGCTCGGGCTGGACCATTGATATCGACATCTAATCCTTTGTCATAATTTGCTCGAGCTGGACCTTGAACATCGACATCTAATCCTTTGTCATACATTGCTCGAGCTTGACCGTTAACAGTAGTTTCTAAATCTCCATTATAGTTCGTAGTAGCTTTTCCAGTAATATTAGTTTCCAAATCACCACTATAATCAGCCGTTGCTTTACCAGTAACTTTAATATCTAAATTATCTAAAGAAACAGTTGTTTGTCCATTCTGATTAGCATTAATATTTGGCATTTGTTGTTGATTGTTAGGCATATGGGCATTAGTTGCTGCATTCATCGCACCGGCCATAGCTGCTATAGAAGTTGGATCAATTTTAATTTGCTGAACATCGGCAGCTGAATTTTGAGCTTTATTTTGAAGTTCTTGGAGTTGTTGTGATTCCAATTTTTCATGCACTTTTTGTTTTCTTTTATTTTCAAGAGCTTTACTCATGTCTTCAGACTCTTTAGCAGCCTGTTGTTGTTCTTGTCTTTGACTTTGATATCCTTTATATGCAGCACCAGTGTAATGGTTAGAACTCAATGCCGCTCCCAATATACCACTACCAGCTTTATTGGTTGCCGAAGCTATTGAATTAATTCCAGGATGCTGTTCAGCATTAGCTTGTTTCATATCACTCCATTTTTTAGAAAGTGATACTTTAGCGCCATTAGCATCTTTGCCACCTGGAAGAGCACCAATAGCTGATTTACCAACTCCAATAGCACCTCCAACAGCTGCTCCACCAACCGCAAGTACTCCAAGAGCGGCACCTTTCACCATTCCGCCAACCTGTTTTAATAAGCCAGTTGCTTGACCTTCTTGTTCTAAATCTAAACCAAATATTTGACCAATTAACTTAGGTAAATCCATCAAGAATCCAAGCAAAGCAATAATTATGAGGGCTCGCAATAAATAATCATTATCGACCAATAATGAACCAGCAGATAAATCAGATATCTCGCTCATTAATGACAAGACAAATATGACGAACCAAATAGCCAAGACTCGCACGAATAACATGAAATAAGTTCCAAGAATGCTTTTTAACCAATTTTTATAAACGCCATCGTCGGAACCATTAATCATGTATTCAATCATAGCAATCGGAGCTAAAATTTGATATAACAATAATCTAAAAAATCTCGTTGCTATATCAATACAATATTTTATCATTAAGTACAGAACATAACCCAGACAGAACGTTGATATGAGGAAGAAATAATCATATTCATGTCGATCTGTCAAAAAGCCATCGCTTAAGTTCAAAGAAGATAAATCACCATTTACAATTGCATTAGCATATGCCAATTTTGCCTTTTTAGAGGCATTTTCATTCGGATTGACAAAACCTGATAAAACGTATGTGCCAATAAAACGTCCACCATTTGTAACATTTCTTTTAACGACATCTGTCATCTCTTTAGGAATGATTATTTGTTGAACGATTTGATCTTTCAAAATACTAGATTGTAGTTGCAACCCCAAATCAAATATCGTAGGAATGAACAAAATACCACACATTCCTAAGATACATCTCTTGATTAGAGAATTGGCACCTGCCTTGGCATCACTTATCAAATCAGGATTTACTACATATTTGATGACTACCATCATCAACCTAAAAAACATTATGATACCAATAAATACATATACATTTCGCATTATCGATGAAACAACAGCTTCATTAAACATTGTTCCCTCTAACAATTTAAAAAAGTAAGAATACACTTTAGCAATTAAATTAACTAAGTTTGTATCAATCCAAAATCCTATGTTTCTGAATAAAAATTTCCAACCACCGAGGAAGAACCAAACCTCGACACCAATTTTTGCTGATGATAATGCAAGTTGCGCAGCACTTAATACATAATTCACCCAGTCATTGACAGGAATTAATAAGAAATTCATTTTATCACCACCCAATTAAATTAATTCAAAAATGCAATCGATATATTGTATTGAGTTTATTTCTTCATCTTCTGAACCGGAATCGGCAACTTGTGACAATACAAGTCTAATAATCAAAGGTAAGAAGAAGATAACTAAAGCAGCAATGAACCTCTTAACAATACGCTTGTTCTGTTTAGGTAAATCTTCATCAAGATTACCAGAAACGACGATCTTACCAATATCTAAAGCTGTCAATATTATTAGTAAAGCTGGAATTAACAATTGACACCATCCAATTATTTTAGCTAAAACTTTAGCAGTCTCTGGCATGACTTCTTCACAAAGTGATCCTACCGATGTAGCACTGCTTTCATCATAAATACCATTATAAACATATCTATCGCCATTATTTTCATCAGCAATTGAATATCGTGGTGAATCATAATAATAGGAAGCCGTTGAAGCGGTAGTAGTATAAACTTTACTTTCAGCATCCGTTAAAAATAGAACACGTTCTTCAGAATTTAAATCACGATTCAATTTTCCTGTTTTTGTATTAGTTATTTTTAAATCAGAGTAACTGCTATCAGGCAATATATTTGTTTTATTGTTTCCTTCTACTAAAACAGCATTATTGTATACCAATATATTTACATAATCGGGATTGGCTACAGCCTGTTCATCCGTAGCGTTTTCTTTTTCTTTTTTAAAATTCAAAACAGCTTTTGGATCACCACTATTATCAGTTAAAATATAATTTTCTGCCACTAATTTATAATTTCTATTATTATTATTCAATGTAGCATCTTTCAAAAAGTCGTCCAAAAAGGCAGAAAATAATCCTAAAGAGGGATTGACAAATGAGAGAAGTAGATTGCCAATGTTCCATTCGGCTTTATGGTTCCAATCATATGTTGATGCATTATCAAAAACCACCAACGTCTCCACTTCACTTGTCTCTGCTTCCTTACTAGATGACATAGAAGTAATATGTACATAATCATAACACTTATAATATGTCTCATTTACATCACGAGGATTACTCAAATAAACAAAACGACTATTTTGATATTTTTCCTCTGATGAAACACCTTTTAAATCATAAGAGTATCTATTGATGACATAGGGATTATCAGAACCGTTCTCATCTAAATATTCGTTATATGAATACTCATATAAACCGCCATCGCTATATATACACTCTAATGTGACACCATTCCAGTTCAAATCACCATCAGCTGCATAAACATCATCTGCATGAATAAAAAAGAATTGAACTAAAATGAGTGTGATAACTATTACTTTACAAACAAAAGAATTGAGAAAGTTACGCATCAAAGTCACCCCTTTTACACTACTCTACTATAAAATAATTATAAATTATATTTACATATTTGACAATGAGATTTTGAAGAAAAGTATAACTATTTGTCACTAGATTTTTTTATAATATAGACTTTTTAAAAATATTATTATAAAATAACTTCGAGGTGTTCATTATGGAAGAACAGGAGACTAAAAGTAAAAAGAAAAAAAGAAAATTAAAAGTGATAAGAATTTTTTTAACAATCGTTTTATTGATATCGATCGGAGCTTTGATATATTCGGGAATTCATATTTTTAATTGGCATAACGATAAGAGAAAAACTGAGAAATTAGTCGCCGATATTGAAGACGATACGCCAATTGAAGAAGTGCAAGATGATGCAGATGTACAAATTGTAGAGCCAAAAGAGGAAGAAAAGAAGAATAAAAATAATCCTTATTGGGATTACATCAAGATGAATTTAATCAATGTTGATTTTTCTAATTTAAAAGAAAAAAATGCCGATACAGCTGGATGGATACAAGTTAATGGTACTAATATCAATTACCCATTTGTTCAAGCTCGTGACAATGAATATTATTTAACTCATTCATTCGATAAAAGTTATAATAGTGCTGGTTGGGTCTTTTTAGATTATCGCAACAACATTAACAATCTTGATAAGAATACCATTTTATATGCCCACGCTCGTCTCGATAAGACGATGTTTGGAACATTACAAGACATCTTAAAAAATAATTGGTATGCCAATGATGATAATCACATCATCAAATTATCAACGGAAAAACAAAACACTTTATGGCAAGTGTTCAGCGTCTATAGCATTCCGACGACTAGTGATTATATTCAAACGCAATTTACCAGTGATCAAGAGTTCGAAACTTTTGCCAAGAAATTACAAAAACGTAGCATTTACAAATTCAATACAACACTTAACAGCAGTGATAAACTTTTGACATTATCAACGTGTCTTGGAAAGACGAAAAGAATGGTCGTCCATGCTAAGTTGATCAAATATTCAGACAGATAAAAATGAGATTGATTACAATCTCATTTTTCCTAAATTAAAATTTCAACCGCAC